>NZ_JBVIQR010000005.1:44013-234183 GCF_055576875.1 Streptomyces sp. NPDC033229 | reverse complement strand
GCTGGGAGAGACCAACACAAGAAGCACCCCCCCCACCCCCAGCGGGTCCCCCTCCCCCCCCCCCCCACCGCCCCTCCCCCCCCCCCCCCCCCCCCCCCCCCCCCCCCCCCGCGTTTGAGAACACGATGGCGACGGCCTACGCCTCGACGCCGACCGGCTTCCCTCCCCCAGCTACCGCTGGGAGGTGCCCCCATGCAGGGCGATCGCCCGCTGCATGGCCTTGCGGGCCCGCGGGGTGTCACGGGCGTCGTGGTAGGCCACGGCGAGCCGGAACCACGAGCGCCAGTCACCCGGGGCGTCCTCGGTCTCGGCCCGGCGACGGGCGAAGACCTCGTCCGCGGAGTCGCGGTCGATACGGCCGCTCGGGGTCCGTACCAGCTCGTCGACCGGCAGACCGCCCTCCGCGTCCAGCTCCCGCGCCAGCCGGTCGGCCGCGCGCGCGAACTTGGTGGTCTGGTACAGGAACCAGGCACCGATGAACGGCAGGACCAGCACGGAGACGCCGAAGGCGACCGTGAGCAGGGTGCCCTGCTGGATGAGCATGACGCCGCGGCTGCCGACCAGGACGAAGTAGGCGACCAGGACGGCGGCCAGGGCGAAATAGACGATCTTTGCGCGCACGGTTCTCAGCCCAGATCCAGGAAGTGTTCCAGCCCGAAGGTCAGGCCCGGGGTGTCCACCACGCGCCGCGCGCCGAGCAGGATGCCCGGCATGAAGCAGCTGTGGTGCAGCGAGTCGTGCCGGATGGTCAGCGTCTCGCCGGTGTCACCGAGCAGCACCTCCTGGTGGGCCAGCAGCCCGCGCAGCCGCACCGAGTGCACCGGCACCCCGTCGACGTCCGCGCCGCGCGCGCCGTCCAGGGCGGTCGTGGTGGCGTCGGGCTGCGGGGCGCAGCCCGCCTCCCGCCGCGCCGCCGCGATGAGCTGCGCGGTACGGGTGGCGGTGCCGGAAGGGGCGTCGGCCTTGTTCGGGTGGTGCAGCTCGACGACCTCGACCGACTCGAAGAAGCGGGCCGCCTGCTGGGCGAAGGCCATGGTCAGCACGGCCCCGATGGAGAAGTTCGGGGCGATGAGCACGCCGGTGCCCGGCTTGGCGTCGAGCCAGCCGGTCAGCCGGGCGAGGCGGTCGTCGGTCCAGCCGGTGGTGCCGACCACCCCGTGGATGCCGTGGGCGACGCAGAACTCGAGGTTGTCCATGACCGAGTCGGGGTGGGTCAGCTCGACGGCGACCTGGGCGCCCGCCCCGGTCAGCGTGTCGAGCTTGTCGCCCCGGCCCAGCGCGGCCACCAGCTCCATGTCGGCGGCGGCTTCGACGGCTCGTACGGCCTCGGAGCCGATCCGGCCCTGGGCGCCGATGACCGCCACGCGCAGCTTGCTCATCCTTGGTGCTTCCTTCTCTCAATGATCCCTAAGGATCACTCAGGACCAGTCGGAATCAGACGGGATCTGTCAGGAGCGTCAGGCCACGACCGCGTCGAGCCTGGCCGCCTGCTTGTCCTTCAGCGGGCCGATGACGGACAGCGAAGGACGCTGTCCCAGTACATCGCGGGCCACTTCCCGGATCTCGTCCGGGGTGACGGCCGAGATGCGCGTCAGCATGTCGGAGACCGACATCTGCTCGCCCCAGCACAGCTCGCTCTTGCCGATGCGGTTCATCAGCGCGCCCGTGTCCTCCAGCCCGAGGACCGTGGAGCCGGAGAGCTGCCCGACGGCGCGGGTGATCTCCTCGTCGCTGAGCCCCTCGGTCGCGACCTTGTGCAGCTCGTCGCGACAGATCTTGAGGACGTCGTGGACCTGGCTCGGGCGGCAGCCGGCGTAGACGCCGAAGAGGCCGCAGTCGGCGAAGCCCGAGGTGTAGGAGTAGACGGAGTAGGCGAGTCCGCGCTTCTCCCGGACCTCCTGGAAGAGCCGCGAGCTCATGCCACCGCCGAGGGCGGTGTTGAGCACGCCGAGCGCCCAGCGACGCTCGTCGGTGCGGGCCAGGCCCGGCATGCCGAGGACGACGTGCGCCTGCTCGGTCTTGCGGCCCAGCAGCTCCACGCGGCCCGCGGTGCGGATCGTGCGAGTGCCCGCGCGCGGGTCGACCGGCACGGCGTCCGTGCGGGAGAGGGCACCGGCCTTCTCGAACGCGGCGCGCACCTGGCGGACGACCTTGGCGTGGTCGACGTTGCCCGCGGCGGCCACGACCAGGTGGGTCGGGTCGTAGTGCTTCTTGTAGAAGCGGGCGATCTGGTCGCGGGTGAGGGCGTTGATCGTGTCGACCGTGCCGAGCACCGGGCGGCCCAGCGGCGTGTCGCCCAGCATGGTGTGCGCGAACAGGTCGTGCACGCAGTCGCCGGGGTCGTCCTCGGTCATCGCGATCTCTTCGAGGATCACGCCGCGCTCGGCGTCGACGTCCGAGGCCTCGATGAGCGAGCCGGTGAGCATGTCACAGACGACGTCGATGGCCAGCGGCAGATCGGTGTCGAGGACACGTGCGTAATAGCAGGTGTACTCCTTCGCCGTGAACGCGTTCATCTCGCCGCCGACTGCGTCGATGGCGGAGGAGATGTCGAGCGCGCTGCGCTTGGAGGTGCCCTTGAAGAGCAGGTGCTCCAGATAGTGCGTGGCGCCGTTGAGGGTCGGGGTCTCGTCGCGGGAGCCGACGTTGGCCCAGATGCCGAAGGTCGCGGAGCGCACGGACGGCAGGGTCTCGGTGACGATGCGCAGGCCACCGGGGAGGGTGGTCCTGCGGACCGTGCCGATGCCGTTCTCGCCCTTGAGAAGCGTTTGGGTACGGGCGACGGCCCGCCCCTCCGAAGAGGTGCGGGCCGTCTTCCGTGTACTACGGGACGTCACTTGGCGGACTCGTCCTTAGCCTCGTCGCCGTCCTCGCCCTCGATGACCGGGATCAGCGAGAGCTTGCCGCGCTGGTCGATCTCGGCGATCTCGACCTGGACCTTGGCGCCGACGCCGAGCACGTCCTCGACGTTCTCCACGCGCTTGCCACCGGCGAGCTTGCGGATCTGCGAGATGTGCAGCAGGCCGTCCTTGCCCGGCATGAGGGAGACGAAGGCACCGAAGGTGGTGGTCTTGACGACCGTACCCAGGTAGCGCTCGCCGACCTCCGGCATGGTCGGGTTGGCGATGCTGTTGATCGTGGCGCGGGCGGCCTCGGCGGCCGGGCCGTCGGCGGCACCGATGTAGATGGTGCCGTCGTCCTCGATCGTGATGTCGGCGCCGGTGTCCTCCTGGATCTGGTTGATCATCTTGCCCTTGGGGCCGATGACCTCACCGATCTTGTCCACCGGGATCTTGACGGTGATGATCCGCGGGGCGTTCGGGGACATCTCGTCCGGGACGTCGATGGCCTCGTTCATCACATCGAGGATGTGGAGGCGCGCGTCGCGGGCCTGCTTCAGCGCGGCGGCCAGGACCGAGGCGGGGATGCCGTCGAGCTTGGTGTCGAGCTGGAGCGCGGTGACGAAGGTCTTGGTGCCGGCGACCTTGAAGTCCATGTCACCGAACGCGTCCTCCGCACCGAGGATGTCGGTGAGGGCGACGTAGTGCGTCTTGCCGTCGATCTCCTGGGAGATCAGACCCATGGCGATACCGGCGACGGGGGCCTTGAGGGGCACACCGGCGTTCAGCAGCGACATGGTGGAGGCGCAGACCGAGCCCATGGAGGTCGAGCCGTTGGAGCCGAGGGCCTCGGACACCTGACGGATCGCGTAGGGGAACTCCTCGCGCGACGGCAGCACGGGCACGATGGCCCGCTCGGCCAGGGCGCCGTGGCCGATCTCGCGGCGCTTCGGCGAACCGACGCGGCCGGTCTCGCCGACGGAGTACGGCGGGAAGTTGTAGTTGTGCATGTAGCGCTTGCGGGTCACCGGGGAGAGGGTGTCCAGCTGCTGCTCCATGCGGAGCATGTTGAGGGTGGTGACGCCCAGGATCTGGGTCTCGCCACGCTCGAACAGCGCCGAGCCGTGCACGCGCGGGATGGCCTCGACCTCGGCGGCGAGCGTACGGATGTCCGTGACGCCACGGCCGTCGATGCGGACCTTGTCCTTGATGACGCGCTCGCGGACCAGCTTCTTGGTCAGCGAACGGTACGCGGCGGAGATCTCCTTCTCGCGGCCCTCGAAGGCCGGGAGGAGCTTCTCCGCGGCGAGCTCCTTGACGCGGTCCAGCTCGGTCTCGCGGTCCTGCTTGCCGGCGATGGTGAGCGCCTGCGAGAGCTCCGCGGTGACCGCGGCGGAGAGCGCCTCGAAGACGTCGTCCTGGTAGTCCAGGAAGACCGGGAACTCGCCCTCGGGCTTGGCGGCCTTGGCCGCGAGCTCGGACTGGGCGCGGCACAGGACCTTGATGAACGGCTTCGCCGACTCGAGACCGGCGGCGACGACCTCTTCGGTCGGGGCCTCGGCGCCGTCCGCCACCAGCTGGACGGTCTTCTCGGTGGCCTCGGCCTCGACCATCATGATCGCGACGTCGCCGTCCTCGAGGACGCGACCGGCCACGACCATGTCGAAGACGGCGTCCTCGAGCTCGGTGTGGGTCGGGAACGCCACCCACTGGCCCTTGATCAGGGCCACGCGGGTGGCGCCGATCGGACCGGAGAAGGGCAGGCCCGCGAGCTGCGTGGAGCAGGAGGCGGCGTTGATGGCGACCACGTCGTACAGGTGGTCGGGGTTGAGCGCCATGATCGTCTCGACGATCTGGATCTCGTTGCGCAGGCCCTTCTTGAAGGAGGGGCGCAGCGGGCGGTCGATCAGGCGGCAGGTGAGGATCGCGTCCTCGGAGGGGCGGCCCTCACGACGGAAGAACGAGCCGGGGATCTTGCCGGCCGCGTACTGGCGCTCCTCGACGTCGACCGTCAGGGGGAAGAAGTCCAGCTGGTCCTTGGGCTTCTTCGAAGCGGTGGTGGCCGACAGCACCATGGTGTCGTCGTCCAGGTACGCCACGGCGGAGCCGGCGGCCTGCTTGGCCAGGCGGCCCGTCTCGAAGCGGATGGTGCGGGTGCCGAAGGTGCCGTTGTCGATGACGGCTTCGGCGTAGTGGGTCTCGTTCTCCACCAGTGATATCTCCTCGTCTGCGTCCCTGCCCGTGTGGCGGGGACGTTGGTGGAGGGGCGCCGCGGCTTGCTCTGTGCGGGCCGGTCTTCGATCGAAGCGCCCGGAATCCCTGTTCCGGGGGCCACTACCGAGGACCGGCGGCGAGGCCGGCGCCTCCTCCGTCATGCTGTTCTGTCGTTGTTCCGTTGTGGGACCAGACTACAAAGCTTCCGGGTCCCACGAGATACGCGAAGGGAGCGGCCCCCAGATGTGGGAACCGCTCCCTTCACGATGTCTTACTTGGCGCCCGCGGCACCGCGGCGGATGCCGAGGCGCTCGACCAGGGCGCGGAAGCGCGTGATGTCCTTCTTGGCCAGGTACTGCAGAAGGCGGCGACGCTGGCCGACCAGGAGCAGCAGACCACGGCGGGAGTGGTGGTCGTGCTTGTGCGTCTTGAGGTGCTCGGTCAGGTCCGAGATGCGGCGGGTGAGCATCGCGACCTGGACCTCGGGGGAGCCGGTGTCGCCCTCCTTGGTGGCGAACTCGGTCATGATCTGCTTCTTCGTAGCGGCGTCGAGCGACACGCGTACTCCTCAAATTCTCAGTTTCAGCCGCCGAGTGCCCCTGGTCTTGATCTCAGGGGAGCTTCCGTGACTCGGGAGGCGAGGTCCGCTGGGCGCTGTCCCCAGAAGCCCTTACGGGCGGTCCGGAGGCGCGTACACAAACGGCCACTACACACAGTACCAGCCGGGCACCGCGGCCCCGGACGGGGTCGTCCTGGTCCGTCCCGGTCCGCGTCCCGCACCCTGCGAGGGCCGTATCCCGTCCCTTATGAGCTGGTCAGACCCCGAACCGTGGCGTACACGTCAAGGACGGCGAGGCACAGCGGGACGAGGGAGAGCAGGAGGGCGCTCTCAAAAATATCGGAGAGCCGCCCCCAAAAGGGTGACAGGCCCTTGCTGGGGACGATCAGTGCGATGCCGGTGAGCAGAGCGGCGCCGGCGGTGACGGCGGCGGCGAGCCAGACCGTGCGGATGTCGAGCGGGCCGCCGTCGTGGTCGGCGAGGGCGCGGACAGCCGCGGCGGGCGGGTTCAGGGACAGGCCGAGGACCAGCAGGGCAAGAGCGCCGAGCCCGGCGGCGAGGACGGTGGTGACCTGCGCGGTGTAGCGGAAGAGACGGGCGCGCAGCAGCGTCGCCGCCCCGGCGGCCAGGGCGAGGGCCTGGGCCCAGGGGTCGGCGGAGAAGCCGAGGACCGCGGCCGAGCCGACGACGACGGCCGAGCAGCCACCGACGAGGCCGAGCAGCAGTTCATGGCCGCGGCGGGCCTGGGCGGCGATGCGCTCGGCGTCGACGGGCTCGGAGGTGTGGCCGCCGGGCGGGGTGTCGAGGTCGTCGCCGACCGTGGAGCGGGGCGCGGCGTAGCCGATGGGCAGCCGGGCGACGCGGGCGGAGAGGCCCGGCAGGAAGGCGACGGCGCCGAGGGCGACAGCGGCGCAGACGGCGGCGACGGCCGTGGGTCCGGCTTCGGTGAGGATCGCGCAGAAGGTGGCGAGGGTGCCGGTGGCGGAGGCGACGACGGCGGCGACGAAGGGGGCGTCGCCGGAGGGCAGCGCGGCGACGAGGACGACGGAGCCGACGAGGACGGCGACACAGCCGAGCAGGAACTGGAGCCGGCCGACGCCCTCGCCCGCCCCCGGGGGCAGCACGCCGGCTCCGGCGGCCATCAGGTGCGGCAGGGCGGCCAGGCCGAGGGCGACGGCGGAGCCGCGGTCGTCGTAGACCCGCGCCCGGACACCGGCGAACGCCGTCAGGAAGAGACCGACGGCGCCGGCGACGATGCCCGGCAGACCGTGGGTGTCGTGGCGGAGCGGGTCGGCGGACCAGAGGGCGAAGGCCAGCAGGACGAGCAGCAGCGCGCCGCCCCACAGGCCGCCGACGCGCAGCAGCCGGTCGTCCCAGAGGGCGCGGTCGCGGGTGACGGCGGCGGCCACGGCGTCGGAGACGTCGTCGTGGACGGCGGGCGGCAGCGAGTCGGCGAAGGGGCGCAGCGCGAGGAGTTCCCCGTCCAGGACGCGCTGGGCGGCGAGGGTGCGGGCGCCTTCGAGGACGGTGCCGTCGCGGCGTACGAGGTGATAGCCGGTGGGGGTGCCGGGGGCCTGGGTCTGTCCGGTCAGCCGCAGGAGCTCGGGGTAGACGTCGGCGACGGCGATGTCCTCGGGGAGGGCGACGTCGATCCGGCTGTCCGGCGCGACGACGGTCACCCTGCAGAAGCCTGTCGTAGCGGACGTACTCACCTTTGGTGTCCCCCTGGTTCGCGGTGCTGGTTCGCGGTGCCGCTTCACGTGCGTGACCGTGTCCGCCTCGGTTGTCCGCGCGTGCGACTTTCGCCGCGCGACGGCGGCGGCCGGGCTTCGTTCGTGCATACGGGCGGCTGGCAACCCTACCCGGGGAGAACGTTCGTACGCCGATAGGATCACCGTCTCGCGGAGGAGGCCGGGGCCACGGGGGCACCGGACAAGGAACTTTCCTGCCGCGTCGAGGGGTTGAGGCAGTCCGTGAGCCAGGTCGTCGTCAAGCGCCAGCCGCGGGCTCTCCCGCCTGAGGTGCCGAGCGCGGAACTACGGCTGGAGTCCCCTCCCGAGCTGCCGCGCGGCCGCCAGGAGGGCATGCTGATGCAGCTGTTGCCCACCTTGGGCATGGCCTCGTCGGCGGTGTACTTCTTCATGCCGGGGGCCGCCCCGATGATGAAGGTCATGGGCGTCCTGATGATGGTCTCGACGCTCGGCATGACCATCACCATGATCGTCCGGCATCGTCAGGGCACCCAGGGCGAGCTGGCCGACCTGCGCCGCGACTACCTCAAATACCTCGCACAGACGCGAAGGACCGTGCGGCGGACCGCCCGTGCGCAGCGCGACGCCCAGTTCTATACGCATCCCGCGCCCGAGCAGCTGTGGTCGGTGGTCGCCGAGGGGAGCCGGGTGTGGGAGCGGCGGGTGAGCGACGACGACTTCGGGCAGGCCCGGATAGGGCTCGGCGCACAGCAGCTCGCGACCCCGCTGGTGGCCCCCGAGACGGCGCCGATGGACGAGCTGGAGCCGCTGACGGCCGGTGCGATGCAGCGGTTCCTGGCCACGCACGGCTCGTTGGACGGCATGCCGGTGGCGGTGTCGTTGCGGGCCTTCTACCACGTGACCCTGTCGGGTGAGCCGGAGACGGTGCACGGCACGGCCCGCGCGCTGCTCGCCCAGCTCGCCACGCTGCACTCGCCGGAGGACCTCCTCGTCGCGGTCGTCGCGGGGCGCGGCGCGGCCGAGCGGTGGGAGTGGGCGAAGTGGCTGCCGCACGTGCAGGTGCCGGGCCGGATCGACGGCGCGGGCACGCGGCGGACCATCGGTGACGACCTCGGGGAGCTGGAGGAGCTGCTGGCGCCGCGGCTGGAGGGTCGTACCCGGTTCAGCCGGGACGGTCAGCCGCTGCTGGACCAGCCGCACGTGGTGGTCGTCCTGGACGGCGCCACGGTGCCGCCGGACTCGGCGTTCGCCGCCGCCGAGGGCCTGCAGGGCGTCACCGTCGTCGAGGTGGTCCCCGGTGAGCTGGACGAGGAGCGCGGCGGGCTGTCGGTGGTCGTCACCCCGGGCCGGCTGCGTCTCCAGTCGCAGGTCGCGGCGTACGAAGGGGAGCCGGACACGCTGTCCCCCGAGGCCGCCGAGGCGCTGGCGCGGCAGCTCGCGCCGCTGCGCACGGGCGGTGGCGACGATGACGAACCGCTGCTCGCCAACCTCGATTTCACCGATCTGCTGGCGCTCGGCGACGCGGGCTCGGTGGACGCCGCGCGCAGTTGGCGGCCGCGGTCGGCGGCGGAGCGGCTACGGGTGCCGATCGGCGTCGGTGAGGACGGCTCGCCCGTCATGCTCGACCTCAAGGAGGCGGCGCAGGACGGCATGGGCCCGCACGGCCTCTGCGTCGGCGCCACCGGCTCGGGCAAGTCCGAGCTGCTGCGCACCCTGGTGCTGGGGCTGGCCGTCACGCACTCCTCGGAGACGCTGAACTTCGTGCTCGCGGACTTCAAGGGCGGTGCGACCTTCACGGGCATGTCCCGGCTGCCGCACGTCGCCGCGGTCATCACCAACCTCGCGGACGATCTGACCCTGGTCGACCGGATGCGGGACTCCATCACCGGTGAGCTCCAGCGCCGGCAGGAGCTGCTGCGTTCGGCGGGCAACTACGCCAACACGCACGACTACGAGAAGGCGCGGCTGGCCGGTGCCCCGCTGGAGCCGCTCGCTTCACTCGTCCTGGTGATCGACGAGTTCAGCGAGCTGTTGACGGCCAAGCCGGACTTCATCGACATGTTCATCCAGATCGGCCGCATCGGCCGCTCCCTGGGCGTGCACCTGCTGCTGGCCTCGCAGCGGCTGGAGGAGGGCCGGCTGCGCGGACTGGAGACGTATCTGTCGTACCGCGTCGGCCTCCGCACGTTCTCGGCAGCCGAATCCCGTACGGCGCTGGGCGTCCCGGACGCGTACCACCTGCCGTCCATTCCCGGCTCGGGGTACCTCAAGTTCGGTACGGACGAGATGACGCGGTTCAAGGCGGCGTACGTCTCCGCGCCCTACCGCACCGGCTCCCCCGATCCGGCGGGCTCGGACCTGACCGTCGAGCGCCGCCCGGTGCTGTTCACGGCCGCCCCGGTGCCCGTCACCTATGTCGCGCCGGACCCGTCCGCCGTCCGTCCCGACGACGGGGACGACGCGTCCGACGACGCCCTGTCCGACACGGTCCTCGACGTCATCGTCCGCCGCCTCGACGGCCAGGGGCCGCCGGCCCATCAGGTCTGGCTCCCGCCCCTGGACGAGGCGCCCTCGCTCGACCAGCTGCTCCCGCCGCTCGCCCCGGTGGAGGGCCGCGGTCTCAGCGCGGACGGGTACGGGCGCCCGGGCGGGCTGGTCGTACCGCTGGGGCTGGTGGACAAGCCGTTCGAGCAGAAGCGCGACGTGCTGCACCGGGACTTCTCGGGGGCCGCGGGTCACATGCTGGTCCTGGGCGGCCCGCGCTCGGGCAAATCGACGCTGCTGCGCTCGATGGTCGGCGCGTTCGCGCTCACGCACACCCCGGCCGAAGCGCAGTTCTACGGTCTGGACTTCGGCGGTGGCGGCATGGTCGCCCTCGACGGCCTGCCGCACGTCGGCGGCATCGCCTCGCGGCTCGACGCGGACAAGGTGCGGCGTACGGTCGCCGAGGTCGCGGGGGTGCTCAACCGGCGGGAGGCGTTCTTCCGGGACCACGCCATCGACGGCATCGCCACCTACCGGCGCCGGCGCGCGGCCGGTCAGCTGCCGGACGAGCCGTGGGGCGATGTGTTCCTGCTCATCGACGGCTGGCAGTCCTTCCGCACGGAGTTCGAGCACCTCGAGCCCGTCATCACCGACATCGCCGCCCGCGGCCTCGGCTTCGGCGTGCACCTGGTGATCACCGCCGCCCGCTACATGGAGATGCGCGCGGCCCTCAAGGACCAGCTGCTGAGCCGTCTGGAACTGCGCCTCGGCGACCCCACCGACTCCGAATTCGACCGCAAGAGCGCCAGGAACGTCCCCGTCAACGCCCCGGGCCGCGGCATCACGCCCGAGGCACTCCACTTCCTGGCCGCGGTGCCGCGCGTGGACGGCCGGCCGGGCGGCGGTGAGGACCTCGCGGAGGCCACGGCCGATTTCGTCCGGTCGGTGGAGGGCAACTGGCACGGCCCGCACGCCCCGCGGGTACGGATGCTCCCCCATCTGCTGGCGGCCGACTCGTTGCCGGCGGGCAACGCCGCACCGGAACGGGGCGTCGCCATCGGTATCGACGAGATGAATCTGGAACCCCTCTTCGTCGACTTCGACCAGCAGCCGCTGTTCGCCGTCTTCGGCGAGTCGGGGGCGGGAAAGACGGCGATGCTGCGGCTGCTCATCAAGCAGCTCACCGAGCGGTACACCCCGCAGGAGGCGCTGTTCTGCGTCGGCGACTACCGGCGCGGGCTGCTGGAGTGCGTCCCCGAGCCGTATCTGGTGGGCTACGCGACCACGCAGAACGCGCTGGAGAAGTACATGGGCGACATGAACGCCCTCATCGCCGGCCGGATCCCCGGCCCGGACGTCACCCCGCAGCAGTTGCGTACGCGTAGCTGGTGGCAGGGGCCGCGGGCGTTCGTCGTGATCGACGACTACGACCTGGTCTCGTCCTCGTCGGGCAACCCCATGAGCGTGCTGCTCGACAATCTGCCCTTCGCGCGTGACGCGGGCGTCAACATCATCCTGGCCCGCAACACGGCGGGCGCCGGACGCTCGTCGTACGAGGCGTTCATCCAGCGCTTCAAGGAGCTGGGCGCCCAGGGTGTCCTGCTCTCCGGCCACCCGAGCGAGGGCGAGCTCCTGGGCGACATGAAGCCCCGCCCCCTGCCGCCGGGCCGCGGTGTCTTCGTCTCGCGGCGCCACGGGTCCGCGCTGATCCAGACGGGGTGGCTGCCGGCGGAGTGAGGGTACGGGGGGTGTGACGGCGCCGGTGAAGATCCATGGAAACGGGTCCGGGTGTCATGGCCGGGCGCTAGCGTCGTACACACCTGCCAACACGTGTGCCGGGGAGGCGACATGGCGCTCGACGAGGAGTGGGACCGCCGCTTCAACCCGCATCGCTACGACGGCTCCGGGAAGCCCACGGACGCGGCGATGCGGCTCGCGAGCTCGAAGGACGCGACGGGCGAGGCGGGCGCGACCGGTGGGGCCACCGGGCCGGGGCCTGCGGGTCCGCGCCGCTTACGGGTCTCCCCGTCCTTCCTCCGGGACAAGGCGGGCAAGGCGGACGAGGTCCGGGCGGTCTTCAGGAAGACCGACGACAGTGCGATGGGCACGGGAGGGGCCGGCTCGGTCGCCGAGGGGCTCAAGGGCTTTCGCTCCTCCCCCGCGTTCGCGGTCTTCCTCGACCGCTGGCGGGACCAGATGAACGAGCTGGAGCGGTCACTGCACCACGAGGTCGCGGCGCCCCTGCGTGCGGCGGCGCGTGACTTCCACGCCGACGACCAGCGGACGCGCAGCACGTTCGACCGGTTCGACCGGTTCGACCGGTTCGACCGGTAGGGAACGGCACAGATCATGCTGGGCTACCGGACCCTACGAGAGGCGAACCTGGCCGCCCTGGAGGCGGCGGTCGAGGCGTGGCAGGCCCTGCCGAAGCGGATCCAGGGCGTGGGCGACAAGTTCGGCCACGAGGTCGAGAACCCGCTGTACGCCTGTGACTGGGAGGGCGAGGCGGCCACCGCCTGCTTCCGCAACCTGGCCCGTACCCGAACGGAGCTGCTGGCCGCGGCCGAGGAGGCCCGGGACGTCCATGCCGTTCTCGACTACGCGCTCGGCCGCTTCCGCGCGGCGCGCAAGACGCTGGACCACGTCGCGGAAGCGGTCGCCCGCGACAAGCACTTGAAGCAGAACGAGGACGGGCGTGTGTACGCCGAGGCCCCTTCCTCGGCCCTCACCAGGGGCTACCAGGAGACGGTCGCCGCACACAACGAGACGGTGGCGCGGGCGCTCCGGTCCGCCACGGAGGCCGACGACGACCTCTACTGGGCCCTGCTCCAGGACCCCAACGGCTCACGCGACCGGGGCTTCAACCAGGACGGCTACGACCGCGCCGGCCGACGGCAGGCCGAGAAGGACGCCGGGCGGGCCCTGGAACTGGCCGCCAAGGGCTCCGCCATGAGCGACGCGGAGCTCACCCGGCTCGGCGCGCTGCTCGGAGCCCACCGCAACGACCCGCTCTTCGGCGAACGGATCGCCACCTCCCTCGGCCCCCAGGGCGTCCTCCGCTTCTGGGCCGACATGGCCGACCCGCAGCAGGTCGGCCCGGGCCGGGGCCGGGCGGACCTGCTGCGGGGACTTCAGGAGAGTCTCGGCGTCACCCTGGCTTCGGCGACACAGGTCGACAGCAAGGCGATGGACTCCTGGAAGGCGGGGGTCATCGAGGCGGGCGGGAAGAGGATCGGCAGCGACGCCGCGGGGAACCCCTGGGGCTTCCAGGTGATGAGCAATCTCATGCGGCACGGTGAGTACGACGGAAAGTTCCTGGCCGCGTACGGCGAAGCTCTCGTCCGCATGGACAAGAAGGTCAACAGCGCCGACCTGTCCTTCTGGACGAACCCCGCCAACACGGCGGACCTCACCTACCACGGCGGAAAGAACGACCGCGGCCAGGACCCGATGACGGGTTTCCTCCAGGCCCTGGGCCACAGCCCGGAAGGCGCGGCGCGATTCTTCAAGCAGCCGACGGGCGTATCGGGCCCGGTGGACAGGGAGTCGGAGGTCAACGAGAACCTCCGGTACCTCACCAAGGACCGCCACTGGCACCCCGACGTCACCTTCACCGGCGATTCCGGCAGGATCGCGGGGTACAACGCCCTGGGCCACGCCCTGGAGGCGGCGACGACGGGCAGCCCGTACGACACCACGACGGGCGCGGACCGCCGGAGCGGGGCGGCGGCGAGGGTGATGGAACAGGTCGCGTACGTCTACGGCGACGACAACTCCCTGATGCACCGGCAGTCGGGCATCGCCGACAGCCTCGGCAGGATGGGAGCGGCGTACATCGACGACATCAACTACGCCGTATCCGGCATCGGCGACCACGGCGTGGGCCAGGACGCGGTGGCCTTCCCCGCGAAGTACGAAGGCCGGGCGGAGTTCGGACGCTACGGCGCCATCGGCTTCCTCAGCACGCTGGGCCAGAGCGAGACGGCCCACGGATACGTGTCACGGGCCGAGCATCTGCATACGTTGAGCGCGCTGGACGCGAACCCGGCGACGGACGAGGCGGGTTACGTGCGCGGCCGCAGCGCGCTGCTGACGGAGGCGGAGGTGCGGGGCATTCTCGACCACGCCCGGGTGGAACAGGCGGCTGCGGACCACGCGCATGATGCCGAGGAGAACAACAAGAGCTTGGCCCGGTCGACGGAGTGGAAGAAGTGGGTCGTGGGAGCCACGATCGGTGCGGGGGTGGCGGTCCTGCCGGTGCCGGGGGCGGCGGCGGTGGGGGTCTCGGTCGTGCCGCTGGCGGGGGAGACGGCGGGCGGGATGGTGAGTACGTATGTGGGGCAGCGGTTTGACAGGGCGGCTGAGGCGGTTGAGATGTCGCCGGATGAGGCCGTCAAGGTTGATAAGAACGAGTTCTTCGGTGCGGGCGAGAATGAAATCGCCGAGGCATTTCACTCCTACCTCCGCGCTAGCAGTTCCGAATTCTTCCGAGAGGCCAACAATACCAATCTCAAGGATCAGATCAAGAGCATGTATCTCAGTGGGGGCCCCAGCGCGAATGAGTACCTCGGGCTCAACCCTCACGAGAAAGGTTGATATCGGTGGCGCACTCAATAAGGTCGTTCGTGTGCGCGCTGCTCGCCTTATCCATCACATCCTGCACCGACAGCGGCAACGAACAACGAGAGAAACAACTGCTTCCGGCCACCAAGGTTTGCGAATCACTGCTCCCGACGGAAGTCGCCCGTGAGCTCGATGCGCTCTCCGGACTAAGGGAGTTCACGCAACGCCGCCCCAGGGGGACGGAATCCTTTTCGTCCCAGCTAGGGGGCTTGGAGGCGTCGCAGAGAGGGCAGGATGAGCAGGAACTCTGCCGAATCACCGCCGACACCGAGAAGAGCAGACTGCTCACCGTAGCAATCTACTTCCAGTGGTTCGACGCGAAGATGTTGAAGCCACCCCCTAAGCAGATGGGAAGAGAGGTCACCCCCTACCCACTTGGGGTCCGCAGTGAGGCTTACGATTTCGGCGCCACCATTTACTTTCCTTGTCCACTCAGCACATCACCCCGCGGCGGCAAGCTGCTGCGCGCCGGACTATGGACCGCCAACACCAAACTCACAGGCCAAGCAGGCCGAAACGCCAGAATCGCCATCCTCAACGCCGCCGCGCGAAAGATCGCCCGGCAGCTCGACTGCCTCGATACCGCCAATCTCCCCGAAACGTTCCACAAGGTAACGTGACCCGCAAAGGAGCCCGACAAAATGGCTGACGAACAAGAAAAAGCCGAGCTGTACGCCATGGACATCTCCGATGCCGAGTGGCTCAGCGCGCCCGATGCCGACCCCTCCGACGAGCGTGTCGAGATCGCGTATCTGGCCAACGGGGCCGTGGCCATGCGCTCGTCCGCCGATCCGGAGACCGTGTTGCGCTATACCGAGGGCGAGTGGCGCGCGTTCGTGCTCGGGGCTCGGGACGGGGAGTTCGATCTCAAGCCCTGATACACCGATGGGGCGTGCCCGGACGGCAGTCCGCCCGGCACGCCCCGCCATCAGGTCTCCGCAGCCGCGGAAACCGGCTAGAACCGGCCCGCGTTCTTCTTGTCGACGGCCTGGTAGCTGTGGGTGGCCTCGCGGAGGAGGTCGCCGATCTTCTGGAGGGTCTGGGTGAGGTCCTGGGCCGTGGCGTCCCAGCCGCGCTGGCGGGCGTAGAAGGCCTCCTTGGCCTCACCGTCCCAGTCGTCGACGACGTTCTTGACCTGCGCCTGGAGGTCCCCGAGGCGCTGTGCCATCGTCGTGGCGGACTTCTTCACCGACTCGGAGGCGTTGATGACGCCCTCGTACGTGATTTCCATCGGAACTCCCTGTCCTGCTGCGTCGTGGGCGCGTACTACGAAGAAGTGCTACGAAGTGACGTTGAAGCGCGACAGCACGCCGCTGCTGCCGGCGCCGCCATCGATCTTGAAGCTGTTCAGGCGGTCGGCTTCGTTCTGGTTGAAACCGTCACGGCTCGCCTGAAGCGCTTCGCGGGTGAAGTCCAGGTACTCGTTGAGCTTGCGGACGTCGTCGTTCACCCGCCGCTGCAGCTCGGCGTACTGGAGCTGGGCGTCGCTTCGCCAGTGGGAGCTGATGCCGTCCACGACGGTGGTCAGGTTGCGGATGGTGTCGCCCAGCATGGTCTTGACCTCGTCGAGGTCACCCACGGCCTTCTTGAGCTTCTCATCATGCGTACTGAGCTTGCCGGACATGATTCACCGTCTCCTTGTTGGGATTCGCCCCGTTGGCCGTGCCACCGCATCACTCTAGTCACATGCGGTGACTCCTCCAACGCATTTGAGTAGTCATTGAGTTGGGGTACTCACCGGATCTGAGTAGCCGTACTCACTGCGTGTCGTCCGGTGCGCTGATCGCGAGGATCATTCCGCTGTCCTCGGCGCCGAACCCGCCGTCGTTGACGAGGAGCAGGCGATCGTTCAGCAGGCGGGGGAAGCCCTCGGATTTCGCCATGAGGGATTCGTTCTTCAGGTCCGCCGACGTGCCCGTGTGGTCGACGGCGCGTTCCGCTTTGCCGGTGGACGTGGCGACGTAGGAGATCCGACCGGGGCGGTCCGGGGTGGCGAAGGTGTAGGCGGCGAGCCGGCCGTTGCGTACGGACACGGGCACGGTCGGCCGGTTGGCGTCGGCCTTGAAGGTCCAGCGCTCCTTGCCATTGGACAGGTCGTAGGCCATGGTCGCGCCGCGGCCGGCGACGTAGAGGGAGTCCTTGTCCACTACTGCCCCGGTGCAGCCGGAAGTGGCCAGGAAGCAATTCCCCTGCTCCCAGAGGGTGTTGTAGGCGACGCGGGCCTTTTCCTTTCCGCTCTCCGGGTCCAGCACGACGAAGTCGTACAGGTTGTCCGATCCACCGTTGCCCGGGGCCTGGGTGACGACCAGCGGATTGGTCGAGATGATGGAGAGGAAGCCGTCATTGCGCTTGATGGTCCGGCTCCACCGCGACTTCTCCAGCTTCTTGGGGTTGATCGAGCGGATCTTGATGCTGTCCGATCCGCAATAGGTGATGGCGATGAGCCGGTCACCTCCCGCGGAGTCGACCATTTCGCAGCTGTCGCGCTTCTCCTCCTCGATGCGCTTGCCGTCCTTGAGGCGTCGCGTCTGCTCACCGTTGCCCCAGATCGCGTAGACGTGGCCGTCGTGGAGGGCGAGTTCGAGGTTGGCCTTGGCCCACTTGCCGGGGGTGAGGGAATCGCCCGCGTCCTTCTCCGGGACGAGGAGCTCATCCCAGATCCGCTTGCCGCTCCGCAGGTCGACGGCCATCAGGTGCGTGCAGACACTGCCGAACTTGGCGGCGATGACGGCGACGTTCCCCTCGGACTCCCGGGAGGCCGAGCAGAGCGGGCCCTGGAGGAGGAAGGACCACTTCTTCGCGCCGGTCTTGATGTCGTAGGCGGTGACCATGTCCGGCTCGGCCTTGACGACGAGCGAGGAGGTGAACCAGGTGCCCAGGGCCTGCCTGTTGTCCTTGTCCGGCTTGGTGCGGGCCTCGGCCATCCACGCGACCCGGCCGGCGGCGGGGCCGTTCGCGGTGGCGGCGGGCTTCTTCGAACCGGACGAGTCGTCACCGGTGAACGCCCACAGCGCGCCGCCGCCCGCGGCGAGCAGGACGGCGAGCACGAGACCTATGAGGGCCGGTTTGCGCCAGGCGGGCGGACCGCTGCGTGGGGAGGGCGCGGAAGGGACGGGGGGCGGCGTCACCGGGGGCAGCGGCGCCGATGGCGGCTGCTGCGGATAGCCGTAGCTCGGTGGTTGCGTCACTGACTGGACTCCTGCGTTCTCGTTCTGGTGGCTCGGCGGGGCTGACAGGGGCGGGTCAGTGGAACGACATGATCATCGAGGGATCGCTCATGCCCTCTTCCGGGACCAAGTAGAGGCGGTCGTCGCGGAAGTAGGCGGTCCCGCGGCGGGCGAGCCAGTACTCCCGCTCGGCGGACTCCTCGGGCAGCTTCATATAGACGGTCGGGGTGCCGTCGGCAGGGTCGAGGGAGAGCAGCTTGCCGCCCTCGTCCTTGGTGGCCATCTGGTAGACGAGCAGGCGTCCGTCGTGCATGGCGACGGGCCGGTTGGCGCGGTTGCCACCGAGAGGGGCGGTCCAGCGCTTCTTGCCCGTGGCCAGGTCGATCGCGACGATGGCGGTGACGCTCACCCCGTCCTGGTTCGTCTCGTCACTGCGGGTGGAGAGGTAGAGCGTCTTGTCGTCGGTCACCGTCCTGCCGCAGGACGCCAGCACTCCTTTTCGGCATTCCTCGAAGTGGTACGGGCCCGCCGAGATGGATATCAGGGCCTTCAGACGGCCCTTGTCGTCCAGCGTCACGATGTCCGAGGGCGAGTTGTCGTTCTCCCGGCCGACCGCCAGCACCGGAGGGTCGGCGGAGAGGATGTTGTGCACCTCGATGCCGTCCATGACCTTCCAGGTCCACTTCTCCACGCCGGTCTTCGGGTCCACGTTCATCACGAACTGCCGCCCGAAGATCTGGCACTGGGCGACCGTGAGCTGCCGGTCGCCCTTCACGGCCGAGCCGCGCTCCATGCAGCCGTAGTTCTCGGCCTTGCGCTTCGCCCCGCTCTTGGCGTCGTAGACCAGGGCCTCACCCACCTCCGCCACGTTGACGAGGCCGTGGCTGATGACGATGTTGGCGTTGCTGCGCATGTCCTTGTTGCCCTGCGCGTTGACCATGTCCTTCGTCCACAGCTGACGGCCGCGCTCGATGTCGACGGCCATCAGCTTGTCGCACTCGAACTCCGCCTTGCCGTAGACGATCACCGCGACGCCGCCGTCGGGCGTGGGCGACTGTGTGCAGGCGAATCCCGGGACGGGGACGGTCCAGCTGGGCTTTCCGGTGGCGACGCTGTAGGCCGTCACCGTCTTCTGCGTGTTCATCACGACGTTGCCCTTGGCGAACCACAGCGGGGCCACGCGCTGGGCGTGGTCCTTGTCCGGGGAGGGCATGGGGACCATCCAGTCGAGCTTCGCGTCGACGGAACGGGTGGGCTTCGCCTCGGGGGCCGCCTTCTTGTCGTCCTTGCCCCAGAGCAGCCAGCCACCCGTGCCCGCTCCGGCGACGAGCAGCACCGCGAGCGCGATGACGAGGCCCTTGCGGCGCCCGCCGGTGCGGGAGCCGCCCGGTGGTGGCCCGCTGTCTCCGGTCGGTGGCGGGCCGAACGGCTGCGGTGCCGGGCCGAAGCCCTGGGGCACCGTCGGGCGCTGCGAGTCGTGTGGGGGAAGTGGCTGAGTCATGGGTTCCTTCGTGCCGGTGCCGCCTAGTGCGAGGGGCGGCGCTTGCGGTCTCTTACGACCATGGCCGAGCCCGCGATCACGGCGATCAGGACGGCCGTGCCGCCCAGGGCGTACGTCGCGAGCCGCACCTTACGTTCCTGGGGTGTCTCCCCCAGCGGCAGGGCTGCGGGCTGTGGGGCCGCGACGGTGCGGGCGGGGCCTTGGCGGGGGGTGACGCGGTCGATCGGGCGCTCGTCCTCGGTGAGGGCGCGGACGGGGTCGACCACTCCCCAGCCGATGTGCCGGTCGCGGGCGTCGGCGGCGCGTTCGGCGGTCTGCTCGATCTGCGCCACCACCTGGTGCTGCCGCCAGTCGGGGTGTTTGGCCCGGATGAGGGCGGCGACTCCGGCCACGTAGGGCGCGGAGAAGCTGGTGCCGTTGTCGACGCACTGGCCGCCGCCGGGCACGGTGGAGACCATCTCGACGCCGGGTGCGGCGACACCGACGAACGGGCCCGACTGGGAGAAGGGGGCGCGTTCGTTGTTGCGGTCGGAGGCGCCGACGGCGAGCACGCCTGGGTAGGCGGCCGGGTAGGTGTCCTTCGACCTGCCGTCCTGCCCGTCGTTGCCCGCCGAGGCGATCACGACGACGTCGCGGGCGAGGGCCGCCTTGACGGCCAGCTCGAGGTCGGAGTCGGGCGCCAGCCGGTCGGTGGTGTCCTGGGAGATGTTGATGACGCGGGCGCCCTCGTCCACGGCCTTCTTGATGCCCGCGGCGAGGGTGCGGGAGGTGCCGCTGCCCTTTTCGTCGTTCTGCCGGATCGGGATGATGACCGACTCCGGGGCGATGCCGACGAACCCGCTGGCGGGGGACGGCCGGGCGGCGATGATGCCGGCGACCTTGGTGCCGTGGCCGACGAGGTCGACGGTCGGTCCCGGATTCCCGCCCTGGCTCCCGCCCTGGCTTCGGTTCCTGTCCTCGCTGCCGGCCCGGCCCTTGGCCCCGTCTCCGCCCTTGTCGCCCCCGGAGCCCCCGGAGCCCTTGGCTCCCTTGGCGGCCTTGGCGGCCTCGTCCGTGCCCCCGCCCTTGCCGTCCGCGAGCAGGTCGGCGCCGCTGCCGACGTCCACGGCGTCCTTGAGCTGGGGGTTGCGATTGTCCACGCCGGTGTCGATGACGGCGACGCGCACCGGGCGGCCGTGGGCGTCCTTGCCCTTGGTGTGCTGCCAGAGCTGGTCGAGGAGCACGCGTTGCAGTGACCACGGCGTGCCCTTGATGGGCTTCGCGGGGTACGTGCACTGGCCGTTGCCCGACAGGGTCGGGGAGGCCGGGCCGGGGGCGGAGGCGAGGTCGGGCGACATCGGGCCCGCGGCCCCGCTCAGGGCCGCCAGGAGCGCCGCCGCCAGCAGTGTTCCGGTCATGGGTGTGGTCTTCATCAGGCTACGAACCCTGTGGCTGCTTGGCGCTGTTGGAGTCCAGGCGCGGTCCGGTCGGCAGGAAGGCGGACCAGTTCGCGGGTACCGGGACGGGGTCGACGTCCCGGTACCCGAGTCGGGTGCGGGCCTCGTCGGACTGCTGTCGGGCGGGCGCGGCGGCCTCGGCGGCGTCCGCCTCCTCGGCCGTGCCAGGTGCCGGGGTGGGCTTCCGGCCGATCCGCGACGTGTCCTTGGCGCTGTCGTTGTTGGACTGCACGGCGTAGCGCAGCCCGGTGTCGGCGACGAGGAACACCGCGCCGCTCCTGGTCTGGCGCCCGGTGACCTGGCGGTAGAGGAGACCGGACCCGGGGGTGACGTACGCGCTGGTGGCGCCGTCGGGGATGGTGGCGGGGTAGTCGGTGCCCGCCCAGGTGCCCAGGTCGAGGGTGCCCTTTGCGCTCATGCCGCCGAACAGGCTGCACACGGTGTTGCGGGCGGCGCCACCGCCTGCGGCGCGCTCGACGGAGTTGGCCTGGCGCGGCACCAGGTCGGGCCAGCGGGAGGTGCCGTAGAACTCCTCGGCGTCGGGCGTGAAGTCCGCGGCGCTGACCCGCTCGGGAGCGCCGGCCTGGCCGAGGGAGGCCAGTGCCTTGCTGCTGAGCAGCAGCTTGGCGACGAACTCCGAGACGCGCGCGACCTTGCCGGGCAGCACGACGTAGTGCTGGGTGCCGGTGCCGGCCGGGGCCTGGAGGATGGTGCCGATGCGGTTGGCCCGGGTGTTGAGCGTGGGCACACCGGCCGGTTCGCCGATGGCGCCGCGCACCTTGGGGAAGGTGATGGGCGTGCCTTCCTCGAACGTGCCGAGCCAGTCCTTGGTGACGCGCTGCGGAACGGCGCCGTCGCGGAAGAGCGAGCGCAGCAGCAGGTTGTGGTCGGCGGTGTCGGCGCTCTGCCAGTCGGGGCCGCCGATGAGGTATTTGGTGCCCTTGGGGTCGATGAGATAGCGGGCGCCGTCCGGTCCCTGGACGTACAGGGCCTGGCTGCCCCGCAGCCGTTGCGGCCCGTTCAGCTGCTTCCCCTTCGGGTCACGGTCCGAGAAAAGGAAAACCGCCTTTTGAGTGGTTTTCCCGTTGCCGCCCGGCTGTTGGCAGACCGCCCACTGCTTCTGTTTGCCCGCTTGGCCGGCGCTGGGCATACGGTCCGGCGCGTAGGGAATGCCGAGAGTCGGGCCGCGCGGAATATGGCCGTTGTCGAGTTCGGATTCCCGGACCTTGATGACGGATGCCTTGTCGGGCGTCAGCAGAAGCTTGGCGGAGGCCAGATTGAGCACCGGGTGGAGCTGCTTCTTGCCGTCGGTCATGAGAACGACGTAGCGGGTCGTGGACTCGCTGCCGACGATGACGTGGGCCTCGGGGGTGTCCCAGCCCTTGGGGGCAGTGGGCTTGAACATGCCCCACGCGCCGAAGCCCGCCACGAGCAGCGCGCCGACGACGATGCCGGGGAGGACGGTGCGCAGCGGGCGCGGCGCTCCCTCTTCCGTTCCGCTGGGCGAGGGTTGCAGAAAGGCGGCAACTGTCCGTTTCTTCGCGAAAGTGTAGGCGTTGAGTTCATCCCGCCGTGATGCCATGTTGCGCCGTTTCTCCCCAGTATTCGGCTTCGGTTGACGGGCGCCGCCCTCGGTCCCGGTGTCGTACCGACCCTCTACTATGCCCGTAGGCGAGAGAAGCTCGACGTCGGGGAGCTGTCTCTCAAGAGGCGGTACACCATTTCGGCGCGGGCATTGCCGGTGCATTTCGGGATATACGAGGGGGCTCTGACGGGGATGGCTGCCGCGACGCGCGTACGGGCGGCGGGAGGCACGACGGGCCGGTCCGGGCCGGCAGGCCCGGCACCCCGGCCGGACTCCGCCGCCACCGTTCCGGCGGCTTCGGGGGCGGTGCTCCCACGACCCGCCGCGGGGCCGGGGGCGCCCGGATCGTCGCTGTTGCGACAGTTGGTGCTCGTCGAGGTGGCGGCGGCCGTCGTGCTCGTCGGGTGGGCCGTCGGCCGGGCGGCGCTGGTGCCGGCGGCGGTGTTCGCCGTGGTGCTGGTGCTCCTCGCGGTGCTGCGCCGGGCACACCGGCCGATCGTGGACTGGCTGACCACGGGCCTCGCGCTGCGGCGGCGCGTGCGGCGCGCTGCGGAGCCCGCGGCCCCGGGGACGCATCCGGGGCTCGCGCCGGTCGTGGAGTGCGAACCGGCGCTGCGCACCGAGGCGTTCGCCGCCCGTGAGCGGCGCGTGGTGGGCCTGGTCGGGGACGGGACGTTCCTGACGGCGGTGCTGCGGATCGAGGCCGTGGACGCCCCGCTGCGCGCGCACCGCACGGAGAAGGCGCTACCGCTCGCCCTGTTGCGGGACGCGATGGACGTGGACGGCATCCGGCTGGAGTCCGCTCAGGTCGTGCAGAGCACACTGCCGTCGCCCGCGCCGCATCTGCCCGCCCAGGCGTTGACCGCCCGGAGCTATGCGCCGCTGCAGGCGCTGACCGGCTCCCCCGCCGTGCGGCTGACCTGGGTGGCGCTGAAGTTCGACCCGGAACTGTGCCCGGAGGCCGTCGCCGCGCGCGGTGGCGGCGCGGAGGGCGCGCGGCGCTGTGTGCTGCGGGCGGCGGACCAGCTGGCGAGCCGGTTGCACGGCGCGGGCTTCACGGCGGCGGTGCTGTCGGAGGAGGAGCTGACGGCCGCGATCGCCACGGCCGCGAGCGTCAATCCGATGGCCACGGCCCAAGCGGGGCGCACGGGGGCCGCCGCGCGCCGGACCGCCGAGACCGCCCGCGCCTGGCGCTGCGACGACCGGTGGCACAGCACGTACTGGGTGGGCCGCTGGCCCCGGTTGGGCCCGGCGGCGACTCCGCTGCCGCAGTTGGCCGCGCTGCTCACCTCATTGCCCGCGTCGGTGACGACGCTGAGCCTGACGCTGGGCCGTGGGCGCACGCGCGGCGGGCGGCACGCCCCGACGGTGACGGGGCACGTGCGAATCACCGGGCGCAGCGCCGATGAACTGGCGGCGCTCGGCCGGGAGATGGAGCGGGCCGCGCGGGCCGTGAAGGTCGGGCTGATCCGGCTGGACCGCGAGCAGGTGCCCGGTGTCCTCGCCACCCTGCCGCTGGGAGGGACCCGCTGATGAACGCCGCTTCACCCACTCCCCCGCCCGCCCCGGCGCCCGCCGTCCGTCGGCCGCGCTTCGGTTTCGGGCTGCTCGGGCCCCGGCGCGGGCGGCACGAGCTGTCGGCGGAGGAGTTCGAGTCGCTGGCGCTGCCGGTGGGCGACGACGGTGTCGTCATCGGCTCCGACGCGCAGGGCGCTCCGGCGGTCCTCGGCCTGGGCCGCCCCAGCCCCTTCGACGTGGTCCTGGTCGGTGGGGCGTGGACGGCACAGGTCATCGCCGTGCGTTCCGTCGCCACCGGTGCCCGCGTCGCCGTCGAGACCGGCCGCCGGCCGTTGTGGACGGCGCTCGCGCAGGCCGCCAACAGCGGGCAGCAGTGCGTCACCCTGCACGACGTGGGCCGGTTGCCGCCGCAGGGCCCGTCGGTGCACAGCCCGGTGCTGCTTGTCCGTGACTGCGGTGCGCGGCCACCTCGTGGACGCGTCGGTTCCGCCCCCTGGCAGCCCGTGCTGACCCTGCTCCCCTATCTGAGTCCCGTCGCCGCGCGGCTGATGGAGGCCGCCGATCTCGTCGGCATCCAGCGGGTCTCGCCGGAGGAGGCACGGCAGGCCGGCCGCATCATGGGGCTGCCGCAGAGCGACGTGGAGGCACTGTCCACGCTTCCGGACGGCGTCACCCTCTGGTGCACATCCCGGTCCCGGATGTACGTCGCCACGCGGCCGACCGAGCCCGAGGCGGGGCTGCTGGGTGCCGAGCGCCGGATGGACTGAGGGGCGGGGCCCGGGTGCCGATTCCCCGGTGAATGAGCGGCAGATAACGGGACATGTCAGGAAGGCTCCGTCGTCCGTACGTTCCGCATGGGCGTGCGCCCGTATGCCGGAGAAGCGGCCGGGGCGCCACTTCGGGCGCGGACGGGCAGGTGACGGCGGGGGCGGCTGATGGGTCGGGGACGGGCCTGCCGTGGCGGTACGGATGACGATTAGTCTTGGTGTGCGTACGCACGGGAGAAACCCGACGCCGCGCCTGTCGCGTCACCCATGGGGGACCCGGGCAGTCGGACGACGGGATCGGTCGGCCCCGACAGGCGGCTCCATCGGGCGCCGGACCAAACCAGCAGCAGGAGGAATTGTGGGCAGCGATCGGAACGAGATCCGCGCGGCAGGGGACACAGCCGGCGAGGACCGGTCCGACGCCGAACACGACTACGAGCACACCGGCGAGTTCACCATCGACTACTCGCCGCCCGCCTGGTACACGCAGAACCCGTCGCCCGCCCCGGGCCCCGGGGCCACCGAGGGTGCTCCCGCCGACGTGAGCGAGGCCGACGCGGCGGATGACACTCCGCCTCCGCCGCCCACGGGCGAACCGCTGTGGCCGTCCCCCACGGCCGACGCGCCCGCCGCGGGCGGCGCCACGACGCGTTTCTCCAGTGCCGTGGCGCAGGACGAGAAAGCCGCCGACGCGGCCGAGTCGCATGCCGCCGCGCAGGCGGCGGACGCCCCGGGCGCCGACGCCGCGGCGCGACCGGGCCCAGGGGCCGAGGGCCGTAGGGACGAGGGCCCGAAGGGCGCCGCCCCGGGCGCCGGGGACACCGCGGCCGGCTCGGGTGACGCGGACGGCCCGGCGGCCCAGTCGTGGGACCCGCCGTCGCTCCCGCAGGTCGCGCTGCCGCCACTTCCCCCGAACTTCCCGCCCGCGAGCCCGGGTACGTGGCCGCCGTCGGCGCCGGATGCCGCTGCGCCGTTCCCCGGCGCCGGTGCGACCGCGACGCCGCCGCCCGCCCAGCCGGCACCGCAGGCCTTCCCGCCCCCGCCCAACCCCACGGCCCCGCAGGGCGGCTATGGCTACCCGCGCCCCGACGCGCAGGACGCTCCGGCGCCCACCGGACCGCCGCTCCAAAGCGCCCCCGCCGACGCACCCACACCCCCGGCCGACGGCTACGGCTACCCGCGCCCCGATGCGCGGAGCACCCCGGCCGCCGCGGCGCCCGCGCCTGCCGGGCCTCCGCCGCTGCCGAGTGCCCCTCCCGCCGAGGAGCCCCCGGCGGCACCCGAGGCCGACGCCCCCGCGCCGACCGGTGGTTACGGCTATCCCCGCCCCGACGCGGAAGCCCGCTCGGCGGAGCCGGAGCCGGAGCCGCACGCGGCCGCAACGATCCCGGCGCCGCGCGACCCCGCCCCCGAGGCCTCTGCCCCGCTGCACCTCCCGGACCATGAGGAGGGCCGGGAGAGCCAGGAGGGCCCGGGCACGGGTGGTTACGGCTACCCGCGCACCGACGCCCCGGCCGCCCCCGTACCGGCGCCGCAGGCCCACACGCCGGCGCCGCAGGGCGGTTACGGCTACCCGCGGCCGCAGGACGCCGGCCCCGGTGCCGCCCCGCAGTCGTCGTACGACCAGCCCGGGGCGATGCCCCCGGCCGCCGTCCCCGGACAGCCCGGCCCGGCACAACCGATGCCCGGTCAGCCGATGCCCGGTCAGCCCGCGCAGGCGCAACAGAGCCCCGGCATGCCGCCGTCCGGGCAGCAGCCCCCCGCGGCCGCTCCCGGCCCGTACACCGCCCAGCCCGGCCCGTACTCGCCGGGTCAGCCGCCGCAGGCACCCCGGACACCGCAGGCTCCGCACGCCGCGTACGCACCGCCGCCCGGTGCGCTCCCCCCGGCCGCGTCCCCGGTGCCGCCCGGGGCCATGCCCGACCCCGCGCAGCCCGCCGCCCCCGTCGACCCGCGGACCGGCGGCTGGCCGGCCGTGGCGCCGGAGCAGCGGCAGCGGTCCGTGCACGGGGCGCCGCTCGGTTACACCGCGGCGGTGGAGCTGTCCTCGGAGCGGCTGCTCAAGAACAAGCCCAAGCCGAGGAAGCAGAGCGGCAACAGCCGGTTCAAGTTCGGCGGCAAGAAGGAAGAGGCCGAGCGGCAGCGCAAGCTGGAGCTGATCCGGACGCCGGTGCTGTCCTGCTACCGCATCGCGGTCATCAGCCTCAAGGGCGGTGTCGGCAAGACGACGACCACCACCGCGCTCGGCTCGACGCTCGCCAGCGAGCGCCAGGACAAGATCCTCGCGATCGACGCCAACCCCGACGCGGGCACGCTCGGCCGCCGGGTGCGCCGCGAGACGGGTGCGACGATCCGTGACCTCGTGCAGGCGATTCCGGGCCTGCACAGTTACATGGACATCCGCCGTTACACCTCGCAGGCGCCCTCCGGTCTGGAGATCATCGCCAACGACGTGGACCCGGCGGTCTCGACGACCTTCAACGACGAGGACTACCGGCGGGCGATAGACGTCCTGGGCAAGCAGTACCCGATCATCCTCACCGACTCGGGCACCGGTCTGCTCTACAGCGCGATGCGCGGCGTCCTCGACCTCGCCGACCAGCTGATAATCATCTCGACGCCGTCCGTCGACGGTGCGAGCAGCGCCAGCACCACCCTCGACTGGCTCTCCGCGCACGGCTACGCCGAGCTCGTCTCGCGGAGCATCACGGTCATCTCCGGGGTCCGGGAGACCGGAAAGATGATCAAGGTGGAGGACATCGTGTCGCACTTCGAGACCCGCTGCCGCGGTGTCGTCGTCGTGCCCTTCGACGAGCACCTGGCGGCGGGTGCGGAGGTCGATCTCGACATGATGCGGCCGAAGACCCGCGAGGCGTACTTCAACCTGTCCGCCATGGTCGCCGAGGACTTCGTACGGGCGCAGCAGCAGCAAGGCCTGTGGACCTCCGACGGCGGCACCCCGCCGCCGCACCTGGCCCCGCCGGTGCCGGGCGGCTACGCGCCGGACCCCGCCCAGCCCGGGTATCCCGGATACCCCGGTCAGGGCGCGCCCGCGGCCCCCAACCCGTACGGCGGGCAGCCTCAGCAGCCCTACCAGCAGCCGGGTCCGTACCAGCAGCCGGGCGGCTGGCAGCAGCCTCCCCAGCAGGGTGACTACGGCTACCCCCAGCAGTACCCCCCTCAGCAGTAACCGCAGCAGCAACCACGGGGACACGAAAGGGCCCCGGGCGGCAGTCGCCGCCCGGGGCCCCTCGTTTCACCCGTACGTCACACGTACGCGGTACGCGCGTGGGTCGTCAGCCGACCGGGGCGGCGCTCTCGTGGGCCGCGACCAGTTCCCGCGCCCGCTTCACGTCGTCCGCCATGCAGTCCAGCAGGGCCTCGATGGACTCGAACTTCTCCATCCCGCGCAGGTAGGCGAGGAAGTCCACGGCCGCGTGCATCCCGTACAGATCGAGGTCGACCCGGTCGATGGCGTAGGCCTCCACCGTCCGCTCGGTGGCGTCGAACTGCACGTTCGTACCGACCGAGATGGCCGCGGGCATCGCCTCGGCGCCGACGGTCAGCCAGCCCGCGTAGACCCCGTCCGCCGGGATCGCGGTGTGCGGCAGCGTCTCCACGTTGGCGGTCGGGAAGCCCAGCTCGCGGCCGCGCTGCGCGCCGCGCACCACGACGCCCTCGACGCGGTGCGGGCGGCCGAGGATCTCCATGGCGCCCGCCACGTCCCCCTCGGCGACCAGGCGCCGGGTCAGGGTGGAGGAGAACGGCAGTCCGCCGCCCGCCGCGCCGGTCACATACAGGTCGATGACCTCGACGTCGTAGTCATAGGTGCCGCCGAGCTCCTTCAGGAGGCCGACGTCGCCGGCCGCGCGGTGGCCGAAGCGGAAGTTCGGGCCTTCGACGACGAGCCGCGCGTGCAGCTTGTCGACGAGCACCTTCACCACGAATTCGGCGGGCGAGAGCTTCGAGAACTCCGCCGTGAACGGCAGGATCAGCACCGCGTCCACCCCGAGCTCGGCCATCAGCTCCGCGCGCCGGTGGTGCGGCGCCAGCAGGGGCGGGTGGCTGCCGGGGCGCACGACCTCGCTGGGGTGCGGGTCGAAGGTCACCACGACCGAGGGCACGCCCAGTTCGCGCGCCCGCTCCACCGCCCGGCCGATGATCAGCTGATGCCCGCGGTGCACGCCGTCGTACGAGCCGATGGTGACGACGCTGCGCCCCCAGTCCTGGGGGATGTCCTCCAAGCCACGCCAGCGCTGCACTGTGCCCGCTCCTCGCCCGAACCCGAACCTTTGTCTGTCGTTTTACGCAGGACTAAGAGTGCCATGCCGGTAGACGACGGTTCGCATCGGCCGGTGCACTGGTCGCGGGGTCCGCCGCCGCCTTCGGGTCCGCCGAATCCGCCGCAGCATCCGGAATGCGCGCGTCCGCCGCCTCCGCCCGATCTTCGGACGACGGCGGAGTCTCGGGGGACGACGGGGTCCGCGCCGGACCGGCACCCTCCCTGCCCGTCGGCTCCGACTCCCCTCCCGCCGTCAGCCTGATGCGCGCGCCCGGGCCCACCACCACCGCCCACTGCGCCGGCGCGGTCCGCAGCCACCCCCGCACCTGGGCGCCGAAGGCCGGCACGTCACGGGCGAGCTGGGTCAGCCGTCGGTCGAAGCAGGCGGCACCCTCCGGCGTCCGGGCCATCAACAGCCCCGTGCGATGGACGAGGTCCCGCGTCCGCGCCTCACCGCGCTCGCCGACCCCGCTCACCACCGCCCGCAGCAGGGTGTCGAGGACGGTGACGTCCCGCTCGTGCGGCCCGTACTGCTCGCACTCCAGCAGCACCTCCAGCAACTCCTGGCGCAGCGGGCGGGACACGGACGTGCCCGGGGCGGCCAGGACGGGCGCGAGGGCCCGGCGGACCTGGGCCGGGTGGGTCCGCAGCAGATCCGCGACCAGCGGGAAGAGAACGGCCCGGCCGGCCGGGCCCGCCTCCAGCCGCCGGTCGACGAACGCGGCGGCGTGGGCGGCGCCCTCGGGGTGGTGCTCCAGGTGCTCGCGCACGAGCGAGGCCGCGCGACGGGCCAGGGCGGGGGTGGTGACCTCGGCGAGGGTGCGCAGCACGTCGCCCGGCCCCTCCCCCGGCTGGTAGAGCCGGGCGCGGAAGGCGGCGAGGACGGGCTCGGGGTGGGTGGTCAGGGCAGCGGCGAGGGCGCCGGGCGGCAGGTGCGGGTCGCCGGAGGTGAAGCGGGCGATCGCCTGCGGGAGATGTTTGGATCGGGTCTGCCGGTCGCGGACGAGCAGGGCGAGCGCCACGCCGTGCAGGGTGCCCTCGGCGGGGCGGTCGAGCAGGGCGAGCGCGGAGTAGCGCAGCAGTTGCCGGTCGGCCTCGGTGGTGACGTGGGGCGCGGCCTTGAGCGCGTACGCGGCGGCGGCCACGTGCCGGTCGACGCGGTCGTGGTGGGCCCAGCGGTCGACGGCCCGGCAGAGCGCGGAGGGCTCGTCCTCGGCGAGGGCGGACAACAACTCGTCGGCGTGGGGGTGCGCGGCGTCCACGAGCGCCTCGGCCAGGTCGTCGACGGCGCGCCTGCGGTGGGTGTGCAGGAGGGCCTGGGCGGCGGCGGAGACAGTGGGGCGCACGCCGAAGCCGGTGGCGCCGCCGTCCGGTGTCGTCTGGAGGGGGCGGTCGTCGCCGAACCACTGGCACAGCAGCGGCTGCGCCGTGCAGGGGTCCTCGGTGAGCACGGTCGCCACGGCGGTCAGGAAGCGGTCCGGCTGCGGCGAGGGGCGCTGGGCGGCGGGGGCGGCGGCCGGTCCGGGGGGCGGTCCGTCGGCGGGGACGAGGACGCGCAGCAGTTCGAGGCGGTCGGCGGTGCCGAGCGGCAGCCGGAGCCAGAACCACGGTCCGAATTCCGCGAGGCCGCCGAAGGTGCGGGTGGCTCCGCCGTCGAAGCCGCCGTGGGCCAGGGAGCGGGCGGTGACGCGCTCGGCGAGCAGCCGCAGGACATCGAGGTAGGGCGTGGCGTCCGGTACCCGCAGCAACGCTTCGCCGAGCAGGTGTGCGGCCCACCAGACGGGGTCGGGAACGGTCCGGGGTGCCTCCTCCCCGTTGGCCGGCACCCCGTCCGCCGCCGTGGCCCCGGTCTCCTGCTCCGCCCCGCCCTCCTCGGGGACCGGCATGGACCGCAGCGGGACGGTCTCGACGGCGTGGACCAGCGCGCCGAGGCGGTCGGCGAGCTCGGCGGGGCCCGAGCGCCGGGCGAGGAGGAACAACGCCTGGAGGACCGGGCCGATGCGATGGCGCGGGACGGGGAGCGGCCGGGACGGCTTCCGCGCGGCGTCGCCGCCGCGCCGGCTGCGGCGGCGGGCCGCCGGTGTCCGCGCGGACTCCTCCTCCCGCCGGGACGGCAGCCGGGCGGCGGCCCGGCCGGGGGTGCCCTCGGGCTCGTACCAGTGGTGCACCAGGGCGTGCAGGGCGGTATCGAGGTCGAGGTGCGCGCCCTGGAGCCAGTCGGAGAATTCCTCGTGTGCGAAGCGGTACCCCGCGCCGGCCGGGACGAGCAGGCCCTCGGTGAGCACGGCGGAGGCCCAGCCCGTGCGCCAGGGGAACAGCTCCTCGAAGGCCTCCCGTTCCAGCTCCCCCTGGCCCGGGCCCAGGCACCGCCGCGCGGCCTCGTGCACCTGCCCGGCGACGCGGGTGGCGAGCCGCCGCACCGCCGCACCGCGCGGCGGTGGTGTGCGCGCGGCGGCCAGCCGGACGGCGATCCGCAGGCACACGAGATCGAGGTGGGCGGAGAAGACGTCCCACCGGTCGGGGGCCCGGTCCTCGGGGCCGCCGCGCACGTGGCCGTCCGGGAGCGCGGCCTGGACCTCGGCGAGGAGGCGCAGGGTGAGGGGGTGGCAGGCGTCCGCCGGGGAGAGGGCGTCGGGGGTGAGGCCGTAGGCGGCGCGGGCCTCGGCGGCCTGGCCGGGCGCGAGGTCGGTGAGCAGGACGCAGGGCGGCAGCGCGCGGGGGTGGGACGCGGGCGACGGCACGTGCAGCGCGCCGGGCGGGAAGAGGGCACCGGCGCTCTCCCAGTGCTCCGGGCGGCAGGCGACGATCAGCCGGGTGGCCGTCTTCTCCAGCCAGTCCGCGGTCGCGGCGGTCCAGCCGGCGAGGGCGTGGGCGAGGCCGGGCGGCATCTCCTCGGGGCCGTCGAGCAGGATCAGGAGCGGGCGGCCCACGCGGTGCGCCATTTCCGCGACGGCCTCGGGGGTGGCGTCGGTGGGGTCCCCCACGGTGCCGTCGGCGCCCGCCGAGGCGGTGACGATCCGTCCGGCGGTCTCCAGGACCCGCGCGACGGCGTCCCGGACGCTCTCGTCCCCGACCCGCAGGTCCGCGCCGCGCAACCACACGGTCGGTGCGGGTTCGTCCCCCCGCGCCCGCCGCCCGGCGAGCGCCGCCAGCTCGGTCGTACGTCCGGTACCGGGGTCACCGACCAGGCCCAGCACGCTTGCCCTACCGCTTCGGGCAGGGTGAGGATCCGGCGGGCCGTCGTCCGGTTCGCGGCTGTCACCGCGGCGGGTGGGGCCGGCTTTTGCCGCCGGACCGTCGGGCCGGCCACCTCCACCACCGCAGTGGCGACAACCCTGATCGCCACGCGAAGCGGCCCCCGACAGGCCACCACAGCTGCCCTCCGAATCCGGCCCCCCGCCACACCGGCGGGCGTCCGGGTCGGCAACCCCGCAGCCTCCGGACGGTGCCGCCGGGCCCTGGCCGCAGTCCCCAGGCCCCGCGCCGACGCCCTCGCCGACCCCGCCAGGTCCTTCGCTCGCGACGGCGTCATCCTCATCGTCATCGCTCAGGAACCGCGCGAACTCCCTCTCGATCTCCGGTCGTGCCACGGGCTCGCTCCACGCGAGGGAGGCCGTGACCGGGCCCAGCGAGGTCGCCGTCAGCTGCAGACCGCCCGCGAGATTGAGCTCGGGACCGTACGCGGGGACCGTGGCCGCGTTGCGCTCGAGAAGCGCGGCCAGGGGGCCGTCCGGGGAGGCCGCGGCGGCGGCACGCAGGGGGATGGCGAAGCCGCCGGCCCGGTGTTCGGTGTGGAGCGCGGTACCGAGGACGGCGACGACCGCACCGGTGCGGGCGTCGATGACGGGGCCGCCCGTGGCCTCCTCGCCGAGCCGCAGGCCGTCCCGCTCGCCGAGGGACAGCTCCAGCGCCGCCCCGAGCAGATGGAAGCGGTCGGTCGCGGTGTAGATCACCAGGGCGTCGCCGATGATCTGGGCGGTCTGCCAGCGGCCGGCCCTCAGCCGTACCTTCGCGCCGCCTTCGACGCACTCGGCGCCCGCGACCGGCAGCGGAGGCACGCAGAGGCCCTCGGTGCGCACGAGGGCGAGGTCCGCGCCGGGCAGCGGGGTGACCGCCTCGACGCCGACGAGGCAGGTGCGCTCGCCCGGCGCGTGCAGCACCAGCCGGGCCAGACCGTCGACCGCCTCATGGCTGGTGATCACGGTGCCACGGTCGTCGGCCACGAAACCCGTGCCGCGTGGCCGCCCGGCGAGATCGCGGATACGCACCAATGATTCGTCCGCATCGGCCCGCCGAGCACTCATCCGCCGATACCTCCCCGCCATGCCGGTTCGTTCCGACCGTAGGCAGCGGATGATCGGCAGGACAGATCACGAGCCGAACGCGCCCCCTTCCACCCCCGTTGTTCACTCCGAGCGCCTGCCCATTGGGGTGAATCCGCGGCGCCGGACGGATAGACGGCAGCGGAGGGGTATCGCGTGGGGCGCGACGACGGCGCCGAAAGCGAGACAGAGGGCGGGCGCAGTGCGCCCGCCCTCTGTCGGAGCCGGAAGGTTCTCGGCCGGAGCCGGGTCTCAGCCGAAGACCGCGAGGCTCTTCGCCTTGCCGCCCTGGTTCTCGACCAGCACCAGGAAGCGGCCGTCCGGGCCGAAGACCGCGATCGGCCCCGTGGTGTCGAAGAGCGGGACCTTGATCCGGACGCCGTTGCCGAGCAGGCGCGCCTGCTCCTCGTTCACGTCCCAGCGCTGGAACGCAGCGGCGGCCGCGTCGGCGACGGGCATGACGGTCAGCTCCTCCTGGAGCTGGTCCAGCGTGCGGGCCTCACCCAGCGCGTACGGGCCGACGCGGGTGCGGCGCAGGGCCGTGAGGTGGCCGCCGACGCCGGTGTCGGCGCCCAGGTCGCGCGCGAGGGCGCGGACGTAGGTGCCCGACGAGCAGACGACGGAGACGAGCAGGTCCTGTACCGGGGTGCCGTCGGCCGCCTCGGCCGGGTGCACGGCGTGCACGGCGAAGGAGGAGACCGTCACCGGCCGGGCCGGGATCTCGAAGTCCTCGCCCTCGCGGGCGCGGGCGTACGACCGCTTGCCGTCGATCTTGATCGCGCTGACCTTCGACGGGACCTGCATGATCGTGCCGGTGAGCTTGGCGACCCCGGCGTCGATCGCCTCGCGGGTGACCCCGGAGGCGTCGGCGGACGAGGTGATCTCGCCCTCGGCGTCATCCGTCACGGTGTTCTGCCCGAGCCGGATGGTGGCCACGTACTCCTTCTCGGTCAGCGCGAGGTGACCGAGCAGCTTGGTCGCCCGCTCGACGCCGAGGACGAGCACACCGGTCGCCATCGGGTCGAGGGTCCCGGCGTGGCCGACCTTCCGGGTCCGCGCGATGCCGCGCATCTTGGCGACGACGTCGTGCGAGGTGAAACCGGCCGGCTTGTCGACGATGACCAGACCGTCCGGGCAGACCGGGCGCGGTCCCTTCGCCTTCGAGCGCTCCGGCCGTGCCGCGGGGCCCTTGGGCTCCGCGGCCGGGGCGACCTCGGCGGCGGGCGGGGCGCTCGCGTCGGCCGCCGGGGTCACCGCGGGGCGCTCGCTGGGTGCCTGGTGGTTCATTCGGAGGCTGCACCCTTGCTGTCCGAGCCGTCCGAACCGGCGTCGTCGCCGTCCTCGTCCTCGCCCGGCTTGCGGTACGGGTCGGCGTCGCCGGCGTACTGCGCGCCCGAGGACACCTCACGGACCTCCGCGTCCTTGGCCTTGGCCTTGGCGAGCAGGTCGTCGATGGTCCGGGCGTTGTCCGGCAGGGCGTCCGGGACGAAGGTCAGGGTCGGGGTGAAGCGGACCCCGGTCTCCCGGCCGACCGTGGAGCGCAGGACGCCCTTGGCGCTCTCCAGCGCGGCCGCCGAGGCGGCCCGCTCCTCGTCGTCGCCGTAGACCGTGTAGAACACGGTGGCCTGCTGCAGATCGCCCGTGACCCGGGTGTCGGTGATGGTCACATAGCCGAGCCGCGGGTCCTTGATCCGGCGCTGGAGGGTCTCCGCAATGATCACTCGGATGCGGTCGGCCAGTTTGCGCGCCCGCGCGTTGTCGGTCATGCGCCTACTTCTTTCTTCTTCGGTTCAGTCATCAGTCGTCGTCGCCGTGGATCCGCCGTCTCACCGACAGCAGTTCCACCTCCGGCCGCCCGGCGACGAGGCGCTCGCAGCGGTCCAGCACGTCCGTGAGGTGCGCCGCGTCGCCCGAGACCGCCGCCAGGCCTATCTCGGCTCTGCGGTGGAGGTCCTGGTCGCCGACCTCCGCCACGCTCACCGCGTACTTGCGGTGCAGCTCGGCGACGATCGGACGGACGACGGAGCGCTTCTCCTTCAGCGACCGGACGTCGCCGAGGAGGAGGTCGAAGGACAGTGTCCCTACATACATGCGTAACGGGTGAAGCCCACCCGGGAGGCGTGAGGTGAAGCTGTGTGTACGAGCTCTTAGAACCGTACATGCAACGGCCGGGGCCGATCGACGGAAATAATCCGCCGATCGGCCCCGAGTCGTTCTACGCGGATCAGCCGCGCGGCTTCTCGCGCATCTCGTACGTCGCGATGACGTCGTCGACCTTGATGTCGTTGAAGTTTCCGAGGTTGATACCGCCCTCGTAGCCTTCGCGGATCTCGGTGACGTCGTCCTTGAAACGACGCAGACCCTGGATCGTGAGGTCCTCGGCGACGACCTTGCCGTCGCGGATGAGGCGCGCCTTGGTGTTGCGCTTGACCTCGCCGGAGCGGATGAGAACACCCGCGATGTTGCCCAGCTTGGACGAGCGGTAGATCTCGCGGATCTCCGCCGTACCGAGCTCGACCTCTTCGTACTCCGGCTTCAGCATGCCCTTCAGGGCCGCCTCGATCTCCTCGATCGCCTGGTAGATGACCGAGTAGTAGCGGACGTCGACGCCCTCGCGCTCGGCCATCTGCGTGGCACGGCCCTCGGCGCGGACGTTGAAGCCGATGACGATGGCGTCGGAGCCGGTCGCCAGGTTGATGTCCGACTCGGTGACCGCACCCACACCGCGGTGCAGCACGCGGATCTCGACCTCTTCGCCGACGTCGAGCTGGAGCAGCGAGGACTCGAGAGCCTCCACCGAACCGGACGCGTCGCCCTTGATGATGATGTTGAGATCCTGGACCAGACCGGCCTTGAGCACCTTGTCGAGGTCCTCGAGGGACACCCGGCGGGTGCGCTTGGCGAAGGCGGCGTTGCGCTCACGCGCAGCGCGCTTCTCGGCGATCTGGCGGGCCGTGCGGTCCTCGTCGACGACGAGGAAGTTGTCGCCGGCGCCCGGGACGTTGGTCAGACCGAGGACGAGGACCGGGGTCGAGGGACCCGCCTCTTCCACGTTCTGGCCCTTGTCGTCGAGCATCGCGCGGACACGGCCGTAGGCGTCACCGGCGACCATCGTGTCACCGACGCGGAGGGTACCGCGCTGGACGAGCACGGTGGCCACGGCGCCGCGGCCACGGTCGAGGTGGGCCTCGATCGCAATACCCTGCGCGTCCTGCTCCGCGTTGGCGCGCAGGTCGAGCGAGGCGTCCGCGGTGAGGACCACGGCCTCCAGCAGGGAGTCGATGTTCAGACCCTGCTTGGCGGAGATGTCGACGAACATGGTGTCGCCGCCGTACTCCTCGGCCACCAGACCGAACTCGGTGAGCTGACCGCGCACCTTGGTCGGGTCGGCACCCTCGACGTCGATCTTGTTGACCGCGACCACGATCGGCACGTCGGCCGCCTTGGCGTGGTTCAGCGCCTCGATCGTCTGCGGCATGACACCGTCGTTGGCCGCCACCACGAGGATCGCGATGTCGGTCGACTTGGCACCACGGGCACGCATGGCGGTGAACGCCTCGTGACCCGGGGTGTCGATGAAGGTGATGGCGCGCTCTTCGCCGTTGACCTCGGTGGCGACCTGGTACGCACCGATGTGCTGCGTGATACCGCCGGCCTCGCCCGCGACGACGTTCGTCTTGCGGATGGCGTCCAGCAGTCGGGTCTTACCGTGGTCGACGTGACCCATGACGGTCACGACCGGCGGACGGGAGACGAGCATCTCCTCGCCGCCCTCGTTCTCACCGAACTCGATGGAGAACGACTCGAGCAGCTCGCGGTCCTCCTCCTCGGGGCTGACGATCTGAACCTGGTAGTTCATCTCGTCACCGAGGAGCGTCAGCGTCTCGTCGGACACCGACTGGGTCGCGGTGACCATCTCGCCGAGGTTCATCATCACGGCGACGAGCGACGCCGGGTTGGCGCCGATCTTCTCCGCGAAGTCGGTGAGGGAGGCACCACGGGACAGACGAATGGTCTCGCCGCCACCGCGGGGCAGCATCACGCCGCCGACGGACGGGGCCTGCATGGCCTCGTACTCCTGGCGCCTCTGCCGCTTCGACTTGCGACCACGACGCGCCGGACCGCCGGGACGGCCGAACGCACCCTGCGTGCCACCACGGGCACCGGGACCGCCGGGACGGCCACCGAAGCCGGGACGACCGCCGAAGCCGCCGCCGCCACCGGGAGCGCCACCGCCACCGGGACGACCGGCGAAGCCGCCGCCGCCACCGGGACGACCGCCGCCACCGGGACCGGCCGGACGGCCGGCGAAGCCGCCGCCGCCGGGACGACCGGCACCGCCGGGACGACCCGCGCCGCCGCCGGGACCGCGACCGCCGCCACCGGGGCCCGGACGGGGACCGGCAGCCGGACGCTGCGGCATCATGCCCGGGTTCGGGCGGTTGCCCGCCGGAGCGCCACCGGGACGCGGAGCGCCACCGGGACCGCCCTGCGGACGAGGCATGCCACCGGGGCTCGGACGGGCGCCGCCCTGACCCTGGGGACGGGGAGCGCCGCCGGGACCGCCCTGCGGACGCGGACCGCCGGGGCCGGGCCGGTCGCCGCCGGGACGCGGGGCGCCACCGGGACGGGGGGCCTGCGGGCGGGCCATGCCGGTGGAGCCACCGGAGGTGAAGGGGTTGTTGCCCGGACGGGGACCGGCCGGACGGGCGCCACCGGGACGCGGGGCACCCTGGCCCTGCGGGCGGGGGGCACGCTCGGGGCGGCCGCCTTCCCGCTGACCGCCGTCACGACCGGCGGGCGCCGGACGAGCCGGACGCGGGCCGGGGGTGGCGCCGGGGCGCGGACCGGAGGGGGCCTGCTGGCTCGGCTGGGCCGGGGCCGGCGCGGAGAACTCCGCGGCGGGCACCGGGGTGACCGGCGCGGGCTTGGCCGGAGCCGCCGGGGCGGGCTTCGGACCCGGGCGGGGACCCGGGGTCGGCGCGCCACCTGCGGGCTTGGGGGTTGCGGGGGTCTCCGCGGCCGGCTTGGGGGCCGGGGCAGCGGGACGGGCCGGGGCACCCGGAGTGGGGGCACCCGGCTTTGCGGGCGCTGCCTTGCGCGGCGCCGCGGGCTTGGCAGCGGACTTGCCGGCGTTGCCGCCGGGCCCCTGCAAAGCGTCAGTCAACTTGCGGACTACAGGCGCCTCGATCGTCGAGGACGCCGAACGGACGAATTCACCAAGTTCTTGGAGCTTGGCCATGACGACCTTGCTCTCAACACCGAACTCCTTGGCGAGTTCGTATACCCGGACCTTAGCCACATCGCTCCTTCTAGGTCCGGGTTGTCCACCGGACCGTCGCTACTTCATGGGCGTACTCATCGCGTACTCATCGAGTGCTCATCGCAATCTCGACCTACTTCCAACTCGCGAGGTACCTGACCGCACGGTTTCCCGTGCCGTTCTTCTTACGGTGTTGCCTGGCCGTGCCGCTCGGCCTGATCGACGTAGTGCCGAAGCGCCGAGGTATCGAACGGTCCCTGGCTTTTGAAGGCCCGGGAGAACGCCCGGCGGCGGACCGCCAGATCGAGGCAGACCAGTGTGGGATGCACGGAGGCACCCCGGCCGGGCAGCGTACCGCGAGGATCGGGGACGCAAGCGCCCTCGTTCACCACGATCCGCAGCAGATCGCCCTTGGCCGCTCGCTCCCGGCACCCCACACAGGTGCGCTCAGGGCATGCGCGGGCATGCGTCCGGCCAGACACTGATTAAGTCTACCTCCCCGCGCCGACCTCATCCCTGTGGGGCGATGATCGGGCACATATGGATTTCGGCCACCCTTCGGGGCCGCTCCGGATATGGCTCCGGATGTCACTCGCGAGGGGCGGCGGGCCGTTGCCGGCCCGCGCCCCTCCCGTGGTTCAGTTGATCTTCCCGCTGATCAGTCCCGGTAGCGGTCGGCCCGCTCGGAACGGTAGGGCTGCTCGGAACGGTCGGAGCGGTCCGAGGACTGCCCGTCCTGCTCGGTGTCCGGGCGGATGTCGATCCGCCAGCCGGTCAGCCGCGCCGCGAGGCGGGCGTTCTGGCCTTCTTTGCCGATGGCGAGGGAGAGCTGGTAGTCCGGCACGGTCACCCGGGCGGAGCGCGCGCCGAGGTCCACGACCTCGACCTTGCTCACCCGCGCGGGGGACAGCGCGTGCGCCACGAGCTCCGCCGGGTCGTCCGACCAGTCGACGATGTCGATCTTCTCGCCGTGCAGCTCGGCCATGACCGCGCGGACGCGGCCGCCCATCGGGCCGATGCAGGCGCCCTTGGCGTTCAGCCCGGACCGGGTGGACCGGACAGCGATCTTGGTGCGGTGGCCGGCCTCGCGGGCGATGGCGGCGATCTCCACCGAGCCGTCCGCGATCTCCGGGACCTCCATGGCGAAGAGCTTCTTCACCAGGTTGGGGTGGGTGCGCGAGAGCGTCACGGACGGACCGCGGACACCCTTCGCCACCCGGACGACGTACGTCCGAAGACGCGTGCCGTGCTTGTACTCCTCGCCCGGCACCTGCTCCTGGACCGGCAGGATGGCTTCCAGCTTGCCGATGTCGACCAGGACGTTCTTGGGGTCCTTGCCCTGCTGGACGACGCCCGCGACGACGTCGCCCTCGCGGCCGGCGAACTCACCGAAAGTGATCTCGTCCTCGGCGTCGCGCAGACGCTGGAGGATGACCTGCTTGGCGGTGGTCGCCGCGATCCGGCCGAAGCCGGAAGGCGTGTCGTCGAACTCGCGGGGCTCCTCGCCCTCCTCCAGGTCCTGCGGGTCCTCCTTCGCCCACACCGTGACGTGGCCGGACGCGCGGTCCAGCTCGACGCGGGCGCGGCGGCGGCTTCCCTCGGTGCGGTGGTACGCGATGAGGAGGGCCGACTCGATCGCCTCGACCAGCAGGTCGAAAGAGATCTCCTTCTCTCGCACCAGACCCCGCAGGGCACTCATGTCGATGTCCACGGCTACGCCTCCTCTTGACTCTCGTCGGTCTCGTCCTCGGCCATGTCGGCTTCTTGCGGGGACTTCCGGTTGAACTCGATCTCCACGCGGGCCTTCGCGATCTCCGCGAAGGCCAGCCTTCGGGCGGTGGGCTTGCGGCCCTTCACACCCGGTACCTCCAGGTCCAGCCCCTCGTCGTCGACGGCGACGATGCGCGCGACGAGCTCGCCGCCCTCGGTCAGCTGCGCCTTGATCAGGCGGCCGGTGGCCCGTACGTAGTGGCGGTGCTCGGTCAGGGGGCGGTCGGCGCCGGGCGAGGTGACCTCCAGCACATAGGGGGTCCCGCCCATGACGTCCGTCTCGTCGAGCTTCTCGGAGATCGCACGGCTGACTTCCGCACACGCGTCCAGCTGCACACCCTCATCGGAATCGACCACGATGCGGAGCACACGGCGCTTGCCGGCCGGCGTCACCTCGACCTCTTCCAGATCCAGCTCTCGCGCGCTGACGAGAGGGGCGAGCAATTCGCGCAGCCTCTCGCTCTGGGTGGTGCTCATCCGGGTGACTCCTCGGCCGCGTGTGCTGTTGTGGGAATGTCGCGTGTCTGGTCAAAGCCTATCTGTTCCGGCAGCCGACTGACGATTCGGTGCCCGCTCCCCGGTCGGGTGACCGCGCGCCGGTACGCTCACGTCCGGTGATCATGACCCGACCAGGCGGAAAGAGGATCGTGTCGCTCACGACGACGACGCGGGGCCCCGGCGACCCGCGCAGACGCAGGGTACTGGCAGGCGGCGCGGCGGCCCTGCTGGCGGGCGGCGGCGCGCTGCTGACCGGCTGTTCCGACGATCCGGACCCCCGCGACGAACGCTCCTCGGCCGAGGAGCGGCTGCGCGCCCGCGCCGGGCGGGGCTCGGCGGCGCTGCTGGAGCGGTACGACGCGACGATCGGCGCGCACGCCGCGCTCGCTGAGCGGCTGCGCCCGCTGCGGGCCGAGGTCGCCCGGCACGCGGCGGCCCTCGGGGCGCGCCCGGCCTCCGCTTCTCCTTCCGCTTCGGGTTCCGCTTCGGCTTCGGGCTCCCCTTCCGGGCCTTCCGCTTCCGCGCCCGCCGGGAAGGCCGGCCCCGCGGTTCCCCAGGACGAGAAGGCGGCGCTGGCCGCCCTCGCGGACGCCGAGCGGCGTACCGCCGACACCCACACCGCGGCCCTGGCCTCCGCGCCGCCCGAACTCGCCCGTCTCCTCGCCTCCGTCGCGGCCTCGGGCGCGGCCCACGCCTATCTCCTCGGCGGTGTCGCGTGAGCGCGTCACCCGGCTCCAAGAAGCACGACCCGGCGCTGGAGGCGGCCCAGGCGGCGCTCGCGGCCGAGCACGCCGCCGTGTACGGGTACGGGGTCGTCGGCGCGCGCGTCGGCGAGGCACGGCAGTCGGAGGCCCGGGAGGCGCACGACGCCCACCGGGCCCGCCGGGACGCGATGTGGCGCTCCGTCCGGTCCCTGGGCGGCACGCCCGAGGCCGCGTCCGCCGCGTACGCGCTGCCGTTCGCCGTGCCGGACGAGGCCGCGGCCGTGCGGCTCGCGGCGGAGCTGGAGAGCCGGCTCGCCGCCGTCTACGCCGATCTCGTACGGGCCGCCACCGGCGCCCGGCGCCGCGAGGCGGCGGCCGCGCTGCGCGAGGCGGCGGTGCGGGCGGTGCGCTGGCGGGGCGGCAGCGTAGCCTTCCCTGGGCTCGTCGAGCGGGCTCCTCGAACCGGCGCCGACAGCTCACCGGACGGCGCGTCGAAGCGCCTCTGACCAGCACAGACGAAAAGGACAGCGCAGGGATGGCCAACGCGAAGGACCGCCTCGAACCGCCGGAGCGGCTGGTGCGCGCCCTGGGCCGCGAAAGCCGGGGGGCCCGGGAGGGCGAAGAGGGCGGCGCGGCGGCACTCCGATGGCTCGCCGACCTGCCCGGCAGCGCCCAGGAGTACCTGGACCGCTGGGAGTTGACGCCCGATCGGGTGCAGACCCCGGGCGGCCGGACCAGCATGGTCGTCCTCGTCCGGCAGTCCGACGGCACCCCCGCGGCGCTCAAGCTCGGCCTGCCCGACGGCGCGATCGCCCGGGAACACGCGGCGCTCGCCCACTGGAACGGCCGGGGCGCGGTGCGGCCGTTGCGCGCCGACCCGGGCGCGGGCGTGCTGCTCCTGGAGCGACTGCACGGCGATGTGAGCCTGCGCTCCCTGGCGGACGCCAAAGCCCTGTTGGAGGCGGCGGCGACGTTGCAGCGCCTGTGGGTACCACCGGCGGAGGGGCACCCGTTCACCGGCGTCGCGGACCACACGGCCACGCTGGCGGACGTGCTGCGCGAGCACCGCGCCGAGTCGTGGGCGGCGGACGTCCGGACGATGATCGACGAGGCGCTGGACCTGCGCGAGGGCCTGGTGGCCGACGCCGGGGACCCGCAGCCGTCCCTGTTGCACGGCGACTACCACCAGGGCAACGTCCTCGCGGGCGACCGCTCGCCCTGGCTGGCGATCGGTCCGCGCCCGCTGGTCGGAGAGCGGGCCTATGACCTGGCCTGGCTGGTTCGGGACCGGCTCGACACCCTGCTGGCCGCCCCCGGCGCACCCGCCGCGGCACGGCGCCGGGTGGCGAAGCTGGCGGAGTCGCTGGACGTCGACCGCGACCGGCTGCGTGGCTGGACGGTCTTCCGGGCGGTGGAAGCGGGCGTCCGCGAACTGTCCACCGGTGCCCGCCCGGCGGGCGAACTCCTCCTGGAGTTCGCCGGCTTGCTGTAGCGCTGCGCGCTTGCTTGGCCGGGGGCGCACCACCGCTGCGCGGCGGTGTCCTCAATCGCCGGACGGGCTGGTTTTGGCTGAGCCCAGCCACATCAAGCCCGTCCGGCGATTGAGGACGCGCGCCCGCAGGGCGCCCGCCGCCGACGGCAACGCGCCCTACACCGCCGCGGCCAAGCGGCTCAGCGCCTCGTCCACGGGCAGTTCCTCACGGGTGCCGGTGCGGCGGTCCTTGAGTTCGACCACGCCGGAGGCGGCACCGCGACCGACGACGAGGATCGTGGGCACACCGATCAGTTCCGCGTCGGTGAACTTCACGCCGGGCGACACGCCCGCGCGGTCGTCGACCAGGACCCGGACGCCCGCGGCGCCCAGCTTCTCGGCCAGTTCCAGGGCGAGTTCCGTCTGCACGGCCTTGCCCGCCGCGACGATGTGCACGTCCGCCGGGGCGACCTCGCGCGGCCAGCACAGACCCGACGCGTCGTGGGTCTGCTCGGCGAGCGCGGCGACGGCCCGGGAGACGCCGATGCCGTACGAACCCATGGTGACCCGCACCGGCTTGCCCTGCTGCCCGAGCACGTCGAGGCCGAAGGCGTCGGCGTACTTCCGGCCGAGCTGGAAGATATGGCCGATCTCGATCGCCCGCCCGATCTCCAGGCCCGCGCCACAGCGGGGGCACGGGTCGCCGGGCTCGACCACGACGACGTCGAGGTACTGGTCGACCTCGAAGTCCCGCCCGCACACCACGTTGCGGGCGTGCTTGTCGGCCTTGTTGGCGCCGGTGACCCAGGCCGTGCCGGGGGCCACGCGGGGGTCGGCGATGTAGCGCACCCCGAGGCCCTGCGGGCCGACGTAGCCGCGGACGAGATCGGGCCGGCCGACGAAGTCCTCGGCCTTCACCAACTCCACGACGGCGGGGGCCAGGTGCTCACCGAGCTTGCCGAGGTCCACCTCGCGGTCGCCCGGTACGCCGACGGCCGTGATCTCGCCGTCGACCTTGACCAGAAGGTTCTTCAACGTCGCCGAGGCGGGCACGCCCAGGTGCGCGGCGAGAGTCTCGATGGTGGGGGTGTCGGGGGTGTCCAGCTCCTCGACGGGGCCGTGGTCCGACGGGTCGACGGGCGCCACGACCGCGGTGACCGCCTCGGTGTTGGCGGCGTAGTCACAGGCCGGACAGTCGACGAAGGTGTCCTCGCCGGCCCCGGCCGGGGCCAGGAACTCCTCCGACGCCGAGCCGCCCATCGCGCCCGAGACGGCGGACACGACGCGGTAGTCGAGGCCGAGCCGCTCGAAGATCCGCGTGTACGCCTCGCGGTGCAGCCGGTAGGACTCGGCGAGGCCCTCGTCCGTGGTGTCGAAGGAGTACGAGTCCTTCATCTGGAACTCGCGCCCGCGCAGCACGCCGGAGCGGGGACGCGCCTCGTCGCGGTACTTCGTCTGGATCTGGTAGAGGATCACGGGCAGGTCCTTGTAGGACGTGCACTGGTCCTTGACCGTGAGGGTGAAGATCTCCTCGTGCGTGGGCCCGAGCAGATAGTCGGCGCCCTTGCGGTCCTTCAGACGGAAGAGGAGATCGCCGTACTCCTCCCAGCGCCCGCTCGCCTCGTAGGGCTCCTTGGGCAGCAGCGCCGGCAGCAGGACCTCCTGGCCGCCGATGGCGTCCATCTCCTCGCGCACCACGCGCGAGACGTTGTCCAGCACCTTCTTACCGAGCGGCAGCCAGGTCCACACGCCCGCGGACGTACGGCGGACGTACCCGGCGCGGACCAGCAGCTTGTGACTGGCGGTCTCGGCGTCGGCCGGGTCGTCGCGCAGCGTCTTGATCATCGTCGTGGACATGCGCTGGACGTGGGCCATCGTGGTCTCCTGCTGCGTAGTGGGAATGCGAGGAGATTAGCGGCAGGGGACAACGGTCGGGAAACGACTTCCGTGACGCGGGGAGCGGCAGGTCACCCCAGCAACGGCAACGGCGCCCCCATCACCGCATACGGCCTCGGCGCACTCGGACCGCATCCCCCGGGGACAACCCCCGGACCCCCGGCCCACCCCGGTCACCCCAGCAACGGCAACGGCGCCCCCATCACCGCATACGGCCTCGGCGCACTCGGAAAGTGCACCGGTCGGGCCAGGTCGTGGTAGCCGAGCTTGCGGTAGAGGGCTCGGGCCGGGCTGTCGGTGTCGATCGCGGAGAGGATGCTGCGCGGCTCCCGCGCGCTCGCGGTGATCGTGGTGATCAGTGACCGGCCGATCCGCCGGTTCTGGTAGGCGGGGTGGACGTGCAGCTCGGTGATCACGAAGGCGTCGTCCAGCCAGCCCTCGGAGCCGGTGGCGCGCAGATACGGCTCGACGACCGTGGACCACCAGTGGGCGCGGTCGTTCGGCATGCCGTAGACGAAGCCGACCAGCCGGCCGCTGTCCGTGGTCGCCCCGAGGGCGCGGGCGCCGCGGCAGCCGAGGTGGCGAAGCACGATGTGGCGCCGAACGCCGACCTCGTCGTCGGTGAGCCCGAAGGCGAGCGCCTGCACGGCGAGCGCGTCGTCGACCCGCGCGGCGAGGTCGAGCGGTCCGACCACGATGTCATCCATGCCCGGAGGCTACCTGGGCGGCAGCCGCTTGTGCGGTCGCCCGCGACAAGTCAGAACAGCACGCTCGTGAACGCGCCGACTTCCTCGAAACCCACCCGTCGGTATGCCGCGCGTGCCGCCGTGTTGTAGTCGTTGACGTAGAGGCTGACGACGGGTGAGACCTCGCGCAGGGCGTAGCCGAGGACGGCGGCCATGCCGGTCTCGGACAGGCCGCGGCCCCGGTACTCGGGGGCGACCCAGACGCCCTGGATCTGGCAGGCGAGGGCCGTCGCCGCGCCGATCTCGGCCTTGAAGACGACGCGGCCGTCCTCGATGCGGGCGAAGGAGCGGCCGGCTCCGACGAGCTCGGCGACGCGGGCCTGGTACAGCAGCCCGCCGTCCCCGGCGAGCGGGGAGACACCGACCTCCTCGGTGAACATCGCCACGCACGCGGGCATGACCACGTCCAGCTCGTCCTTGCGGATGCGGCGGACGAGCGGGTCGGGCGCGATGTCCGCGGACATGGCGCGGGTGACCATCAGGGGCTGGTGGGCGCGGACCTCACGGGCCGGGCCCCAGTGGGGTTCGAGGAGGGACCACAGCTCGGTGGTCGCCTCGGCCGGACCGACGATGGAGGAGCAGCGGCGGCCGGAGCGGCGGGCGCGGTCGGCGAAGGCCCGTACAGCCTCGGGTCCGGCGCAGATGGGGACGAGGTTGGCGCCGGCGTAGCAGAGGGATTCGAGGCGGCCGCCCGCGTACCAGCCCCACATCTCGCCGCCGAGCCGCCAGGGGTCGAGACCGGCGGCGTGCACCCGCGCGGCGACGAAGGCGTTGGCGACGGGCTCGCGGTCGAGGACGGCGAGGGCCGCGTCGAGGTCGCCGGGCTCCAGGACCTTGGTGGTGGTCGTCGTCAACACGTGTCGGATTGCCTCACCGTCGCGGGCCGGAGGCCATGGGAACAGGTCTTGGCACTGTACCTCTCCGTCCCCTTCGTACACCTCCCCTGACCGGAGGGGGTGCCCGCCGTGCCCCGCCGCGGGGGCGGGGCAGCCGTGGATCGAGGGGCGTGCGACGGGTGCGGGGTGTCAGCCGACGCTGATCTGGGGCTCGCCGGAGGCGATGCCGTCCTTCTCCATCTGCGCGGCGAGCTTCAGGGCTTCCTCGATGAGGGTCTCCACGATCTTCGACTCCGGGACGGTCTTGATGACCTCGCCCTTCACGAAGATCTGTCCCTTGCCGTTGCCGGAGGCGACGCCGAGGTCGGCCTCACGGGCCTCGCCGGGACCGTTGACGACGCAGCCCATGACCGCGACGCGCAGCGGCACCTCCATGCCCTCCAGGCCCGCGGTGACCTCCTCCGCGAGCTTGTACACATCGACCTGGGAGCGGCCGCAGGACGGGCAGGAGACGATCTCCAGCCGTCGCTGGCGCAGGTTGAGGGACTCCAGGATCTGGATACCGACCTTGATCTCCTCCGCCGGCGGCGCCGACAGCGAGACCCGGATCGTGTCGCCGATGCCCTCGGAGAGCAGCGCGCCGAAGGCGACCGCGGACTTGATCGTGCCCTGGAACGCGGGACCCGCCTCGGTCACGCCCAGGTGGAGGGGGTAGTCGCACTGGGCGGCGAGCTGCCGGTAGGCGTTGACCATCACGACCGGGTCGTTGTGCTTGACCGAGATCTTGATGTCGCGGAAACCGTGCTCCTCGAACAGCGAGGCCTCCCAGAGGGCGGACTCGACCAGGGCCTCGGGGGTGGCCTTGCCGTACTTCTGGAGCAGCCGCGCGTCCAGCGACCCGGCGTTCACGCCGATCCGGATCGGGGTGCCCGTCGCGGAAGCCGCCTTGGCGATCTCCTTGACCTTGTCGTCGAACTGCTTGATGTTGCCCGGGTTCACCCGGACCGCCGCACAGCCCGCGTCGATCGCCGCGAAGACGTACTTCGGCTGGAAGTGGATGTCCGCGATCACCGGGATCTGCGACTTCTTCGCGATGATCGGGAGGGCGTCGGCGTCGTCCTGCGTCGGGCACGCCACCCGCACGATCTGACAACCCGAGGCCGTCAGCTCCGCGATCTGCTGAAGGGTCGCGCCGATGTCCGAGGTCCGCGTCGTCGTCATCGACTGGACCGACACCGGCGCGTCGCCGCCGACGGCCACCGATCCGACCTGGATCTTGCGGCTGACCCGGCGGTCGGCGAGCTTGGTCGGGACGGACGGCATTCCGAGCGAAATCGCAGTCATGTGGCGTGCAACCCCAAGGTGTGAATCAAGGTCCCGAGATCGGCGGGCTCCAGGATTCGAGATTACGGCACCGGGTCACCTCGAAGCACATCCCGCCGCGAAGACCGCGCAAAGAAGGACGGCCGGACACAAAGCGCGTCCGGCCGTCACAAATGGGCAGGTGCCTGATTTTTTCGCGTACGTGCGCACTTCCGCTGCGCGGCGTGTCCTCGATCGCCGGACGGGCTGCGAACAGCCCGTCCGGCGATCGAGGACAAAGCACAGCAGCCCGTCCGGCGATCGAGGACGGAACGGCGGGTGCGCCGCCAACCGACACCGGCCGGTAAAGGCCTACGTGAGCCGCACGGGGTTCACGACGTCCGCGATCAGGACGAGGAGGGTGAAGCAGATGAAGATTCCGGCCACCACATAGGCCACCGGCATCAGCTTCGCCACGTCGAACGGGCCCGGGTCGGGCCGTCGGAAGACCTTGGCGAAGGCCCGTCGGACGGACTCCCACAGCGCGCCGGCGATGTGTCCGCCGTCCAGCGGCAGCAGCGGCAGCATGTTGAACAGGAACAGCGAGAGGTTGAAGCCCGCGACCAGGAAGAGCATGGTCGCGACCTGCTGCGACGGCGGGATGTCGAGGTTGAAGACCTCCCCGCCGACCCGGGCGGCGCCGACGACGCCCATCGGGGAGTCGGGCTTGCGCTCACCGTCGTCGAAGGCCGCGTTCCACAGGTCGGGGACCTTGCCGGGCAGGGCGATCAGCGACTCGACACCGGACTCGATCATGTCGCCCATACGGTCGACGGACTGGCCGAAGGTCTGCGGTACGACGCCGGTGGCGGGCGTGAAGCCGAGGAAGCCGGCCGTCACGGTCTTGCCCTTGACGGGCGTGCCCTTGGCGTCGTACTTCTGCACCTCGTTGGAGATCAGGTCCGCGGTCAGCGTCTTGCGCTGCCCGTCCCGCTCGACGGTGATCGTGGCGGGTCCGGTGGTCTTGCGGATGTCCTTCTGGAGGGTGGCCCAGTCGCCGACCCGGTGGCCGTTGAAGGCCACGATCCTGTCGCGGGGCTGGAGGCCGGCCGCCTTGGCCGGGGAGTCCTTGGCGCCGGTGGGGCACTTGTCGGTCTTGGCGTTGGCCGAGACGACACAGTCCGAGACCGTGGAGACGGTCGTGGTCTGGGTGTTGATGCCGAAGGACATCATCACGCCGAGGAAGATCACCACCGCGAGGACGAGGTTCATGAACGGCCCCGCGAACATCACGATCACGCGCTTCCACGGCTTGCGCGTGTAGAAGAGCCGGGATTCGTCGCCGGGCCGCAGCTCCTCGAAGGCGGCCGAGCGGGCGTCCTCGATCATGCCGCGCCACGGCGAGGTGGAGCGGGCGGTGATCTTCCCGTCCGCGCCGGGCGGGAACATGCCGATCATGCGGATGTAGCCGCCGAGCGGAACGGCCTTGATGCCGTACTCGGTGTCGCCCTTCTTCCGCGAGAAGATCGTCGGGCCGAAGCCGACCATGTACTGCGGCACCCGGATGCCGAACATCTTCGCGGTCGAGAGGTGTCCCAGCTCGTGCCAGGCGATGGAGAACAGCAAGCCCACCACGAAGACGACTATCCCCAGGATCGTCATCAGTGTCGTCATACGGGGGCCTCCGAGGTCGCTTGAGCCGTGCGGGCCGCCGATGCCGTACGACCTACCAGTTCGCGGGCCCGGGCGCGTGCCCAGGTCTCCGCTTGCAGGACGTCCGGGACCGTGAGGTGGGTTCCCGCGACGGGGGTCCCGTGCTCCGCGACCACCTCGGCGACGGTGTCCACGATGCCATTGAACGGCAGCCGGCCGGCGAGGAACGCGTCGACGCACTCCTCGTTCGCCGCGTTGAAGACCGCGGGCGCCGTGCCGCCGAGGCCGCCGACGTGCCGGGCGAGGGCGACCGAGGGGAAGGCCTCCTCGTCGAGCGGGAAGAATTCCCAGGTGGACGCCTTGGACCAGTCGAACGCCGGGGCCGCGTCGGGGACCCGTTCGGGCCAGCCGAGGCCGATGGCGATCGGGCCGCGCATGTCCGGCGGGGTGGCCTGCGCGAGGGTCGAGCCGTCGGTGAACTCCACCATCGAGTGGACGTAGGACTGCGGGTGGACGACGACCTCGATGCGGTCGAAGGGGATGTCGTAGAGCAGATGCGCCTCGATGACCTCCAGCCCCTTGTTGACCAGGGTCGCGGAGTTGATCGTGATGACCGGGCCCATGGACCAGGTGGGGTGCGCGAGGGCGTCCTGGGGGGTCACGGCGGCGAGCTCCGCCTTCGTCCGGCCGCGGAAGGGCCCGCCCGAGGCGGTGACGACGAGCTTGCGGACCTCGGCGCGGGTGCCGCCCAGCAGCGCCTGGAAGAGCGCGGCGTGCTCGGAGTCGACCGGGATGATCTGTCCCGGCTTGGCGACCGCCTTGACCAAGGGGCCGCCGACGATCAGCGATTCCTTGTTGGCCAGGGCCAGGGTCCGGCCCGCCTCCAGCGCGGCGAGGGTGGGGGCCAGGCCGATCGAGCCGGTGATGCCGTTGAGAACGGTGTGGCACTCACCGCATGCGAGCTCGGTGGCCGCGTCGGGACCGGCCAGGATCTCGGGCAGCGGCTCGCCGCCGTACTGCGCGGCGAGCGCCTCGCGCAGGTCCGGCACCTTGTCGGCCTGCGCGACGGCGACCCGCCGGACCCACAGCCGCCGGGCCTGCTCCGCCAGCAGTGCCACCCGGCCGCCCGCGGCCGACAGGGCCGTCACCACGAACCGGTCGGGGTTGCGGAGCACGAGGTCGATGGCCTGGGTACCGATCGAGCCGGTCGAGCCGAGGATCACGATCTCGCGCGGGCCGCCGGAGGCGGGGGGCGCGGCGTAGCGCAGATGCGGGTCAGCGAGGGAGTCCGTCATGGGCTCCATTGTTGCCTCTTCCGGCCGGAAGACGGACCGGGAGCCCCCCGCCGGTGCCTGTCCGGCGGATCTCGCCCGGCTGCCGGCCGGATGCCACCCGGCTGCCGCCCGCGGCGGTAGCGCCCTGCGGGCGCGTCCTCAAGCTCCCCCAGCTACCGCTGGGAGGTGCCCCCGGACGGGCTGGTACAACCAGCCCGTCCGGCGCTTGAGGACACAGCACAGCAGCCCGTCCGGCGATTGAGGACACCGCCGCGCAGCGGTGGTGCGCCCCCATGAGCCGTCGGCCAGGCCCTAATGGATGGGCCGGTGGACGTTCTCCGCCTTGGAGGGGCCGGGGGTGGCGTCGGCGATCCAGGGGCCTTCGCCGCTGGGGTCGACGACGCCGCGCTCCAGCCACTCGTAGGCACCGGACATCACGCTGGAGACGACCTTGCGGTCGAGCTCGTCGGTGTTGGTCCACAGCCGGCCGAACAGCTCCTCGACGCGGATCCGGGACTGCCGGCAGAAGGCGTCGGCGAGCTGATAGGCCTCGGTGCCGTGGTCGCCCTCGGCGCGCAGGGCCTCGGCGCGGACGCAGGCGGCGCTGATGGCGAAGAGCTCGGCGCCGATGTCGACGATCCGGCCGAGGAAGCCCTGCTTGGTCTCCAGCCGGCCCTGCCAGCGGGACATGGCGTAGAAGGTGGAGCGGGCGAGCCTGCGCGAGGAGCGCTCGGCGAAGCGCAGATGGCCGGAGAGGTCCCGGTGGCCGGGCGGGTGGAATTCGGTGTAGGTGCGCGGCAGCTGTCCGGGGCCGGTGACGAGCTTGGGCAGCCAGCGGGCGTAGAAGCCGCCGGCCCGGGCACCGGCCTTGGCCTTTTCACCGAGGGTCTTCTCCGGGTCGATCAGGTCACCGGCCACCGAGAGGTGGGCGTCGACCGCCTCCCGGGCGATCAGCAGGTGCATGATCTCGCTGGAGCCCTCGAAGATGCGATTGATGCGCAGGTCGCGCAGGATCTGCTCGGTGGGGACGGCCCGCTCGCCGCGGGCGGCGAGGGACGCCGCGGTCTCGAAGCCGCGGCCGCCGCGGATCTGGACCAGCTCGTCCGCCATGAGCCAGCCCATCTCGGAGCCGTAGAGCTTGGCGAGGGCCGCTTCGATGCGGATGTCGTTGCGGTCCTCGTCGGCCATCTGGGAGGAGAGGTCGACGACGGCCTCGAGGGCGAAGGTGGTGGCGGCGATGAAGGCGATCTTCGAGCCGACGGCTTCGTGCCGGGCGATGGGCTTGCCCCACTGCTCGCGGACGGTGGACCACTCGCGTGCGATCTTGAGGCACCACTTGCCGGCGCCGACGCACATGGCGGGCAACGAGAGGCGGCCGGTGTTGAGGGTGGTGAGGGCGATCTTCAGGCCGGCGCCCTCGGGGCCGATGCGGTGCGCGGCGGGGACCCGGACCTGGTGGAAGCGGGTGACGCCGTTCTCCAGGCCGCGCAGGCCCATGAAGGCGTTGCGGTTCTCGACGGTGACGCCCTCGGAGGCCGCCTCGACGACGAAGGCGGTGATGCCGCCCTTGTGGCCCTCGCTCCTGGGCACCCGGGCCATGACGACGAGCAGGTCGGCGACGACGCCGTTGGTGGTCCACAGCTTCACGCCGTCGAGGATGTAGTCGTCGCCGTCGGGCACGGCGAGGGTGGCCAGCCGGGCCGGGTCGGAGCCGACGTCCGGCTCGGTGAGCAGGAACGCCGAGATGTCGGTGCGGGCGCAGCGCGGCAGGAAGGTGTCCCGCTGCTCCTGGGTGCCGAAGAGCTTGAGCGGCTGGGGCACGCCGATGGACTGGTGGGCGGAGAGCAGCGCCCCGATGGCCGGGCTGGCGGAGCCGACGAGGGCGAGGGCCTTGTTGTAGTAGACCTGGGTCAGGCCGAGGCCGCCGTATTTGGTGTCGATCTTCATGCCGAGCGCGCCGAGTTCCTTGAGCCCCTCGATCGTCTCGTCCGGGATCCGGGCCTCGCGCTCGATCCGGGCGCTGTCGATCCGGGTCTCGCAGAAGTCGCGCAGCTTGGACAGGAACTCCTCGCCGCGCCGGACGTCCTCCACCGCGGGGGAGGGATGGGGGTGGATCAGGTCGAGCCGGAACCGGCCGAGGAAGAGCTCCTTGGCGAAGCTGGGCTTCTTCCAGTCCTGTTCGCGGGCCGCTTCGGCGACCTGGCGGGCTTCTCGCTCGGAGACCGGTCGTACGGATGGTGCGGACATGAGGCACCTCGCCGCTTACGTCGGGGCGGTTGTCCCGGTCGACTACCGACCGGTGCTACTCGTCCGTATGTACCTACCCGATCCCCACGGGCTCTACCAGACCGCGCGCAATGATCCGGCCTGCGGCGTACCCCCTCGACCGTACGAGCGGGTGAACGGCGCGCGTGAAGAGCGCGCGGGTCAGCGTCCCGCGCCGGGGGTGACGAGGCCGCTCTCGTAGGCGACCACGACGGCCTGGGCGCGGCTGCACAGGCCCAGCTTGGCCATGGCCCGGTTCAGATGGGTCTTGACGGTGGCCTCGCTGATGACCAGCTCGGCGGCGATCTCCGCGTTCGACAGCCCGCGCGCGGTCAGGCGCAGCACCTCCAGCTCCCGGCCGGTGAGGGCTTCGAGCGTCTCGGGCGGCGGCGGGGCGGGGGTGGGGAGCCGATGGGCGAAGGCCTCGACGAGGCGGCGGGTGACGGTCGGGGCGAAGAGGGTGTCGCCGCCCGCGACGGCGGCGACGGCGGCCAGCAGCCGGTGCGGTCCGGCGTCCTTGAGCAGGAAGCCGGCGGCCCCGGCGCGCAGCGCCTCGTAGACGTACTCGTCGAGATCGAAGGTGGTCAGGACCAGGACACGCGGGGCGGGCACACCGTCCCGCTCGGCGGCGGCCAGGATCCGCTCGGTGGCGGCCGTGCCGCTGAGGCCGGGCATCCGGATGTCCATGAGGATCACGTCGGGCCGGTGCTCGGCGGCGGCCGCGACGGCTTCCTCGCCGTCGGACGCCTCGGCGACGACGGTCGTGCCCGGGGCGGCGCGCAGCAGGGCCGCGACGCCGGCCCGGATGAGGATCTGGTCGTCCACGACGAGGACGCGGATGTCCGCCGCCCCGTCAGTGCTTGCCGTCATGCCCCGGTCCGTCCCTCTCCCGTGCGGCTCCGGCCGCCGGCCGCAGGGGAAGAGTCAGCCGGACCTCGAACCCGCCCAGGTCGCGCGGTCCGGCGACCAGGGTTCCCCCGTAGATCCTGGCGCGCTCGCGCATGCCGATCAACCCGTGTCCGTCCGACGGGCCGGGGTTGGCCGGAACCCGCCGCCCTCCGCCGTCGGTGACGCGCACGGTCAGCTGGTGGGGCCGGAATTCGACACGGACGGTGGCCGCGGCGGGCCGGGCGTGTTTGATGACGTTGGTGAGCGCTTCCTGGACGACGCGATAGGCGCACAGGTCGGGTCCCGGGGGCAGTCGTGGGCGCTCCCCCACGATCTCCAGCGTGACCGGCACCCCGGCGGCCCGTACCCGCTCGGCCGTCTCCTCCAGCCGGTCCAGGCCGGGGGCGGGCTGGTGGGCGCCGTCCCCGCCGCTGTCGCCCGCCCCTTCCGGGCCGACGCGGAGCACGGCGAGCAGGCGGCGCAGTTCCTCCAGGGCCTCGCCGCTGGTGCCCGATATGGTGCCGAGGGCCTGCCGGGCGGTGTCGGGGTCGGTCGTGAAGACGTAATGCGCGAGGCCCGCCTGCACGGAGATGACGGACATGTGGTGGGCGACCACGTCGTGCAGCTCGCGGGCGATGCGGACGCGTTCCTCGGCGACGGCGCGCCGGGCGTTGCCGTCCCGTTCGCGGCGGAGCTGCTCGGTGACGGCGGACAATTGCGCGTTGCGCCGGGCCAGTCGGCGGGCGGCGTTGCCGAACCACCACAAGGCGGCCGGGGTGACGACGCTCTGGGCGGCGACGGTCCCCATGTCGCTGTGGGGGTTCGACAGCCCGGAGACCACCCACAGCGCGAAGAGCCCGCCCGCGCACAGTCCGGTGGTGCGCGGCGGACGGGCGGCGGCGACGGTGTAGAACGCGAGCATCGCGGCGGCCGACTGGATGACGGGCCAGTAGCCGGCGGCGACATGGACGAGGTACAGCACGCAGATCGTGGTGAAGACGGTGATCGGCATGCGTCTCCGCCCGGCCGGCAGCATGTTGGTCACGACGGTCAGGACGAGGCCGCCCGTGTCCAGGGCGTGCCACCCCGCGGGGGGCCGCTCCTGCCCCAACAGCAGGGCGACCACGGTGAATCCGACGGCGAGCGGCACGTCCAGCGCCGCTCGCGGCCAGCCGGCGATCCGCCGCTCCAGCGCTTGAGGCGTCAACATCGCCGCAGCGTAGCGGCGTGTCACGGGCCGCGCATCGCTCCGGCGGAGGCACTGCCGCCTACCGCGTGGGGTGGAGACGGACGGCCGGGGTACCGCGGGGGTTGACGGGGGATTCCACCCGCCACGGGACGACTTGGGCGCGGCGCCCTCCGTAGGGTCGGTACTGCCGGCACGGGGGAGCGTCGAGGAAGGCGCCGGTGCACGGGGGAACGCGGTGCGCTCCGGCCGAGGGCCGGAGCGCACCGCCTCGGCGGGCGCGGACGCCGGTCGTCCGGCTCCCCAATCGTCCGGCCCCGGTCATCCGCTCAGATGTGGACCGTGAGCACGATCTTCCCGGAGGTGCGGCCCGTCTCGCCCAGTTCGTGGGCCTTGGCGGCGTCCTCCAGGGGCAGTACGGCGGCGATCTCGCACCGCAGCCGTCCGGACTCGACGAGTTCGGTGATGCCGCGCAGGCCGGCCTGGTCCGGCTCCACCACCAGCCGGGTGGCGCGGACACCGCGGGCGCCGGCCTCGGCGTACACCGACTCCTCCAGCGGGAGGATCGACACGAGGGTGCCCCCGGGGCGCAGGGTGCGCAGCGAGCGGGCGGGGTAGTCGCCGCCGACGGACTCCAGGACGACGTCGACGTCCCCGACGGCCTCGGCGAAGTCCTGCGCGTGATAGTCGATCAGTTCGTCGGCGCCGAGGCCGCGCAGGAACTCGTGCTTGGCGGCGCTCGCCGTGCCGATGACGTACGCGCCGCGGGCCTTGGCGATCTGGACGGCCAGGTGGCCGACGCCGCCCGCCGCCGCGTGGATCAGGACGCGCTGCCCCTCCCGTACGTCGGCGGTGTCGACGAGGCACTGCCAGGCGGTGAGCGCGGCCAGCGGCAGCGCGGCCGCCCGTACGTGCTCGACGCCGTGCGGCTTGGGCGCCAGATGGCGGGCGGGGGCGGTCAGATACTCGGCGTAGGCGCCGGCGGGGGCCGGGAAGCGGGGCATGCCGTACACCTCGTCGCCGACGGCATGGACGGTCACGCCCTCACCGACCTGCTCGATCACGCCGGACACGTCGAAGCCGAGGGTGAAGGGCGGGGTGTGGCCCGAGTAGAAGCGGCCGCGCGTCCGGGTCTTCCAGTCGACGGGGTTGACCCCGGCGGCGTGGACCCGCACCAGGACCTCGCCGAGCCCGGGCTCGGGGCGGTCGGTCTCGACCAGCTCCAGCACCTCGGGGCCGCCCGCCTTCTCCTGCCGGATGGCACGCATGGGGCGAGCGGTGCCGGGGGTGGTGGCGGTGGTGTCGGACATGGGGGTTTCTCCTCGCGGTGGTGCCGTTCGATGCCTCCAGGCTGCCGGAGCGGGGCGCCTCCGGCGACTGGCCGTGCTGCCACTCTGCGCAAGGATCGGGCCACGGGATCCGGGGGCCCGGGTGCGGGGAAAACGGCGGACGGCCGGGGCGCACCAGCGTGCACCGCGGCCGTCCGTCCCGCGGATCGCGGATCGTGGACTGGACTTACAGGTCCAGGCCCGTCATGACCAGCACCCGCTCGTAGGTGTAGTCGTCCATCGCGTAGCGCACGCCCTCGCGGCCCACGCCGGACTGCTTGGCACCGCCGTACGGCATCTGGTCCGCGCGGTAGGACGGCACGTCGCCGACGACCACGCCGCCGACCTCCAGCGCGCGGTGCGCGCGGAAGGCGGTCTTCAGGTCGTGCGTGAACACGCCCGCCTGGAGGCCGTACGGGGAGTCGTTGACGGCGGCGAAGGCAGCGGCCTCGTCGTCGGCCTTGGTGATCGTGAGGACCGGGCCGAAGACCTCCTCGCACGCGATCGTCACGCCGGCGGGGACGTCGGCGAGCACGGTCGGGGCGTAGGTGGCGCCCTCGCGCTTGCCGCCCGCGAGCAGCGTGGCACCGGCCGCGACGGCCTCGTCGACCCACGCCTCGACGCGCTTGGCGGCGTCCTCGCTGACCAGCGGGCCGACCTCGGTGGCCGGGTCGGACGGGTCGCCGGTCACCTGCGCCTCGACGGCCGCGACGACCTTCGGCAGGAGCCGCTCGTACAGCGAGGCGTCGGCGATGACGCGCTGCACGGAGATGCAGGACTGGCCGCCCTGGTAGTTGGAGAAGGTGGCGATGCGCTGCGCCGCCCAGTCCAGGTCGGCCTCGGAGGACCAGTCGGCGAGGACGACGGCCGCGCCGTTGCCGCCGAGCTCCAGGGTGACGTGCTTGCGCGGCACGGAGTCCAGGATCGACCAGCCCACGGGGCCGGAGCCGGTGAAGGAGATGACCGGCAGCCGCTCGTCCTTGACGAGGGCGGGCATCCGGTCGTTGGGCACCGGCAGCACGCTCCACGAACCGGCCGGCAGGTCCGTCTCGGCCAGCAGCTCGCCGAGGATCAGCGAGGAGATCGGGGTCGCCGGGGCGGGCTTGAGGATGATCGGGGCGCCGACCGCGATGGCCGGGGCGACCTTGTGCGCGCTCAGGTTGAGCGGGAAGTTGAACGGCGCGATGCCCAGCACGGTGCCGCGCGGGACGCGGCGCGTCAGCGCGAGCCGGCCGACGCCGCCGGCGTCGGTGTCCAGCCGCTGGGCGTCACCGGCGTTGTAGCGACGGGCTTCCTCGGCCGCGAAGCGGAACACGGAGACGGCACGGCCGACCTCGCCGCGGGCCCACTTGATGGGCTTGCCGTTCTCGGCGGAGATGATCTGCGCGATCTCCTCGGTGCGCTCGGTCAGCCGCTTCGACACGTGGTCGAGGGCCGCGGCCCGGACGTGCGCCGGGGTCGCCGCGAACTCGTCGCGCACGGCGTGCGCGGCGGCCACGGCCTCCTCGACCTGCTCCTCGGTGGGGACGCTCACGGTGCCGACGAGACGGCCGTCCCAGGAGTTCGTGACGTCGAAGGTGTCCTCGCCGGTGGCCTCGCGGCCGGCCAGCCAGAACGCGTGGGGAGCAGTCACAATCCCGGCCCTTCCAGGTGGTGCGGATGATTAGCTCCCCCACCGTAGGTGCGGGTCGGCCGGGGGCCGATTGTCCGAGATGGCGCACACGGGGGCGCTCGCGCGCCGCGATGGAGGGTTAAGGGGGGTTTTCCGGCTCCGCCGGGGGCCGGTAGCGCGGCTGCGCGTCCCGCGCGGGGGCCGCGGCACGGTTCGGCTGCTCCGGCGCGGCGGGTCGGGCGACCCGGGTGGCCCGTTCGTGCTGCGGCTCGGTACGAACGGGCTGTTGTCTCCCGCCACCGCGGCGCCTACCGCCGCCCCGCTACTTCGACGTCGCCTTCAGGGCCAGCCACAGCTCCATGCGGACGTCCGGGTCGTCCAGGGAGCGGCCGAGGATCTCCTCGACACGGCGCATGCGGTAGCGGAGGGTGTGGCGGTGGACGCCCAGGTCGGCGGCGGCCGCGTCCCATTGGCCATGGCGGGAGAGCCAGGCGCGGAGCGAGGCGACGAGGTCGCCGCGGCCCGTCGCGTCGTGGTCACGCAGGGCCCGGAGCATGCCGTCGGCGAAGGCGCGTACCGCCTCGTCGGCGAGGAGCGGCAGGACGGAACCGGCGGCGACCTCCTCGTGCTCGACGAGGGCCCGGCCACGGCGGCGGGCCACGGACAGGGCCTGTTCGGCCTGGTGGAAGGCGGTCGCGGCGGCGAGGGCGACGTTCGGGGCGGAGAGGCCGAGCACCACGTCGAGACTGCCGTCCTCCGGCGCGGGGACGGTCCGGTCGCGCGGGGTGCGGGCCGCGGTCGTACGGCTCTTCGCGGCGCTGCGGCGGGCCTCGATCGCGCGGGCGTGCTCGGCGCAGGCGGCGACGGCCGCGCCGCCGTCCGGTGCGAGGACGATCAGCCGGCCGCCGTCGGGGACGACGAGCACCGGCTCGGCCACCCGGCTCGCGGCGGTCTCCAGCGCGTCGGCGAGCCCGCCGAGCGCGTCGTGCGGGCCGGTGCCGGCGTCGCGCGGCTCCGCCGCCTCCGCCTCGCCGGGCACGGTGGCCGCTTCCGCGACCAGCATCCGGAAGGGCGCGTCGAGCAGCCCGCCGTACAGCTCCCCCGCGACGGTCCGCGCGTGTTCCGGCTCGCCCGCCAGCAGCATCCGCAGTACCGCCGCGCCCAGCCGCTGTTCCGCGTCCCGCAGGGCACGGGAGCGCTCGGTGGTGAGGGTGAGGAGCGCGATCGCGGAGTGCACGGCGTAGCGATCGGCGGTGCCCAGGGGCGCGTCGGTGCCGACAGCGAGGACCGCGCGGGTGCGGCGGCCCGTGCCGAGGGACTGGAGTTCGACGCGGTCGGCCCCCTCGTCGTCGGGGTCCGCGCCGACGACGGCGCTGGCGGGTGCGGGCCGCTCCCGCAGCCGCCGGGCGTCGGCACTCAGCCGGGCGGCGCGGCGCTCGGCCCAGTCGGGGGCGGCGGCCACGACCGCGCCCGAGGCATCGTAGAGCGCGGCCCAGCCGCCGAGGTGCGCGGCGAGCCTGGCGAGGAGCGCGGCGGGCCCGTCGGCGCCGAGCGCGGCCCGGGTCAGCTCGCGCTGGGCCTCGAAACCGGCGGTCACCGCCCGGTACTGGTCGGCGGCGATGGCCGCGGAAACGGCCTTGGTGATGGCGAGGAAGGGGGTGCGGCGGGGCACCTCCAGCAGGGGCAGCCCCTCGGTCCGGGCCGCCTCGATCAGTGCCGTCGGCACCTGCTCGTAGTTGACGCCGACGGCGAAGCCGAGCCCCACGACACCCGCGCGGACGAGCCGTCGCACATAGCCGCGCATCGCCTCCGGGTCCTCGGCGTCGATCTTCATCGCGGTGATCAGCAGCAGTTCGCCGCCGTCCATCCACGGCACCGGGTCGACCAGCTCGCTGACGTGCGCCCAGCGGACGGGGGTGTCCAGCCGGTCCTCCCCCGCGAGCACGGCGAGCTTGAGCGCGGAGTGGTGGACGAGTGAGGCGAGCGTGGGAGGCATGGCACCTTCGGGAGGGGCGTCGCGATGACTGTGCCGTCCCGTATGAACGGCTGTGACCGATTCTGCCTCAGTGGCGCATTGCCCGGCCAACGCTCACTTCCTGAGGTCGACCAGGACCGGCGGCGCGCTCCCCCCCTGCACGGACGTCACGGACAGCACGGCGTGCCCGGCGGGCACCGCGTGCGCCAGCTCGGAGGCGGACCAGCGCTCCCGCTCCACCTTGCGGACGGTGACCGACTGGGCGGTGACCGCGCGGCCGGTGATCACCCGCCGGACGACGTGGCTGGCGCGGGTCAGCGGCTCGTGGGCGATGACCTGCTGGTCGGTGATGTCGCGGGTCTCGACCCACTCCTTGCCCCAGACCTCGGCGAAGCGCGCGCCGTCCCAGGTGGTGACGCCGGAGAAGGCCATCCGGCAGCCGACCGAGCCGAGCAGGGCGCTGCGCAGCGCCTCGGGCACGTCGTCGAGCGTGCGGAGGGTGAGCACGGCCCCGGCGTTGGCGGAGCGCAGCCGCTGCAGTCCCCGGACGGCTTCGGCGGTGATCGTGTGGGTGGCGTCGTCCAGGACCAGACAGGTGAACAGCGAGCGGTCGGCGCGGCCGACGGCGGACTCCGTGAACTGCGCGAGGACGAGCCGGGCCAGCAGCCGGGACGCCTCGGCGTGGCCGCGCTCGGGCAGGTCGATACGGACCCGCAGCGGGTGTTCGAGGCTGCGGAGCGAGAAGGTGCGGCCGGGGGCGGTGGTGTCGAAGAAGCGGGCGAAGGCGGGCCGGTCGAGGAGGGCGAGCCGGTCGGCGAGGAACGCGCCGGGGTCGTCGGGGCGCTGCGCCTGCCGCTCGCGGGCGTCGAGCTCGCGGAGATGGGCGTCCAGGCCCGCGGCCCGCAGGGCGGTGCGCAGCGCGGTGCCGGCGTCGGCGGACCGGTCGAGGAGTTCCCGCAGTTCGGGCACGGACGGGAAGCGGCCGTGGGCGGCGCGGTAGGGGCCCAGCAGCTGGGCGAGTGCCGTGGCGGCGCGCCGGGCGTCCCCGCTGGGGAGGCCGGAGGTGATGTCGCCGACGAGCCCCTCGGCGAGGACCGTGGCGGCTTCGTCGGGGTCGTCGGTGCCCCCGTACAGGTCGAGGTCGTACTCGGAGTCCGGGCGTCCGATCTTCACCACGATGTCGAAGGACTCGTCCGGCGCGAGCCCGGCGCCCGCGGCGCCGACCACGACGACGGCGGTCCGCCCGGCGAGTGCCTGGAGGCACAGCGACTCCAGGACGGGTCGCACCAAGCGGGCGGTCTTGCCGCAGCCGGGCGGGCCGACGGCGAGGAGCGAGGTGCCGAGCAGCCCGGGGTCGAGCGCGCACCCGGCGCCGCGGTGGTCGTAGGGGTTGCGGTCGTCGTCGGCGGCGGTGCCGATGCGGACCTGCCGGGTGAGCAGGTCGTGCAGGGCGGCACGTACGGGCAGGTCGCGGGAGCCGGAGGGGTGGGCGCAGGCGGCGGCGCCGTGGCGGAGCACGGTGTCGGTGAAGGAGGCGGGGCCGCCGGGCCGGGCCCGGGTCGACTCCCACGCGTGCTGGATGCGGGCGTGGTCGACGTCGTTCATCAGCCCGTGCCGGGCGTCGGCCGACAGCCGGTCGGCGGCGTCGTGCGCCCCGGCGGCGCGCAGCCGGGGCCACTCAGCGGGGTCCTCGCGGGGGGCCGGGGCGGCGGGTGGCGGGGTGCCGGAGTCGTCCCACAGTCGGCGCAGGGCGGGGGCGGCGTAGCGGCGCCAGACCTGTGCCCAGCGGCCGAGGCGGCCGAAGACGACGAGCAGGACGCCGATGACGAGGGCGTAGTAGAGGTACACGGTCCAGACGGCGACCATGCCCTCGTGCCAGGCGTCCGGGGTGAGGGCGTACAGCGGCCAGATCCAGAACGGGCCGAGGTAGCCGTTCCACATCAGGGACCACAGCAGCCAGCCGCAGAGGAAGGAGATGACCGCCCCGCTGACCAGCGGTCGCCCGGCGATCCGGTCCGGTTCGTGCGGCGGCCTGGGCCGGTGGCCGAAGGCCCAGATGCCGGGGGCCGCCGCCGGGCGGGGGGTGCGCAGCCAGGCGAGGAAGGCCGACCCGGGCGGCGGGGCGGCGGGGACGGGCCCGGCGGGTGGGGCGCCGGGCAGCGGCAGGGCAGCGGGGCGGGGCGGCCCGGAAAGAGGTGCGGGAGGGGCAGGCGGGGCGGGGGGCGTCGGGGCCGGCTTGGCGAGAGGAGCCGGCGGTACGGGCGGCATGGCGGGGTGCCCGGCCGGCGGGTCCGCCGGGCGGGGCAGCCGGTTGTCCCGGGTGCCCGGTTCGCCGTAGGTGTCCTCGGTGTCCATCGCTGCCCCTTGCCCCCGACCAGCCGTCCTGCCGCCGTGCCCGTATCCGCCGTTCCGGGTGCGGGCCGTCGCCCAATCTAGTGGCCGTCGCCCGGGAGTTCAGCGTCCCCGGCGATGCCACGCCCGTAGCGTGCGCATGATCACTCGGAGGGTGCGCGCGGGCGGGGGCGCCGGGCCGCCATGTCCGTGACGGACAAGGCGACGCGCGCACTGCTCCCGAACGGAACATGCCGAGGCCTGCTCCCCCGCCCTAGCCTGCGACGTAAAAGCCCCTTTCGCCGCCTCTTTCTCTCCCTGGAGCGCACCTCATGACCGAACTGACCGGAGGCCCGTCCCTTCCCCAGGAGCGCCGTGTCGTCACCGCGATCCCCGGCCCGAAGTCGCTGGAGCTGCAGGCCCGCCGTCTTCAGACGGTCGCCGGTGGCGTGGGTTCGGTGCTGCCGGTGTTCACCGTGCGCGCGGGCGGCGGTGTCATCGAGGACGTGGACGGCAACTCGCTGATCGACTTCGGTTCCGGCATCGCCGTGACCTCGGTGGGCTCCAGCGCGGAGGCCGTGGTGCGCCGCGCGTCCGCGCAGCTCGCCGACTTCACCCACACCTGTTTCATGGTGACCCCCTACGAGGGCTACGTGGAGGTCTGTGAGCAGCTCGCCGAGCTGTCCCCCGGCGACCACGCCAAGAAGTCGGCGCTGTTCAACTCGGGCGCCGAGGCCGTCGAGAACGCGGTGAAGATCGCCCGTGCGTACACCAAGCGCCAGGCGGTCGTCGTCTTCGACCACGGCTACCACGGCCGCACGAACCTGACGATGGCGCTCACCGCCAAGAACATGCCGTACAAGCAGGGCTTCGGCCCGTTCGCGCCCGAGGTCTACCGCGTGCCGGTGGCGTACGGCTACCGCTGGCCGACCGGCCCGGAGAACTGTGGCGCCGAGGCGTCCGCCCAGGCCATCGACCAGATCACCAAGCAGATCGGCGCGGAGAACGTCGCGGCGATCATCATCGAGCCGATCCTGGGCGAGGGCGGCTTCATCGAGCCGGCCAAGGGCTTCCTGCCCGCCATCGCGCAGTTCGCGAAGGACAACGGCATCGTCTTCGTCGCGGACGAGATCCAGTCCGGCTTCTGCCGCACCGGCCAGTGGTTCGCGTGCGAGGACGAGGGCATCGTCCCGGACCTGATCACCACCGCCAAGGGCATCGCGGGCGGTCTGCCGCTCGCCGCCGTCACCGGCCGCGCGGAGATCATGGACGCGGCCCACGCGGGTGGCCTCGGCGGCACCTACGGCGGCAACCCGGTGGCGTGCGCCGCGGCGCTCGGTTCCATCGAGACCATGCGTGAGCTGGACCTGAACGCCAAGGCCAAGCGCATCGAGGAGGTCATGAAGGGCCGCCTCGCCGACATGCGGGACAAGCTGGACAACGGCGCCATCATCGGTGACATCCGCGGTCGCGGTGCGATGATCGCGATCGAGCTGGTGGAGCCGGGCACCAAGACCCCGAACGCGGCGGCCGCGGGCGCGCTCGCGAAGGCCTGCCACGCGGAGGGTCTGCTGGTCCTCACCTGCGGTACGTACGGCAACGTGCTGCGCTTCCTGCCGCCGCTGGTCATCGGCGAGGACCTGCTGAACGAGGGTCTGGACATCATCGAGGCCGCGTTCGACCGTCTGTGATCCCCGCCCGTGGTCACGGGTCAGGGATACGGACGTGACCACGGGGATGGGATACGGGGAGTGAAGAACCTGTGCGGGGCAGGTGGTGGAGGGGTGATCCGGGTGTCCGGCCCGCCCTACCTGCCGTACGGTTTCTTCAGATGAGTGAAACACCTCGCTCGCAGGGGACTGCGGGCGATGCCGAGCCGGTGCTTCCCCAGTGCCGACCCGGTCGTGCCATCGCGCACACCACTGGAGCCCCTGGCTCCGGACATCCTCACCGATCGGAAGACCGCCCGCCCCATACCCCCCGGGGCGCGCGGCCCACCGGTCCCCACGGCGGCCTCGGAACTACCCCCCCTGTTCCGGGGCCGCCGACTTCGCGCCCGTCGGCGGTGACGTCACCCGCCGCCCTCCTTCCGGCGCTGTGCGCACTGCTCTTCGCCCTGGTCACCTGGCAGATCGCCGGCCACGGCCCGTTGCGCGCCCTCGACGAGCGGCTGGGCCGCGCGACGGTCGGCTCGGGCATTCCCCGCGGCGTCGCGGAGCTCTTCGCCGACCTCGGCAACACGGCCGTCGCGCTGCCCGTGCTGGCCGCCGCGATGATCGCGACGGCCTTCCGGGCCCGGGCGCCCCGCCGGTGGCTGCCCCCGCTTGCCGCGGCGGTCACGATGGCGGTCGTGCCGGCCCTGGTCGTCCCGGTCAAGAACGCGATCGCCCGCCCCGGACCGCCGGGGATGCCGCCCGGCGCGCACGACGGATTCTTTCCCTCTGGTCATACCGCCACGGCAGCCGTCGCCTATGGCGCCGCGGTGCTGCTCCTGCTCCACCGGACCGGCCCGCCGCCGTCGTCGCGCGTGCGCAGGGTGACGATCACCGGATGCGTGCTGCTCAACATCGGCGTGGGCATCGGGCTGGTCCGGCGCGGCTACCACTGGCCGTTGGACGTCGTGGGCGCGTGGTGTCTGTCCGGGGTGCTGCTGTGGGCTCTGGCCCTGCTGCTCACCGGCCCGGCTCGCCGCGGCCGGCGACGGCCTCGTGCATCGCGAGCTCCAGCGTCGCCGGATCGTTGAGCGTGCCCGACCCGTCGGGCGGCACGAGCCAGCGCAGCGCGCTCACGGACCGGCCCGGGTGGGGGACGACGACCCACGCCCCGCGCCCGGCCCCCCGTACGCCCGTGGCGACCCAGCGGGCGGCCGTGCCCGGCGGGACGAAGAACCCCACGCGGTGGTCGGCGAGCACCGGGCCCGGCCGGTCGGCGCGCCGGCTCAGCACGTCCAGCGTGGGGTGGCCGAGGCCGCCGGGGAGAATGAGCACGTCCCACAGCCGGCCCGCGGGCAGCAGTGCCACCCCCAGCGGGCTGCGTTCCCACTCCCATCGGCAGGTCTCGGGGTCGGGTGCCGCCGAAGCCAGCCACTCCACCGCGTTCCTCGCCCCCACGTCGCCACTCATGTGTGGTTCCTCCACTCCGTGTCCGCTTGTTCGCGTTCACGGATGAGAGGCCGCCCCGGGCGGATCATTACGCGGGTTTTTCACCCCGAACGGGTGATGAAGGGCGCACGGGTGATGAAAGGCGCACAGAGCCGACGGGCCAGGCGCCGGGCGCGAGCGGGCGCGGGGACGCGCCCTGCTCACGCGGCGGCGGGTCAGCTGTCGAAGCCCATGCCGACCTTGTCCATGGCCTTGAGCCAGAGGTTTCGGCGGCCGCCGTTCTCGTCGGCCCGGGTCATCGACCACTGGGTGATGCCGATCCCCACCGACCGCATCGGCTCGGGCGGGAACGGCAGCGGCTTGCTGCGGACCATCTCCAGCTCCGTGCGCTCGGTGCGCTCGCCGGAGAGCAGGTCGAGCATGACGTCCGCGCCGAAGCGGCTCGCGCCGACGCCGAGACCGGTGTAGCCGAGCGCGTAGGCGACCCGCCCGCCGTGCGCGGTGCCGAAGAACGCCGAGAAGCGGGAGCAGGTGTCGATGGCACCGCCCCAGTTGTGGGTGAAGCGCACGCCCTCGAGCTGCGGGAAGCAGCGGAAGAAGTGCTCGGCGAGCTTCTGGTAGGTGGCGGGGTGGTGGTCGTACTCGGAGCGGACCCCGCCGCCGTAGTGATGGACGATGTCGTAGCCGCCCCACAGGATGCGGTTGTCACGTGTGATGCGGAAGTAATGGAAGTGGTTGGCCGCGTCGCCGAGCCCCTGGCGGCGCTTCCAGCCGACGGCGGCCAGCTGCTCAGGGCTGAGCGGCTCGGTCATCAGCGCGTAGTCGTAGACCGGGGTGATGTACGGGCGCAGCCGCTTGACCAGCGAGGGGAAGGCGTTGGTGCCCAGCGCGGCGTGCCGGGCGAAGACCCGGCCGTAGGGGGTGCGGACGGCGACGCCGGCGTTGCGCGAGGAGAGCTCGGTGCCGGGGGTCTGTTCGTAGATCCGGACGCCGAGGTCCAGGCAGGCGCGCTTGAGGCCCCAGGCGAGCTTGGCGGGGTGCAGCATCGCGACGCCCGTGCGGTCCCAGAGCCCGGCGAGGAAGGTCGGGGAGTCGACCTCGGCGCGCAGGGCGTCGCGGTCGAGGAACTCGTAGTCGGGCAGGCCGAGGGCCGCGACCTCGTCGGCGGCCTCGCGCAGCTCCTGCACCTGGTGCGGGGCGGTGGCGATGTCGATCTCGCCGGTGCGCTCGAAGTCGCAGTCGACGCCGTGGCGGGTGAGGGCGGCCTCGAACTCGTCGAGGTTGCGGCGGCCGAGCCGCTCCAGGGTGGTGAGCTCCTCGGGCCAGCGGGACTGGCCGTTGGCCCAGCCGTGGGTGAGGGAGGAGGAGCAGAAGCCGCCGTTGCGGCCGGAGGCGGCCCAGCCGACCTCCTGGCTCTCGATGAGGACGACGTCCCGGCCGGGGTCGCGCTCCTTGGCATTCAGCGCGGTCCACAGGCCGGAGTAACCGCCGCCGACGACGAGCAGATCGCAGTGCTCGTCGCCGACGAGCGCGGGGAGGGGGGCCGGCCGGGCGGGGTCGTCGAGCCAGTAGGGGCGCGGCGCGGCGTCGGAAAGTGATTGGACAGGGTTCATGGCACGAGCGGCCATGTTCTCAGCTCCTTTTGCGGCGTCCGCCGGCCAGCTGACCGACGAGCACGCACAGCACGGCGATGACGAACATCGCCGTTCCGATGACATTGATCTGAACGGGTGTGCCCCTTTGCGCGGATCCCCAGACGAACATGGGGAAGGTCACAGTGGAGCCGGCGTTGAAGTTCGTGATGATGAAGTCGTCGAAGGACAGGGCGAAGGAGAGCAGCGCGCCCGCGGCGATCCCGGGGGCGGCGATGGGGAGCGTGACGCGCAGGAAGGTCTGCAGCGGGGTGGCGTAGAGGTCCTGCGCGGCCTGTTCGAGCCGGGGATCCATGCTCATCACACGCGCCTTGACGGCGGTGACCACGAAGCTCAGGCAGAACATGATGTGGGCGATGAGGATGGTCCAGAAGCCGAAGCTGACGCCCATGTTGAGGAAGAGGGTGGCCAGCGAGGCGGCCATGACGACCTCGGGCATGGCCATCGGCAGGAACAGCAGGGTGCTCACCGAGGAGCGGGCGCGGAAGCGGTAGCGGGCGAGCGCGAAGGCGATCATCGTGCCCAGGACCGTGGATCCCAGGGTCGCCCAGACGGCGATCTCGAGGCTGAGGGACAGCGAACCGCACAGGTCGGCGACGCCGCAGGGGTCGGCCCAGGCGTCGGTGGAGAAGCGCTGCCACTCGTAGTTGAACCGGCCGTTGGGCTTGTTGAACGAGAAGACCGTCACGACGACGTTGGGCAGCATCAAATAGCAGAGCGTGCCCAGCCCTGCGATCACGACGAGGTTGCGGCGCAGCCGGCGCGCCAGGCGCGACAGGCCCGAGGGAGCAGTCATCAGACCAGGTCCTCCGTCCCGGACTTGCGGATGTAGAGCGTGACCATGGCGAGGATGGCCGCCATGAGGATGAAGGACAGCGCGGCGGCGGTCGGGTAGTCCAGGACGCGCAGGAACTGGGACTGGATGACGTTGCCGATCATCTTCTGGTCGGTGGAGCCGAGCAGTTCGGCGTTGATGTAGTCGCCGGTGGCGGGGATGAAGGTGAGCAGGGTGCCCGCGACGACGCCCGGCATGGACAGCGGGAAGGTCACCTTGCGGAAGGTGGTCAGCGGCTTGGCGTAGAGGTCGCCGGCCGCCTCGTGGAGCCTCGGGTCGATGCGTTCGAGGGAGGTGTAGAGCGGCAGGATCATGAAAGGGAGGAAGTTGTAGGTCAGACCGCAGACAACGGCCAGCGGGGTGGCGAGCACGCGGTGGCCCTCGGTGATGCCCAGTGCGTCGGTGAGGCCGAGAACATGCAGCGAGTTGAGGGCGGAGACGACGGGGCCACCGTCGGAGAGGATCGTCTTCCAGGCCAGGGTGCGGATCAGGAAGCTGGTGAAGAACGGCGCTATCACCAGGATCATCAGTACGTTGCGCCAGCGGCCCGCCTTGAAGGCGATGAGGTAGGCGAGCGGGTAGCCGAGGGCGAGGCAGCCCACGGTGGCGGTGGCGGCGTAGCCGACCGAGCGCAGGAACTGCGGGTAGTACTCGGTGGCCGCGTCCCAGTAGGTCGCGAAGTGCCAGGTGACCTCGAAGCCCTCTTCGAGTGAGCCGGTCTGTACGGACGTGGAGGCCTGGTAGACCAGCGGCGCGGCGAAGAAGACGAGCAGCCAGAGGATGCCGGGGAGCAGCAGCCAGTAAGGGACGACCTTCTTGCGGCGGGCCGCGGCGCGGAGCGCGGGCGGGGCCTCGGAGGCGGGGTCGGTGGCGGTGGCGGTGGCCTGTGGGTGTGCCATCAGGTGCCCTCCCCCGCGTCCGTGCCCGCCTCGATGCTCTGCGCGGCGTCGAGACCGAAGCTGTGGCCGGGGTTCCAGTGCAGGACGACCTCGGCGCCGGGGACGAGCCGGTGGTCGCGTTCGATGTTCTGCTCGTAGACGGCCAGCGGCGCGGTGCCGGCGGTGACGGGGCTGTCGACGAGGTACTGGGTGGAGACGCCGATGAAGCTGGAGGTGGCGATGCGGCCGGTGACGCGGTTGCGGCCGTCGGGGACGGTGCCGGCGTCGTCGGCGTGGGTGAGGCTGATCTTCTCGGGCCGTATCCCGATCAGCAGCCGCCCGCCGGTGCGGGGGGTGACCGTACATCGCTCGGCGGGGAGCGCGAGTTTGCTGCTCGCGGCCTGGAGGACCAGATCACTGCCGGAGGCGTCGAGGACGTCGGCGGTGATGAGGTTGGAGGTGCCGAGGAAGTTGGCGACGAAGGTGGTGCGAGGCATCTCGTAGAGGTCGGCGGGGGCGCCGAGCTGCTCGACCCGGCCGCCGTTCATCACCGCGACCGTGTCGGCCATGGTCATGGCCTCCTCCTGGTCGTGGGTGACGTGGATGAAGGTGATGCCCACCTCGGTCTGGATGCGCTTGAGCTCGAGCTGCATCTGGCGGCGCAGCTTGAGGTCGAGGGCGCCCAGCGGTTCGTCGAGGAGCAGCACCTGCGGGTGGTTGATCAGGGCGCGGGCGACGGCGACGCGCTGCTGCTGGCCACCGGAGAGCTGCTGGGGCTTGCGGCGGGCGAAGTCGCCGAGCTGGACGAGGTCGAGCATGTCGCCGACCTGCTTCTTGACGGACTTGATGCCGCGGCGGCGCAGCCCGAAGGCGACGTTCTCGTAGATGTCGAGGTGCGGGAAGAGCGCGTAGCTCTGGAAGACGGTGTTGACGGGCCGCTTGTGCGGGGGGAGGGCGGTGACGTCCGCGCCGGCCAGCTCGACGGTGCCGGCGCTGGGGTCCTCAAGACCGGCGATCATGCGCAGGGTGGTGGTCTTGCCGCAGCCGGAGGCGCCGAGGAGGGCGAAGAACGAGCCGCCGGGGACGGTCAGGTCGAGCGGGTGCACGGCGGTGAAGGCACCGTAGCTCTTGCTGATCCCGGTGAGCCGGACCTCGGTGCCGGTGCGCTCGGTCGGGGCGGTTGCTGTCATGGGTGTCGGTCCAGGGGTGTCGGGGGGCGCCGGGGAAGGTCGGCCGCGTACAGGGGAAACGGGGTGAGCGGGTACGGGCTGTCAGGCGCCGGTGAGCTCGGCGAATGCGGCTTCGAACGCCTTGTCCTCCTCGGCGGACAGCGAGCGGAAGGCGTGTGCCTTCGCCGCCATCGCCTCACTGGGGATGATCAAGGTGTTGTCGGCCAGATCCTTGTCGATTTTCGCGAGTTCCTCGCGGAGGCCCGCCACCGGGCTCACATAGTTGATGGAAGCGGCGAGCCGGGCCGCGACCTTGGGTTGGTAGTAGTAGTCGATCAGTCGCTCGGCGTTCTTCTTGTGGCGGGCGTGGTTGGGGACCAGAAGATTGTCGCTGGAAAGCATGTAGCCGGCGTCCGGGACCGCGAACTGGATGTCGGCATTGTCGGCCTGGAGCTGGACGAGGTCGCCCGCCCAGGCGATGCAGGCGGCGATGTCGCCGCTGTTGAGGTCGCCTGTGTAGTCGTTGCCGGTGAAGCGGCGGATCTGTCGGCGGTCGACGGCCTTCTGCAGCCGGTCGATCGCGGCGCCGTAGTCGTCGGCGGTGACGTGCTCGGGCCGCTTGCCCATGTCGAGGAGGGTGAGGCCGACGGTGTCGCGCATCTCGGACAGCAGGCCGACGCGGCCCTTGAGCCGGGGGTCGTCGAGGAGCTGGGAGACGGAGTCGACCGTGCGGCCGCCGGTCGCCTTGCGGTTGTAGGCGATGACTGCGGGGATGCCGGTCCAGGGGTAGGAGTGGGCGCGGCCGGGGTCCCAGTCGGGGGTGCGGAAGCCGGGGGCGAGGTTGGCGTAGGCGTTCGGCAGGTTGGCGGCGTCCAGCCGCTGCGCCCAGCCGAGGCCGATCATGCGGCCGGCCATCCAGTCCGTGACACAGATCAGGTCGCGGCCGATGCCCTGTCCGGCGGCGAGCTGCTTGCTGACCTTGCCGAAGAACTCGACGTTGTCGTTGATGTCCTCGGTGTACGCGACCTCGATGCCGGTGCGCCGCCGGAAGTCGTCCAGGGTGGGGCGGCTCTTGTCGTCCTCGCCGACGTCGATGTACTCGGTCCAGTTGGAGAAGGAAAGCGTTTTCTCCGACGCGGAGCGGTCCTCGGACGAGCCGTCCACGCCGGTGCGACCGGCGGGCGGAATACCGCAGCCGCCCAGTGCGCCGAGGGCGCCGAGCGTGAGCGCACCGGCGCCCCCGGCCCGCAACAGGGACCGCCGGGTCAATGCCGCACGCGGCTGGTAGCGCTCCATTCGGAATGCCCTTTCCGTAGCTCCAACGGGCTTTGGAGGAGGATCCTGACAGAGCCATTCGCCATGAACAAGGGATTCCGTTGTTGCCTTTTGGTTACGCGACCGATTCGGTGAACGGCCGGTCGCGCGCGCCCGCTCGCGCGAAAAGCGGGGATTTCACCGCGGCACAAGAAAATACCGGCATTCATCACGGATGGGCGCACGGCGGCACCCCCGCCCGGCGCCCGGACCGGCCGATACGGCCGCGGAGCCGGAGCCGGTACGGGACGGGACGGGCATCGGGCATCGGGCATCGGGCATCGGCGGGCGGTGAATTGACCGCACGGTGAATTGACGGCCCGCCGCGCATAAGGCGGACCGTTTCGCACGACATTCCGCACGGTGTTTCGGCGGGATGCCCGCGCGTATTCACGGACGACGCGCCCCGCGTCCCGCCGCCCGGGATCGCCGCCCCGGCGTCTTCAGCGCGCGCCGAAGACCGTGCGGTGCCAGTCCTTTCTCGCAACGGCCGTGTTGTCGTACATGACGTGTTTGACCTGGGTGTACTCCTCGAAGGAATAGGCCGACATGTCCTTGCCGTATCCAGAGGCCTTGTAGCCGCCGTGCGGCATCTCGCTGATGATCGGAATGTGGTCGTTGACCCAGACGCAGCCGGCCTTGATCTCCCGGGTGGCGCGGCCCGCGCGGTAGACGTCCCGGCTCCAGGCGGAGGCGGCGAGTCCGTAGGGGGTGTCGTTGGCCAGGGCGATGCCCTCGTCGTCGCTGTCGAAGGGCAGCACGACCAGCACCGGACCGAAGATCTCGGCCTGGACGATCTCGCTGTCCTGGGGTGCGCCGGTGACGAGCGTGGGGAGGTAGTAGGCGCCCTTGGCCAGCTCTCCGCCGGGTGCCTCGCCACCGGTGACGACGGTGGCGTACGAGCGGGCCCGGTCGACGAAGTCCGCGACCCGGTCCCGCTGGGTGTGCGAGATCAGCGGGCCCAGGTCGGTCCGGTCGTCGAAGGGGTCGCCGAGCCGGACGGTGGCCATCAGATCGGCCACGCCGGCCACGAAGGCCTCGTACAGCGGTCGCTGCACATACGCGCGGGTCGCGGCCGTGCAGTCCTGGCCGGTGTTGATGAGCGAACCCGCGACCGCGCCGTGGACGGCGGCCTCCAGGTCGGCGTCGTCGAAGACGACGAAGGGGGCCTTGCCGCCGAGTTCCAGATGGACCCGCTTGACCGTGGTGGTGGCGAGCTCGGCGACCCGCTTGCCGACGGCCGTGGAGCCCGTGAAGGAGGTCATGGCGACGGACGGATGGCCGACGAGACGTTCTCCGGCGTCCCTGCCCGCCCCGCTGACGACGTTGACGACCCCGTCCGGGATCCCGGCGTCGGTGGCCGCCTGGGCGAACATCAGGGAGGTCAGCGGGGTCAGCTCGGCGGGCTTGAGCACAATGGTGTTGCCCGCGGCGATCGCCGGCAGGACCTTCCAGGCGGCCATCTGGAGGGGGTAGTTCCATGGCGCGATCGAGCCGACGACACCGATCGGCTCCCGGCGGACGTACGAGGTGTGGTCGGCGCTGTACTCCCCCGCCGACTTGCCCTCCAGATGCCGGGCGGCGCCCGCGAAGAAGGCGGTGTTGTCGACCGTGCCCGGCACGTCGAACTCGGTGGTGAGCCGGAGCGGCTTGCCGCACTGGGCCGACTCGGCGCGCGCGAAATCCCCGGCCCGCTCGGCGAGCACGGCGGCGAACCGGTGCAGCGCGTCCGAGCGCTCGCCCGGTGTGGCGCCCGCCCACTGGGGGAAGGCCCGCTCGGCGGCGGCCACGGCCGCGTCGACGTCGGCGTCCCCGGCCAGCTCGTAGTCGAGGACCTCCGCCCCGGTCGCCGGGTCGACGACCGCGTGTCGGCGGCCGGAGGACCCGGCCCGCAGGCTGCCGCCGATGTACTGCGCGCCCTTGGCGAATCGTTCCGTAGCGTCGAACCGTTGACTCATGGCGCACTCCTCCGCCGACCGCGATGACCTCGGACGGGCGTAGCTCCAACCGGTATCGAGTGTCGATCCTGGCAGAGGCTCCGATCCACAACAAGGGATTCCGTCGCGGCGTTTTGGATTGGCGACGGAATCAGTTTGCGGACGGCCGGTGACCTACGAGGGCAGGGGCCCGAGATCGCGCAGGAGGGTCACGGCCAGGGCGAACCAGAGGATCGGGAGCACCAGAGCGGTGATGCCGAGGACGATGCCGGCGGTCGCGGGGCCGCGGTTGTCCGCCTCCCCCTGCGTCACCCGGGACCGGCCGATACCGCCGAAGACGATCGCCAGGACGCCGAGGACGAAGGCGAAGAACCACAGGACGAAGGTCAGGCCGCACACCGCACCGACGATGCCGCACACCATGCCCGCGGTGCCCAGCCCGTTGCGCGGCTGTGTCGGCGTCGCGTATCCGGGGTGGCCACCGGGCTGTCCGTACGGCTGGACCGGGGGTGCCACCGGGTAGCCGTGGCCCTGGGGTGCGGGCGGCGGCTGGGGCCCGGAATAGGGGTTCTGCTGATAGCCGGACATGGCGGGCTCCTCTGTGAAATGGCGTCGAGTAATGCTATGGCCATAGATCACGAGGTGATGGGCCGCCGGGCCCGCAGGGTCGCCGGGTCCTCCACGGATCCGCTGTCAGCGCCCGATGACAGAATGACGGCGTGAACGACAACGGGGGAAGCAGCGTGCGGAACGACATGGGGAACGCGTCCGTCCCGGCGCCGGAGGGGGTTGCCGACGGCCCGCGTTCGGTCGCGGAACTGCGGGCGGTGCTCGCCCGTGGAGAGGGCGTCAAGTACGTCTATTTCTGGGGCCACCGGCCGCGCCGGGACGGCAGTGCGGGGCCCGGGTGCTTCAGCCAGTGGTGGGAGTCACCGTTCTCGGTGGACGGTGTCGTCTATGCCACGGCCGAGCACTGGATGATGGCGGGCAAGGCCCGGCTCTTCGGGGACGCGGAGGCAGAGGCCCGGGTGCTGGCGGCAGGGCACCCCAAGCAGGCCAAGGACGCGGGCCGTTCGGTGCGCGGATTCGACGAGGAAGTGTGGCGGCGGCACCGGTTCGCGCTGGTGGTCGAGGGAAGCGTCCACAAATTCGCCCAGCACCCGGAGCTGAGTGCCTATCTGCTCGGCACCGGGGACCGGGTATTGGTGGAGGCCAGTCCCCTGGACCGGATCTGGGGCATCGGCCTGGCCGCCGACGACGAGCGGGCACAGGACCCCGGCCGGTGGCTCGGGGAGAATCTGCTGGGCTTCGCGCTGATGGAGGCCCGTCAGCGGCTGGCGGCCGCCGGGAAGACGAGCGAGGCGGGCCCGGGTGGCGCCGGCATATAGGCGCCGTAGGTCGCGTCGGGGTCGTCCGGGGCGTACCGGGTGTCTTCCTGCTCGTCGATGTTGATGTAGACGACGACCATCAAGGCGGTGGCGACGAGCGCGGCGCCGCCGAGTATCAGCCCCGCGAGGGCCTGCCCGGCGTTGTTCGCCTCACCGGTGCGCGCCTTGCCGCGGCCTATCGCGCCGAAGACGATCGCGAGCACCCCGCATATGAAGCTGAACACCAGCGTCCAGCACAGGACCGTGCCGATGATGCCGAGCACGAGAGCGGCGACGCCGAGGCCGTTGTTGGGCGTCATCGCGGGTGCCTGCCAGCCCTGCGCGTAGCCGGCGGCCGACGGATAGCCGTAGCCCGCCTGCCCGTACGGGGGCTGACCGAACGGCGGCTGTCCGTAGGGGGCGGCCTGCTGTCCGTGGGGCCGCACGGGCGGCTGCGGGTAGCCGGGCGGTGCGTACGGGGTCTGACCGTACGTGCTGCCGCCCGGGTACGCGCTCGGCGTCCCCGGGCCGGTCGGCGCGAGTGGCACGGGAGGCACCCTGCCGGGCGTCGGCCCGGCGGGAGCGGGCGCCGGCGCGGCGGCGGGCATGGCCGTCTGAGTGGGCTGCTGCGAGGGGGCCGGGGCGGGCGCTGCGGCGGCGTCCGTCGGCGGCTCCCAGGTGGGCCGTGTGCCGGGCTTCTCCAGCGGCACCCGGTGCTCCTGCGGAGGCCAGGGGTTTGTGTCCCGCTGCTCCGGCTGCGCGTCCTTGTCGGACATGACCCTCCCCTGTCGTTATCCCGTCATGCTAAGGCCTGGGCACGGCGGTGACGCCCGCCCCGCATACGATGATCGGCACCTACCGAACCGCCCTGGAGGCCGTGCATGTCCGTACTCGACTCGTTCATCGCCGGGCTTCCGAAGGCCGAGCTGCATGTCCACCATGTCGGCTCCGCTTCCCCGCGCATCGTCGCCGAGCTGGCGGCCCGCCACCCGGACTCGCCGGTGCCGACGGATCCCGAGGCCCTCGCGGACTTCTTCACCTTCCGCGACTTCGCGCATTTCATCGAGGTCTATCTGTCCGTGGTCGACCTGATCCGTGACGCGGAGGACGTACGTCTGCTGACGTACGAGGTCGCCCGTGACATGGCCCGGCAGAACATCCGCTACGCCGAACTCACCGTCACCCCCTACAGCTCGACCCGGCGCGGCATCCCGGACGAGGCGTTCGTGGAGGCCATCGAGGACGCCCGGAAGGCCGCGGAGGCCGAGCTGGGTGTGGTGCTGCGCTGGTGCTTCGATATTCCGGGTGAGGCCGGTCTGGTCTCCGCCGAGGAGACGGCTCGGATCGCCTGTGATCTGAAGCCGGAGGGCCTGGTCTCCTTCGGGCTCGGCGGCCCGGAGATCGGTGTCCCCCGGCCCCAGTTCAAGCCCTACTTCGACCGGGCCATCGCCGCCGGGCTGCACAGCGTCCCGCACGCGGGGGAGACGACGGGGCCGCAGACCATTTGGGACGCCCTCGTCGACCTGCGCGCGGAGCGCATCGGACACGGCACGAGCGCCACCCAGGACCCGAAGCTGCTGGCCCATCTCGCGGAGCGGCGCATCCCGCTGGAGGTCTGCCCCACCTCGAACCTGGCCACCCGCGCGGTGGCCGACCTGGACGCCCACCCCATCAAGGAGATGGTCGCGGCGGGCGTGCTGGTCACGATCAACAGCGACGACCCGCCCATGTTCGGCACCGACCTCAACACGGAGTACGCGGTGGCCGCCCGGCTGCTGGACCTCGACGCGACCGGCGTCGCGGCCCTCGCGAAGAACGCCGTCGAGGCGTCCTTCATGGACACCGCGGGCAAGGCGGCGCTGACCAAGGAGATCGACGCCTACACCGCGCTCTGGCAAGGCTGACGGGGCGGGACGGGCACGGGTCAGGGGCGGTACGGGGCAGGGACGGGCACAGGGCAGGGACGGCAGACACGCAGGGGCGGTGACGGAGGCAGGGGCCCGCAGAGAGGCAGGGGCAGTCAGAGAGGCGGAAGGGGCCAGCGCGCCGAACCTCTCCGCCTTGGCAGAGCTCCCGCCACAATGACCCCATGGCCATCACGGACACCAAGGACAGCGGCGCCAAGAACAGCGGCGCCCGGGGCACCGACGCCATGGGGGCGGGCCCCGCACCGGCCGCCCCCGCCACCGCCTTCACCGCCGTCGCCCACCGCGGCGACCCGTACGTCCATCGGGAGAACACCCTCCCCTCGATCCGTTCGGCGCTGCGGGCCGGGGCCGGGGCGGTGGAGATCGATGTCCGGCTGACCCGCGACGGTGTGCCCGTGCTGCTGCACGACGCGGACCTGTGGCGTCTGTGGCGCCACGACGTGCGCCTCTGCGCGGTCTCGGCCGCCGAACTGCGCGAGCTGACCGACGGCGAGCTGCCGACTCTGCGCGAGGCGCTCGCCGAGCCCGCCACCGGGCGGCTGTTCATCGATCTGCCGGACGCCTCGGCCGCCACCGAGACCGTGGCCGAGGTGCACGCGAGCGGTGCCGCCGACCGCGTGTACTACTGCGGCGGGCCGGCCTCGATGCTCGCCGTCCGCCGCGCGGACGCGGAGGCGGAGACCGCGCTCTCCTGGACCACCGTCGTCCCGCCCCGCGCGACGCTGCTCGCCGAGCTGCGTCCGCGCTGGCTCAACTACCGCTTCGGGCTGGTCAGCCCGGAGCTGGTCGCCCGCAATCACGCCGACGGGCTGCTGGTGTCGGCATGGACGGCGGACACCCGCTTCACCATGCGGCGGCTGCTGGCCGCCGGCGTGGACGCGATCACCACGAACCGCATCGACGCCCTGCGCGCGCTGATGCCCGGCTGAGACGTCGGAGCACGCGACGGGGGCAGCCGCCCGTCGGCCTCATGGGCTCGGCGTCACGGACGCGGCCTCACAGGCCGACGATCTCGTTCCACTCCTTGGCGAAGCCGGGGCGCTCCTTGGAGGTCATGTCGCGGGCAGTGGCGAGGCGCTTGCGCATGTCGTCGCTGGGGAAGATCAGCGGGTTCTCGGCCAGCTCCGCGAGCTCCTTGTCCTTCGAGGAGGCGAGGACCTCACGCGCGGCCGGCACGGGACAGACGTAGTTGACCGCGGTGGCCAGCCGCGCGGCGACGTCGGGCCGGTAGTAGTAGTCGACGAGCTGTTCCGCGTTGCGCTTGTGGCGGGCGAGGTTGGGGATCATCAGGCTCTCGGCCCACAGCTCCGCGCCCTCCTCCGGGACGACGAACTCGATGTCGGGGTTGTCGGCCTGGAGCTGGATGACATCACCGGAATAGGCCTGGCAGGCCAGGACATCGCCGGAGGAGAGGTCCTTGATGTAGTCGTTGCCGGTGAAGCGGCGGATGTGGCGCTTGCGGACGAGATGGCGCAGCTGATCGGTCATGGTGTGGAAGTCGTCGGCGGTCCAGCGGGTGACGTCGGCGCCGTTGCCCTGCATGAGCAGGCAGAACGCCTCGTCCAGCCCGGCCAGCAGGGTGACCCGGCCGCGCAGGTCGTCCTTCCACAGCTCCGAGGTGTGCCGGATCTCGCGGCCGAGCTTCTTGCGGTTGTAGGCGATGCCGGTGATGCCGGACTGCCAGGGGACGGCGTGCTTGCGCCCCGGGTCGAAGGGGGGCTTGCGCAGCAGGGGGTCGAGGTGCCGGGTGACGTTCGGCTGCCGGGAGCGGTCCATCTCCTGCACCCATCCCAGGTGGACGTAGCGCGCGCACATCCAGTCGCTGACCACGACGAGGTCCCGGCCGGTGTCCTGATGGTTCATCAGGGCCGGGCTGACCTTCCCGAAGAACTCGTCGTTGTCGTTGATCTCCTCGGTGTACTTCACCGACACACCGCTGGCCTTCTCGAACTCCGCCAGCGTCGGCCGGACCTCCGCGTCCTCCTCGTCGGTGTCGATGTAGAGCGGCCAGTTGGCGAAGACGAGACGCTTGTCGCTGCCGGAGCGGTCCGCCGCGGCCCGGTCCCCCGGCCCCACATAGGCGGCCGGCACCCCGCAGCCGGCGAGAGCGGCGCCCCCGACGCCGGCGCCCAGAGTGCGCAGCAGGGACCGGCGGGTCAGGGACTTCACGGCGTTCACTCGCATTCCGGCAGGATGGCTGGTCAGATCTTGGCGGACAAGGTACGGCCTGTCCGGGAGACGCCCTCGGTCCCCGGCACCCTGCCGGGCCGGGCCGGCCGGACAAGCAGCGTGTGGACGGTGAGCGCGCTCAGAGCGCACAGGGCGGCAGCCGACCAGAGTACGAGATGCCAGGCGTCGGTGAACTGCGCGGCGTGCAGTTCCCGCCCGGGGCCCGAGAGGTCGCCCGCCGCGATCCGCCCGGCCAGCTCGGCCGAGCCCGTACGGGCCTGGACGAGGCTGGTCAGCACCGCGCCGATCACGGCCAGGACGAGTGCGTTGCCCCCGCCCTTGACGGTGTTGAGGAATCCCGCGGCCATGCCGACCCGGGCCGGCTCCACCAGGCTCATCGCCTGGGCGTCGATGATACCGAGGACGAGGCCATTGCCGACGCCCAGGCACAGCAGGGGGCCGAGCAGCGCGAGGGGGGCTATACCGGGGCGCAGCACGGTCAGCCAGGCGTTTCCGCCGGCGAGCAGCAGCAGGGCGAGGCCGGCGAGATGGCGGGCGGGGATACCGCGGTTGACCAGCCGCCCGCCGATCGCGGGCAGGAAGAGGACGGGCGCGGTCAGCATCAGCATGGTCAGCCCCGCGTCGCGGGCGGAGACGCCGTTCACCCCCTGGAGGTAGGTCGGCAGGAAGACCAGGACACCGGCGGAGCCGACGGGGACGGTCAGGGCGGCCAGGCACCATCCCAGGAAGCGGCGGTCGCGGAGCAGTGTCAGATCGAGGACGGGGTGGTCGCTGCGCCGCTCGACGCCCACGAACACCACCAGCAGCGCGAGGCCCGCGGTGACCGGGCCGAGCACCCGCCAGTTCCCCCATCCGGCCTGCGCGCCCTGGGTGATGCCGAACATCAGCAGGGCGAGGCCGCTGATGAACGTCGCCACGCCGGGCCGGTCGACCTTCGGCCGGTGGTCGGCCCGGGACTCGGTCGCGAAGGGGGCGCCCGCGAGCAGGACCAGGCCGATCCCGGCGAAGAGGCCGAAGGTGACCCGCCAGCCGAGTCCGCCGACGAGCCAGCCCGACAACGTCGGACCGATGGCGAGGCCGACTCCGCCCACGGTGCCCATCGCGGCGAACGCCCGCGTTCTGGCGGCGCCCTGGAAGGTGCTCGCCAGCAGCGCGCCACCGCCTGCCATGACGCCCGCCGCGCCGACCCCGGAGAGCGTGCGGGCCACGTCCAGCAGGGCGATGTCGCTCGCGACCGCGCTGCCCACGGCGCCGGCCGTGTAGACCGCGGCGCCGGTGGTGAATATCCGGCGCCGCCCGAAGAGGTCGGCGAGCGAACCGGAGACGAGCATGAAAGAGGAGGCGGTCAGGAAGTAACCGGTGACCACCCATTGCAGGGCCGCCCCGGAGGCGTGCAGGTCTTCGCCGATGCGCGGGATGGCGACGGTGGTGCCGGACATGGACATGGACAGCGTGAGGAAACCCAGCAGGACCACGAGCACCGTTATGGCGGCACCGGACTGCCGGGTCCGCGAGGACTCGGAAGGCATACGGGTAAACTACACCGTGCAGTGCACTAGGTAAACCGAACAGTGCAATTTCTGGAAGGGAGCGGCGATGCCCGCAGCACAGGAGCCGACGGACCGAGAGCCGGCGGCCGGGCGCCCGCGCCGCGGTCTGGCGGAGAAGCGCCAGTCGATCACCCGGGCGGCCCGCACGGTGTTCGCCCGCGACGGCTTCACCCGGGCGAGCGTGGACGCCATCGCGGCGGAGGCCGGGGTGTCCAAGCGCACGATCTACAACCACTTCACGGACAAGGAGGAGCTGTTCCGCTCCGTCCTCATCGAGAGCGCCGGGTCCGTCGCCGCCTGGCACCGGGAGATGCTGGGCCGCCACCTCGGCAAGATCACCGATCTGGAGCGTGACCTCACCGCCTTCGGGCTCGAATGGGCCTCGCCGCCGCGGGAGTTCGCGGACCACTTCGCGCTCGTACGCCAGATCCACGCGGAGGCGGGCCATCTGCCCCCGGACGTCATCGAGGCCTGGCAGGAGACGGGCCCCCGGGCGGCGTTCCGTGGACTGTCCCACCGTCTGGGCGAGCTGGCCGACGAGGGACTGATCGATGTCGACGACACGGATCTCGCGGCGCGCCACTTCGCCCTGCTGGCCGTCTCGGACGTCAGCCAGAAGTCGCTCTTCGGCGCCCTGGAGATGCCCGAGTCCGAGGTCGACTCCATCGTCGCCACGGGCGTCCACACGTTCCTGCGGCTGTACGGGCCGGACAACGCGACCTAAGGCCTGCGGCCCGGAACGACGGTGGCCCCACCGGGGGTTCCGGTGGGGCCACCGTCCGCCGCACCCTGGGGCGCGGCGGACGACCTTGACGTGCGGGCGTCAGTCGAGCGACGTCATCACGTGCTTGACGCGGGTGTAGTCCTCGAAGCCGTAGGCGGAGAGGTCCTTGCCGTAGCCGGACTTCTTGAAGCCGCCGTGCGGCATCTCGGCGACCAGCGGGATGTGGGTGTTGATCCACACACAGCCGAAGTCGAGCTTCTTGGACATCCGCATGGCGCGCCCGTGGTCCTTGGTCCACACCGACGAGGCCAGCGCGAACTCGACCCCGTTGGCGTACGTGACGGCCTGCGCCTCGTCCGTGAAGGGCTGCACGGTGATGACCGGACCGAAGACCTCGTGCTGGACGATCTCGTCGTCCTGCTTGAGCCCGGAGACGACGGTCGGGGCGTAGAAGTAGCCCTTCTCGCCGACCCGGTGGCCACCGGCCTCGACCTTGGCGTGCGCGGGCAGCCGCTCGATGAAGCCGCTCACCTGCTTGAGCTGGTTGGCGTTGTTGAGCGGGCCGTACAGCACGTCCTCGTCGTCCGGCTGTCCGGTCTTGGTGTCCGTCGCGGCCTTGGCCAGCGCGGTGACGAACTCGTCGTGGATCGACTCGTGCACGAGCACGCGGGTCGCGGCCGTACAGTCCTGGCCCGCGTTGAAGTAGCCCGCGACCGCGATGTCCTCGACGGCCTTGGCGATGTCGGCGTCCTCGAAGACGACGACCGGCGCCTTGCCGCCCAGCTCCAGGTGGACGCGCTTGAGGTCCTTGGAGGCGGACTCGGCGACCTGCATGCCGGCCCGCACGGAACCGGTGATCGAGGCCATGGCGGGCACCGGGTGCTCGACCATCAGCCGACCGGTCTCACGGTCACCGCAGATGACGTTGAAGACGCCCTTGGGGTGGCCGAGCTCCTCCAGCACCCCACCGATGATCTCGGCGATGAGGACGGTGGAGGCCGGGGTCGTGTCCGAAGGCTTGAGGACGACCGTGTTGCCCGCGGCGAGCGCCGGGGCGAACTTCCACACGGCCATCATCATCGGGTAGTTCCACGGCGCGACCTGCGCGCAGACGCCGATCGGCTCGCGCCGGACGATGGAGGTCAGCCCCTCCATGTACTCGCCGGCGGAGCGGCCCTCCAGCAGTCGGGCGGCACCGGCGAAGAAGCGGATCTGGTCCACCATCGGCGGGATCTCTTCGCTGCGGGTGAGCCCGATCGGCTTGCCGGTGTTCTCGGACTCGGCGGCGATCAGCTCCTCCGCCCGCGCCTCGAAGGCGTCGGCGATCTTGAGGAGAACCTTCTGCCGCTCCGCGGGCACCAGGTCCCGCCAGGCCGGGAACGCCTCCTCCGCCGCGGCCATGGCCGCGTCGACGTCCGCGGCACCGGACAGCGCGGCGGTGGCGTACGCCTCGCCCGTGGTCGGGTTGACCACCTCGGTGGTGCGGCCGTCGGCGGCGTCCCGGAACTCCCCCGCGATGTAGTTGCGCAAACGGCGCAGCTCGGTGGTCACTGTGCCACCCCTCCTGTCTGATGTCCGATGGATGAGACACAGCCTAGTCACTGGGGCAACGCTTTCGACATACCCGTCAGCCATGAACAACGGATTCAGTTAAATCCAATGGCGCTCGCAACGAATTTCATCGCTCCAGGGTTGCGAGACGGGCGAGTCCCATGCACAGTGGTGCTCGTGGCCACTCGTAGCGCAGATCCGAAAGGCGTGCACGGCACGCCGCCGATCGATGCCGTCTCCCTGGCGATCATCGAGCAGCTCCAGGAGGACGGGCGCCGCCCGTACGCGGCGATCGGCAAGGCCGTCGGCCTCTCCGAGGCCGCGGTCCGGCAGCGCGTACAGAAGCTTCTCGACCAGGGCGTCATGCAGATCGTCGCCGTCACCGACCCGCTCACCGTGGGACTGAGGCGGCAGGCGATGGTCGGCATCAACGTCGAGGGCGATCTCGACCCGGTCGCCGACGCCCTGACCGCGATGGACGAGGTGGAGTACGTCGTCATGACCGCGGGCTCCTTCGATCTCCTCATCGAGATCGTCTGCGAGGACGACGACCACCTCCTGGAAATGATCAACAAGCGCATCCGGACCCTTCCGGGTGTGCGCTCCACCGAAAGCTTCGTCTACCTCAAGCTCCGCAAGCAGACCTACACATGGGGAACCCGATAGCCGTGAGCAAGGACCTCTCCCAGACGGCGTACGACCACCTGTGGATGCACTTCACCCGCATGCAGTCGTACGAGAACGCCCCCGTGCCGACCATCGTCCGCGGCGAAGGCACATACATCTTCGACGACAAGGGCAAGCGCTACCTCGACGGTCTCGCGGGGCTCTTCGTGGTCCAGGCCGGCCACGGCCGCGTCGAGCTCGCCGAGGCGGCCAACAAGCAGGCGCAGGAACTGGCCTTCTTCCCCCTGTGGAGCTACGCCCACCCCAAGGCCATCGAGCTGGCGGAGCGGCTGGCGAACTACGCGCCGGGCGACCTGAACAAGGTCTTCTTCACCACCGGCGGCGGCGAGGCCGTCGAGACCGCCTGGAAGCTGGCGAAGCAGTACCACAAGCTCACGGGCAACCACACGAAGTACAAGGTCATATCCCGGGCCGTCGCCTACCACGGCACCACCCAGGGCGCCCTGTCCATCACCGGCCTGCCGGCGCTGAAGGCCCCCTTCGAGCCGCTGGTCCCCGGTGCCCACAAGGCCCCGAACACCAATCTGTACCGCGCGCCGATCCACGCCGACGACCCCGAGGCCTTCGGCCGCTGGGCCGCCGACCAGATCGAGCAGCAGATCCTCTTCGAGGGCCCGGACACCGTCGCGGCCGTCTTCCTGGAGCCCGTGCAGAACGCGGGCGGCTGCTTCCCGCCGCCCCCCTGCTACTTCCAGCGGGTGCGCGAGATCTGCGACCAGTACAACGTGCTGCTCGTCTCGGACGAGGTCATCTGCGCCTTCGGCCGTCTCGGCACGATGTTCGCGTGCGACAAGTTCGGCTACGTGCCGGACATCATCACCTGCGCCAAGGGCATGACCTCCGGCTACTCCCCGCTCGGCGCCACCGTCGTCTCCGACCGCATCGCCGAGCCGTTCTACAAGGGCGACGCGACGTTCCTGCACGGCTACACCTTCGGCGGCCACCCGGTCTCCGCGGCGGTCGCGCTCGCCAACCTCGACATCTTCGAGCGCGAGGGCCTCAACCAGCACGTGCTGGACAACGAGTCGGCGTTCCTGTCGACCCTGTCCAAGCTGCACGACCTGCCGATCGTCGGTGACGTCCGGGGCAACGGCTTCTTCTACGGCATCGAACTCGTGAAGGACAAGGCCACCAAGGAGTCGTTCACCTCCGAGGAGTGCGAGCGGCTGCTCTACGGCTTCGTGTCGAAGAAGCTCTTCGAGAACGGTCTGTACTGCCGGGCCGACGACCGCGGCGACCCGGTCATCCAGCTCTCGCCGCCGCTGACCGCCGACCAGTCGACGTTCGACGAGATCGAGCAGATCGTCCGCGGCGTCCTCACCGAGGCCTGGACGAAGATCTGACCGGACGGGATCCGACCGGGCCGTCGGCCCCGCTCCGATCCGGACCCGACGGGCAGCCCACCGGCCCGTCCCCGGCCGTGGTCCCCCGCGCGCACCCCCACACCCCACCACGCGCGCGGGGGACCACGGTTTTCCGCGTGTCCCGGCGTCCCCGGCAGCCCGGCCCGTCCCGGCCCGCGCGCCGTCGCACCTCCGCTCGCGCGTGCCGCGCGGATGCGCTCCGACGGGCTCCGGCTCGAAAACGACCCTCCGGGATGAGCCCGACCGGAGGAAACTGGGCCGCTCCAGCGTCGAGCCTGGGCGGAGGCTAGGATCCCCGTTCCGTACGGTGCCAGTGACCCAATGGCCTCCCGGTTCGTTCACCCGGACAGGGGAACGGACCCTTCAGCGACCCGAGGTGCTCGACATGGTGGCCCCGCCGGACAACGACGTGCTCTGGGCACGCGGTCTGCATTACGCCTACAGCGGTTCCCCCGCTCTCGCCGGTGTCTCCATCGGCGTCCGCGAAGGCGAGATCCTCGCCGTCACCGGGCCGCGCGGCTCCGGGAAGTCCACACTCCTCAAGTGCCTCTCGGGTCAGCTCGTGCCCGACCCCGGCGAGGTGTGGTTCAACAGCGCGCCCGTGCACACCCTCTCCCGCGCCGCACGGGAGCGGCTGCGCCGCGAGCGGTTCGGCTGGATCGGCAGCGAACCGCACCTGCTGCCCGAGCTGACCGGCTGGGAGAACGCCGCCCTGCCGCTGCTGGCCCGCGGCATCGGCCACCGTGCCGCCAAGCGGACCGCCGGGGAGTGGCTGGAGCGCCTCGACGTCGGCGACTGCGCCCGCAAGCGCCCCAAGGCCATGCTCCAGGCGCAGCGCCAGCGGATCGCCATCGCCCGGGCCCTGGCGGGCGAGCCGACCGTGGTCTTCGCGGACGAGCCGACCGCCCCACTGCACACCACCGACCGGGCCCAGGTGCTGCGCACCCTGACCACCGCCGCCCGCTCGCACCAGATCACAGTCGTCCTCGCCACGCTCGACGACGAGAGCGCCACCCTCGCCGACCGCACGGTCAGCCTGACCGACGGCCGCCGGGGCGGCGCGATCCCGGCGCCCGAGTCGCCGGGCGGAGAGGGCAGGGCCGCGTGCTCAGTCTCCGCCTAGCGCGCGGCGCGCACCCGCTCGTCCTGCTGCGCCGGCTGCTGGTCGCCGCCGCCGCGGCGGGAGTCGGCTTCCTGCTGCTGTGCACCCTGGGGCACGCGGTGGCCCACCCGAAGGAGGCCGAGGGCTCGGTCGTGCGGCTCCTGTGGTGTGTGGTGCCGCTGGCCGCCGTGGTGCAGTTCGCCGTCGCCGTCGCCCGCACGGACCCGGCCACCCGCCTCCGGGAGGGCCTGGACGCGGTGGGCCTCGGGCCCGTGGCGCTCTCGCTGCTGGCCGCCGTCTCGACGGCGCTCTCCTGCGCCGTCGGCAGCTGCGCCGCGCTGCTCGTCTACCTCGAACTGCGCGGCAATCTCCATCTGACGTCGCTGAGCGGCTCCGCGACCAAGCTGCTGGACGGGGGCGAGCCCCTGCCGTGGGCCGCGGTCCTGACCCTGCTGTCCCTGCTGCCGGTGCTGGCGGCCGCGGCCTGCGCGGTCATGCTGCGCCCCGGCGACCAATCCCCGGAGGGCCCGCGGGCCGACGACACCTCACCCGCCGTCAAGGCACCCGAGCCCAGGCGCACGTACAGCGGCCTGCCCTGGGGCGTCGCCGTGATCGCCACCGGCCTCGCCCTGGAGGCCTACGCGAGTAACGGATCGGCACCCCCCGCCGAAGCGCTGCTGAATCTGCCCGGCCGGGCCGACGGCGCCTCCCCCGGGCTCGTCGGCGGTTGGCTGCTCGCATGCCTCGGCTTCTGCCTGGCCGGACCGGGGCTGACCCACTGGTGCGGGGTACTGCTGTCGGCCGGCCGACCCGGACCCGTACGACTGCTGGCCGGGCGCATACTGCAGGACGCGGCGCCACGGCTCGGCCGCCCGCTCGGTGTGCTCTGCGCCGTCGCCTCGGGCGCCCTGGTAGCCGTCGAGCTGTACGGCGCGGCCTGGGAGCCCTCCGGCGCGCGCCCCTTCGGCCCGCTCACCGGTCTCGGCGCGGCGCTCGTCATGGCCTGCGTGACGGCCACGGCGCTCACCGCGGCCCTGGACACCCGGCAGTCCCGCGCCGACACCGCGGCGACGCTGCTGCGGCTGGGCATCCCCGCCTCCCTGCTGCGCAGTGCGGCCGCCGTGCGGACCTGCGCGCTGGTGGCCGTGATGGCCCCGCTGACCTGGGTGGTCGGGGAGTTGGCGGTCATGCCGCTGACCAAGTGACGGCGGAGCTGCCGCCGAGGGGCGGGCGGGCCGTCGTCGCGACGTCCCGCCCGGGGCAAAGGCCGGGGCAAAGGCCGGGGCAAAGGCCGCAAGCGACCCATGGCCAGGGCCTAGCATGGCCGGATGCAGCCGAATGCCCCTCGCCCCGCCGGTCTCCCCGCTGAATCCCCCCTCGATTCCCCCGCCGGCTCCCCCCTCGGCTCCGACCGTGAGATCGAGAGCCTGGAGGAGTTCGACCGGGTCGTCGCCTCGGGCTCGCTCGGCGGATACCGCGTGCAGTCCGTCGATCTGACGGCCCGTACGGCCGAGCTGGCGGCCGTGGACACCATGGAGGCCGTGTTCCTCGGGTGCCCGATGGAGCCCGAGGCGGCCGCGAAGCTGCGGGCCGGAGGCGCGCTGGTCTTCCCGCCGGTGCCCTTCCTGCCGTTCAACCCCTACCGGGCCACGCTCTACCGCCCGGAGGAGCTGTTCGAGGGCCTGGAGAAGGGCTATGAGAACACCCCCGACGCCCTCGCGTACGCGTGGTTCGAGAGGACGAAGTCGGACGGCGACATATTCGCCTCCATGCTGCGCAGCATCCACGACGACGCCGTGTCCGACGCGTTGGACGAACTGCTGGCAGGCCGGCGCGTCGTGGGCGTCATGGGCGGTCACGCCCTGGAGCGCGGTTCCGCCGGGTACGCCGGGGCGGCCCGGCTGGGCCGGACACTGGCACGCGAGGGCCTGACCGTCGCCACCGGCGGCGGGCCGGGCGCCATGGAGGCCGCGAACCTCGGCGCGTACGCCGCGCCCCTCGCGGACACCATGTTGGACGAGGCCCTGTCGCTGCTGGCCGGCGTCCCGCACTTCACGCCCTCGGTCGCCGAGTGGGCGGCCGCCGCGTTCGCCGTGCGCTCGGCCTTCCCCGGCGGCGGGGCCTCGGTGGGCATCCCCACCTGGTTCTACGGACACGAGCCGCCGAACGCTTTCGCCTCGCACCTCGCGAAGTACTTCGCGAACGCCACCCGCGAGGACGGCCTGCTCGCCCGCGCCAATGCCGGCGTGGTGTTCCTGCCGGGCGCGGCGGGCACCGTGCAGGAGATCTTCGACAACGCGACGCCCAACTACTACCAGTCGCGCGGCGAGCCGACCCCGATGGTGCTGGTGAACCGCGCGCACTGGACGCGCGAGCTCCCGGCCTGGCCCCTGCTGGAGGCGCTGGCGGCCGGACGGCCGATGGCCGGACGCATCGCGCTGGTCGACTCGGTCGACGAGGCACCGGCGGCGCTGGCGCGGCTCACGGCGGGGTCACGGTGAGCGGCGGGCGCGGCCACCGGCGGCCCGCGGCGCCCCCGCGCACAACAAGTCCTTGACTATTTCTTGACCCAAGGCAACTTCCACGCCGAAAAACGCGTCTGCTTCAGGAGCACGACGGTTTATCAGGCGAACGGAGCTATTGGTGATCATCGGCCTTCTGACGGCTGTCGCGGCCTCGGCCTGTTACGGCACAGGCTCGGTCCTGCAAGCCGTGGGATCGCGCAAATCGGCCCGCCGGGAGGCCGCGGCGGCCTCCACGACGGGTACGACGCAGCATGGCGGCCCCAGCCTCTCCTCCACCGCCAAGGCCGCGGTGACCTGGGAGTTCATGGTCGGTACGGTGTTGGACTTCCTCGGTTTCGGACTCGGCGCGCTGGCCGCTCGCATGCTGCCGCTGTTCCTCTCCCAGACCGTCATCAGCGCCAACCTCGTCGTCACCGCCGTACTGAGCATCAAGCTCCTGGGCATCCGGCTGACCAAGCCCGAGTGGCTGTCGATCGGTGTCGTCTGCTCTGCGCTGGTGCTGCTGGCGACCGCCGCGGGCCACGAGGGCAGCGGCGACACCGCGCGCTCCACCCACTGGTGGCTGCTGATCATCTCGCTGGTGCTGATGATCGGCGGCACGATCGCCGTCCGTCTGCTGGGCTCGAAGTCCGCGATCCTCGCCGGTCTGCTGTCCGGACTCGGCTTCGGCGCCATCGGCGTGGGCGTGCGCATCCTCGACGGCATCGACCCGTTCGACCTGCCCACGCTGATCGCGGACCCGGCGCTCTACGCCATCCTCATATCGGGCACCATCGGCATGTACCTGCACACGGTCGCCCTGCAGATCGGCTCGGTCAACGGTGCCACGGCCGCCCTGGTCGTCGGCGAGACCGTCCTGCCCGGCCTCATCGGCGTGCTGATGCTCGGCGACACCTCCCGTGACGGCCTCGCCTGGATGGCCGTCGCGGGCTTCCTGCTGGCCGTGGCGGGCGCGGTCGCGGTCGCCTGGTACGGCGAACCGGAGAGCGTGGTGGTGCCGGAGTCCGAAGCCGGGGCACGGGACCTCGCACCGGCCCCGACGAAAACGGGCTGAGGGCCGCCACCGTCCACGGGAGAGCCCCCCGCACTGTCCTTGGCGACGGTGCGGGGGGCTCTCCCGTTCGGGCTCAGGCGGCGGAGCCGTCCTCGGCGGGAGAGAGCACCACCACGTCGTTCACATCGAAGCCGACGCCCACGTGGGCGTCCGGCTGTGGGGCGCCCCGCAGTTCGCACGCCGCCTCCAGCTCCGGCCCGTTCGGGGGCCGCAGCAGCACCACGACATGGTCGCCCCGGAACGTCCGGCCGGTGACGGTGCACGGCAGCCCCTCCCCCGCGGGCAGCAGCCGCACCCCGGCGGGGCGTACGAGCAGCCTGCACGGGCCCTGCCGCGTCCCCGTCGGCACCGGCACACTCCCCCACACGGTGTCGGCGCGCTCACCGCCGACCGTCGCCTCGACCACGTTGTCGAAGCCGAGGAAGCGGGCCACGAACTCCGACGCCGGCCGCTGCCACACCTCCAGCGGCGTCCCGGCCTGCGCGATCCGCCCCTCACGCATCACCACCACCCGGTCGGCGAGCGCGAAGGCCTCCCCCTGGTCGTGGGTGACGGCCAGCACCGTGGTGCCCAGCCGGCCGAAGAGCTGCCGCAGCTCGACCACGAGGCGCTCGCGCAGGCTCCGGTCGAGCTGTCCCAGCGGTTCGTCGAGCATCAGCAGCCGCGGCCGTGGCGCGAGCGCCCTCGCCAGGGCCACCCGCTGCTGCTCGCCACCGGACAGCGCCGCGACGGACCGCCGCTGCGCGCCCGGCAGGCCCACCATGTCGAGCAGCTCCGCGACGCGGCGCTCCGTCTCCGCGCGCCCGACCTTGCGCATCCGCAGCCCGAAGCCGACATTGCCGCCGACGTCCCGCTGCGGGAAGAGCTGGTGGTCCTGGAACATCAGGCCCACCCCGCGCCGATGGACGGGCACCTGGCCCTGGTCGGCACCGGAGAGGAAGACCCGCCCGGCGTCCGCGTGCTGCAGCCCCGCGACGACCCGCAGCAGCGTGGACTTCCCGCTGCCGCTCGGCCCGAGGACACACACCGTCTCGTGCTCGGCGACCTGAAGGTCCACCGCGTCCAGGGCCGTGCGCCCGCCGAAGCGGACCGTGACGCTGTCCAGGCGCAGCAGATCCTGTCGCAGCCGGTACATCTAGAACTCTCCCGAACGGTCGGTGCGCACGCGCTCCAGTACCAGCAGCGCCGCCGCGCACACCAGCATCAGGATCGTGCTGAGGGCCATGGCCTGGCCGTAGTTGATTTCCCCGGGGCGGCCGAGCAGCCGGGCAACGGCCACCGGCAGGGTGGGGTTGTCGGGCCGGGCGATGAAGACGGTCGCCCCGAACTCGCCCAGCGACACGGCGAACGCGAACCCCGCCGCCACCGCCAGGGCCCGCCCGACCAGCGGCAGGTCCACCTCGCGCCACGCGCGCAGCGGTGACGCCCCGAGCACCGCGGCCGCCTCGCGCAGCCGCGCGTCCACCGCGCGCAGCACGGGGAGCATGATCCGGACGACGAAGGGCACGCCCACCAGGGCCTGTGCCAGCGGGACCAGGATCCAGGACGAGCGCAGATCCAGCGGCGGCTCGTCCAGGGTGATCAGGAAGCCGAAGCCGACGGTCACCGCGGAGGTGCCCAGCGGCAGCATGAGCAGGGCGTCGAAGCCCCGTACGAGCCGTCCCGCCCGCCGGGTCAGCGCGGCGGCGGCGAGGCCGCCCACGACGACGGCGATGCCGGTGGCGGCCAGCGCGTAGGCCAGGGAGTTGCCGATGGCTTCCAGAGGGGCGACGACGAAGGTGCCGCCGTTGTCGTCCGCCGAGGCCAGGGCGCGGTAGAAGGCCAATCCGTAACCGTCGGGCCCCTCGAAGGAGCGCAGGACGAGCACGACGAGCGGCACCAGGATCAGCAGCGCCACCACGGCCAGCACCGACGCCAGGAGCGCCCATTGGGCCGCCCCCCGCGGGCGGCGGGAGGTGTGGGCCGCGTCGACCAGTTTCAGCGCGGATTCCCGCCGCCGCACCGTCCACGCGTGCACCCCCAGCAGTACGGCCACGGCCAGGAACTGCACGAGGGTGAGCACGGCGGCCGTCGGCAGGTCGAGCAGCCGCGCGGTCTGCTGGTAGATCTCCACTTCCAGGGTGGCGTAGCGGGGGCCGCCGAGGATCTGGACCACGCCGAAGGAGGTGAAGGTGAAGAGGAAGACCATGAGGGCGGCGGCGGCCACGGCGGGCGCGAGCGCCGGCAACGTCACCCGGCGCCAGGCGGCGAGGCGCCCGGCGCCCAGCACCCGGGCCGCCTCCTCCTGGCGGGGGTCGAGCTGTGCCCAGAGGCCGCCGACGGTCCGTACGACGACGGCGTAGTTGAAGAACACATGGGCCAGGAGGATCGCCCAGACCGTGGTGTCCAGGCGCATCCCCCACAGCTCGTCCAGCAGTCCGCCGCGTCCGAGCAGCGCCAGGAAGGCCGAGCCGACCACGACGGTCGGCAGGACGAAGGGGACAGTGACCACCGCCCGCAGCAGCTGCTTGCCGGGGAAGTCGAAGCGGGCGAAGACATAGGCGCCGGGGAGGGCAAGGGCCAGGGTCAGGGCCGTGGACGCGAGGGCCTGCCAGGTGGTGAACCACAGGACGTGGCCGATCCGCTCGTCGCCGAGTACCTCTGTGACGCGGGCGAACTGCCACCGTCCGCCGTCCTTGAGTCCCCGGGCCACGATGGCGGAGACCGGGTAGGCGAAGAACAGGGCGAAGAAGGCGACCGGCAGGGCCATCAGGCCGAGCCGGACCGCCGTCTGCCGGGAGAGCCTCTTCGGTCGCTTCGGGACGTGTCGCTTCGGGTCGTCTACTTCAGGACGAGCGAGGACCATGCCTTGACCCACTGGTCGCGGTTCTTGGCGATCTTCTCCGGGGCGAGGGTCGCGGGATCGGTGATCTTGGCACCGAACCTGGTGAATTCCTCGGGCAGCGCGGCGTCCCGGTTCGCCGGGTTGACGAACATCTGGAGCGGCATGTCCTCCTGGAACTTCTTGCCCAGCAGGAAGTCGATCAGAGCCTCACCGCCCTTGGTGTTCTTCGCGCCCTTCAGCAGCCCGGCGAACTCGGTCTGCCGGAAGCAGGTGCCCGTCGCGACGCCGGTCGGCCCCTCCTTGGGCAGCGGCTTCACGCCGAGCACCTCGGCGGGCGGGCTGGAGGCGTAGGAGACGACGAGCGGCTTGTCGCCCTTGGCCTTCTTGCCCGCGGCGGAACCGGAGAAGCGGTCGTTGTACGCCTGCTCCCAGCCGTCCACGACCTCGACGCCATTGGCCTTGAGCTTCTTCCAGTAGTCCTGCCAGCCGGCGTCGCCGTACTTGGCGACGGTGCCCAGCTGGAAGGCGAGCCCGGGGGACGAGGTCGCCGCGTTCTCGGTGACCAGGAGGTTCTTGTACTCCGGCTTGATCAGGTCGTCGAAGGACGCCGGCGGGCTGAGCTTGTGGCCGGCGAAGTACGCGCGGTCGTAGTTCACGCAGATGTCGCCGAAGTCGACGGGCGTGACCCGGTGCTGGCCGGCGTCGGCCTGCAGCTCCTTGGGGACCCGGTCCAGGCCCTTGGCCTCGTACGGGGCGAACAGGCCGTTGTCGAGCGCCCGAGACAGGAGGGTGTTGTCGACGCCGAAGAAGACGTCGCCCTGCGGGTGGTTCTTGGAGAGGACGGCCTGGTTGACGGCCGTCCCGGCGTCCCCGCTCTTGAGCACCTTGACCTTGTACCCGGTGGCCCGCGTGAACTCCTTGAGCACCGCGTCCGACGCGGCGAAGGAGTCGTGCGAGACGAGCGTGACGGTCTTCGAGCCGGAGCCGGAGTCGTCCGAGCCGCCGCAGGCGGCCAGCACGGGGACGCCGAGCGCGGCGATGACGGCCGCGCCGACGGCACGCCGGAAGGTGGTGTTCATGAGTGGGTTGACTCCCTACGCCGGTATGACCCGGATCAGGTCCGAGGGTCTGCGGCCTGTGCCGCACTCTCAGCGCTCTGCGCGCTCCCCTGTCGGATGTTCATTTGTGCGAGGTGTTCGCCTGGGCGAGTGGACAGTATCAGCGCTCGGCGGCGGCGAGCTGACCGCACGCTCCGTCGATCTCCTGGCCGCGCGTGTCACGGACCGTGACGGGCACGCCGTGCGCGGCGATGGCCTGGACGAACGCCCGCTCGTCCTCCGGGCGGGACGCGGTCCACTTCGACCCCGGGGTGGGGTTGAGCGGGATGAGGTTGACGTGCACGCGCTTGCCCTTGAGGAGCCGGCCGAGCAGGTCACCACGCCACGCCTGGTCGTTGATGTCCCGGATCAGGGCGTACTCGATGGAGATCCGGCGACCGGACTTCTCCGCGTACTCCCAGGCGGCGTCGAGAACCTCGCGGACCTTCCAGCGGGTGTTGACCGGCACCAGGGTGTCGCGCAACTCGTCGTCCGGCGCGTGCAGGGAGACCGCGAGACGGCACTTGAAGCCCTCGTCGGCGAAGCGCAGCATCGCGGGCACCAGGCCGACGGTGGAGACGGTGATGCCGCGCTGCGAGAGCCCGAGGCCGTCCGGCTCGGGGTCGGTGAGACGGCGGATCGCGCCGACGACGCGCTTGTAGTTGGCGAGCGGCTCGCCCATGCCCATGAAGACGATGTTGGACAGCCGCGCCGGGCCGCCGGGCACCTCGCCGTCGCGCAGGGCGCGCATGCCGTCGACGATCTGGTGCACGATCTCGGCGGTCGACAGATTGCGGTCCAGCCCGGCCTGACCGGTGGCGCAGAACGGGCAGTTCATGCCGCAGCCGGCCTGGGAGCTGATGCACATGGTGACCCGGTCGGGGTAACGCATGAGCACGGACTCGACCAGCGTGCCGTCGTGCAGTCGCCACAGGGTCTTGCGGGTGGTGTCGCTGTCGCACGAGATGTGCCTGACGACGCTCATCAGCTCGGGCAGCAGCTCGGCCGCGAGCTTCTCGCGGGCCGCCGCCGGGATGTCCGTCCATGCCGCCGGGTCGTGCGCGTAGCGGGCGAAGTAGTGCTGGGACAGCTGCTTCGCACGGAACGGCTTCTCGCCGATCGCGGCGACGGCCTCGCGGCGCTCGGCGGGGGTGAGGTCGGCAAGGTGCCGCGGGGGCTTCTTGGCCCCGCGCGGCGCGACGAAAGTGAGTTCTCCAGGTGCAGGCATGGTCCTACCAGTGTCGCAGACATACGGAGAGGGGCCCGCCGCCCTGTGGACAACGCACCCCTCACCGAAGAAACCGCAGGTAGGACCCCTGTCGCGACTCAGGTGCTGCCGACGAAGACGACCAGCAGCAGCCACACCACCGGGGCGGTCGGCAGCAGCGAATCCAGCCGGTCCATGATCCCGCCGTGGCCCGGCAGCAGGGCGCCCATGTCCTTGATGCCCAGGTCCCGCTTGATCATCGACTCGCCGAGATCACCCAGCGTGGCACTGACCGCGACCGCGAGGCCCAGCAGCAGGCCCTGCCACCACGCTCCCCCGTCGATCAGGAAGTGCGTGCACAGCGCGCCCGCCACCATGGCGAACGCCACCGCGCCGAGCAGCCCCTCCCGGGTCTTGCCGGGGCTGATGCGCGGAGCGAGCTTCTTCTTGCCGAACCGCCAGCCCACCGCGTAGGCGCCGGTGTCGCTGACCACCGTGAGCACCAGGAAGGTCAGCACCCTCCAGGCACCGTCGTCCGCGGCCAGCATCAGCGCCACGAAGGTGGCGAGGAACGGCACGTAGAAGGCCGCGAAGATACCCGCCGTGACATCGCGGAGATAGTCCTCCGGCGGCTCCGTCATGCGCCACACGAGCACCGCGAGCGCGGTGAAGGCCATGGCCACCCACGCGCCCTCGGCGCCGTTCACGAAGCCGGCGACGACCATGGCGGCGCCGCCGACCGCGAGCGGCACCAGAGGTGCCCGGATGGCCTTCTTCTCGGCCAGCCTGGAGGTCAGCTCCCACAGCCCGACGACCACGGCCACCACGATGACCCCGAGGAAGACGGGCTTGTAGATGAACAGGGAGGCGAGGATGACGGCGCCGAGGCCGATACCCACCCCTATCGCTGCCCGCAGATCGCGCCCGGCGCTCTTCTTCGCCGCGTTCGCCGTCTGGGGGGCAGCAGGCTCCTGCGGCCGGATGTCGGGCTCCTGTTCATCGCGGAACAGGGGGCCGCCGAAGTCAGCGGCCCCCTGATCACGGTCGTCCTGGTCTCCGCCTGCGTCGGGCACGATGGGCATGGGGCGAGTCTGCGCCGCGTAGGCCGCCTCGTGCACAGGACCCGCCGTACCGGCGGGTCCCTGGTCGGTGGACCCCCAAGAGCCGACGCGCGGCGGGGCCCCCCAGGATGCGTCGTTCATCAGACCTCGAGGAGCTCGGATTCCTTGTGCTTGAGCAGCTCGTCCACCTGAGCGACGTACTTCTGGGTGGTGTCGTCGAGCTCCTTCTCCGCGCGGCGCACCTCGTCCTCGCCGGACTCCTTGTCCTTGACGAGCTTGTCGAGGAGCTCCTTGGCCTTGCGGCGGATGGAGCGGATCGAGATCTTGGAGTCCTCGGCCTTGGTCTTGGCGACCTTGACGAACTCCTTGCGGCGCTCCTGCGTCAGCTCCGGGAAGGTCACCCGGATGATGTTGCCGTCGTTACTGGGGTTGACGCCCAGGTCGGAGTCGCGGATGGCCTGCTCGATGTTGCGCAGCGCGCTCTTGTCGAACGGGGTCACCACGGCCATGCGCGGCTCGGGAACCGAGAACGACGCCAGCTGGTTGATGGGCGTCAGCGCACCGTAGTAGTCCGCCACGATCTTGTTGAACATCGCCGGGTGCGCACGCCCCGTGCGGATCGCCGCGAAGTCCTCCTTGGCGACCACGACGGCCTTCTCCATCTTCTCCTCGGCCTCGAGGAGGATCTCTTCGATCACCACTTGCTCCTGGTGTTATCAGTAAGCAGAGCCTCGCCCCTGCGCGCGTCTTCTCCTGCACGGTGTCCGACCGGCAGGCAGTTGTCCATCCCCGTGCCGAGGTCTTCCCGCGGCCCGGAGTTGCCGCCCGGACCGGCACCTGGCCGGTACGGGCGGTTGTGCGAGCCCGTCAGGCCCGCGTGCTCTGGTCGCTCACCAGCGTGCCGATCTTCTCACCCTTGACCGCGCGGCCGATGTTGCCCTCGGCGAGCAGTTCGAAGACGAGGATCGGCAGCTTGTTGTCCATGCACAGGGTGATGGCGGTGGCGTCGGCGACCTTGAGGCCGCGGGAGAGGACCTCGCCGTATTCGAGGGCGTCGAACTTCACCGCGTCGGGGTTCTTCTTCGGGTCGGAGTCGTAGACCCCGTCGACACCGTTCTTGCCCATCAGGATCGCCTCGGCGTGGATCTCCAGGGCGCGCTGGGCGGCGGTGGTGTCGGTGGAGAAGTAGGGCATGCCCATGCCGGCGCCGAAGATCACGACGCGGCCCTTCTCCAGGTGGCGCACGGCGCGCAGCGGGATGAACGGCTCGGCGACCTGTCCCATGGTGATGCCGGTCTGCACCCGCGTCTCGATGCCTTCCTTGACCAGGAAGTCCTGGAGGGCGAGGCAGTTCATGACCGTGCCGAGCATGCCCATGTAGTCCGAGCGGGCCCGGTCCATGCCGCGCTGCTGCAGCTCGGCGCCGCGGAAGAAGTTGCCGCCGCCGATGACGACGGCGATCTCGTAGCCCTCGCGGACGACCGCCGCGATCTCCCGGGCGATGGCGTGCACGACATCGGGGTCGACGCCGAGCCCTCCGCCGCCGGCGAAGGCCTCGCCGGACAGTTTCAGCATGAACCGACGGCGCTTGCCGTGGTCGGTGCTCTCGTCGTCGGCGGCCTGTGGGGCGTCCGCACCCTGATTCATTGGAGATCTCCTCGTGCACATACGAAGAAGGCCATTGCCGGATGGGTCCTTATCAGATCCCTGTACGGCAATGGCCTCCTCGTCACATCAGCGGCCGGCCGGTGGACGGGCGGCTGCGTACGACCCTAGCGGGTCGCAGGTCATTCGCGTCCTGCTGACGGCTCAGGCGCCGACGCGGATGCGCGAGAAGCGCTTCAGCGTGACACCGGCCTCGTCCAGGATCTTCTGGACGGTCTTCTTGTTGTCCTTGGCGAACGGCTGGTCCAGCAGCACGCTCTCCTTGAAGAAGCCGGTGACGCGACCCTCGACGATCTTCGGCAGGGCAGCCTCGGGCTTGCCCTCCTCGCGAGCGGTGGCCTCGGCGACGCGGCGCTCGTTGTCGACGACGTCGGCCGGGATCTCCTCGCGGGAGAGGAACTTCGGCGCGAACGCGGCGATGTGCTGCGCGACGTCCTTGGCGACCTCGGCGTTCTCCTTGTCGAGCTCGACGAGGACACCGACCTGCGGCGGCAGGTCAGCGGCCGTGCGGTGCATGTACGCGAAGACGAAGCCGTCGGCGAACTGCGCGAAGCGGTCCACGACGATCTTCTCACCGAGGGTGGCGTTGGCCTCGTCCACGAACGCCTGGACGGTCTTGCCGGACTCGATCTCGGACGCCATGAGCGCCTCGATGTCGGCCGGGGCCGTCTTGGCGACGTGGGCGGCGAGCGCGTCGGCGACGGTGACGAACTTGTCACCCTTGGCGACGAAGTCGGTCTCGCACTTCAGCTCGACGATCACACCGGAGGTGTTGTCGTCGGCGATGACGGAGACGACGGCACCGTTGGAGGTGGTGCGGCTCTCGCGCTTGGCCACGCCCTTCAGGCCCTTGACGCGAACGATCTCGACGGCCTTCTCGACGTTGCCCTCGGCCTCGTCCAGCGCCTTCTTGCAGTCCATCATGCCGGCGCCGGTGAGCTCACGGAGCTTCTTGACGTCAGCGGCGGTGAAGTTCGCCATTTTCGTGAATCTCTTCTCGAAAGTCGTTGTGACTACGGTGCACGACGGGGGCGGCGCGTCTCGCGCCGACCCCGTCATCTACCGCGACTGAGTGGTCAGGCCTGCTCGGCGTCCGCGGCCGGGGCCTCGGGGGCCTCGGCAGCAGCCTCGGCGGGGGCCTCGGCAGCGGCCTCGGCCGGCTTCTCGGCCTCGTCGGACTTCTTGTCGCCCTCGAGCAGGTCGCGCTCCCACTCGGCCAGCGGCTCGCCGGCGGCCTTGTCGGCCTTGGCGTCACCGGTGGCGGCACCGGAACGGGCGATGAGGCCCTCGGCGACGGCGTCGGCGATCACGCGGGTGAGCAGCGTGACGGAACGGATCGCGTCGTCGTTACCCGGGATCTTGTAGTCGACCTCGTCGGGGTCGCAGTTGGTGTCGAGGATCGCGACGACCGGGATGCGGAGCTTGCGCGCCTCACCGACGGCGATGTGCTCCTTCTTGGTGTCCACGATCCAGACGGCGCTGGGCACCTTCTGCATCTCGCGGATACCGCCGAGGGTCTTCTCGAGCTTGGTCTTCTCGCGGGAGAGGACGAGCAGCTCCTTCTTGGTGAGGCCGGACGCGGCCACATCCTCGAAGTCGATGAGCTCGAGCTCCTTCAGGCGCTGCAGGCGCTTGTAGACGGTCGAGAAGTTGGTGAGCATGCCGCCCAGCCAGCGCTGGTTGACGTACGGCATCCCGACGCGGGTCGCCTGCTCGGCGATGGCCTCCTGGGCCTGCTTCTTCGTACCGACGAACATGATGGAGCCGCCGTGCGCGACGGTCTCCTTGACGAACTCGTAGGCGCGGTCGATGTACGACAGCGACTGGAGCAGGTCGATGATGTAGATGCCGTTGCGCTCCGTGAAGATGAAACGCTTCATCTTCGGGTTCCAACGACGGGTCTGGTGACCGAAGTGGACGCCGCTCTCCAGCAGCTCCCGCATCGTGACGACGGCCATGGCCGCGCTCCTCGTATTGCTCGGTTCCACGGCGGCCGGGCGGCCGCCGCTCCTGACGCCCCGGCGTGCCTGCCGCGGAGGGAACTCTTGCGAGAAGCCGTTCCACGGACCGAGAGACACGGCCACCGTGCTGCCCGAAAGGGACTGACGCGCCAGTGGCGGGGCGTGCGAAGTCGATCCGGTGACCCGGATCGCCATGAGAAGTGTACGGGACCGGTGAAGGCCCGGGTGACGGCGATGTCCACAACCCGCGAGTAGTCCACAGATCCGGGTCAAGATCCCCACCGGACGGCGCAGTGCGGGACGGTGACGGCATGCGACGACTCGGCTCGGCCGTGCGAGCCCTCGCCCTCTGGGCGCTGCCGGCCATCATCCTGTGCGCCACGGCTCCGGCCGCGGTTTCGGCGACGTATCCAGCGGCCGGCCGGCCCCCGCCGGGCGGGGCCGCCGCGCCCGCGGACCCGGGGCGGGCGGCCGGCGGCCCGGGGCGGGCGGCCGGCGACCGGGCCTGGCCGGTCAGCGGCGCGCGCGGGGCGCGGCCCCTGGTCGTGCGGGGCTGGGACCCGCCTCCGGAGCCTTGGAGGGCGGGCCACCGCGGGGTGGACCTCGCCGGCGCCGCCGGGCAGCCGGTCCGGGCCGCGGCGCCGGGCACGATCACCTTCGCCGGCCCGGTCGCGGGGCGCCCGGTGCTGGTGGTGGAGCTGTCCGGCACCGGAGATCCCCCGCTGCGCACCACGTACGAGCCGGTACGGGCGACGGCGCGGGTGGGCGACCGGGTGGCGGCGGGAGAGGTGATCGGCATCCTGGCGGGCGGGTCGTTCTTCTCCCACTGCCGAAGCGGCGTGGGAGGTGCCCCTACCTCGGGAGGCTGTCTGCACTGGGGGCTGCGGCGCGGTGAGGCCTATCTCGACCCGCTGAGCCTGCTGCCACCGGACATGCTCCGCCGCGCCCCGTCCCGCCTGCTCCCGCTGACCGGCGCCTTCCCGCCGCTTCCCTTGGGAGGCGCGAGCGCCGTATCGATGCCGGCACCATCCGGGGCGCCGGCCACCGAGGGAGCCGTAGGGGGCACAGGAGCCGGAAGGACGGAAGAAGGGGCCCGGCTAGCCAAGGAGGCCAAAAAGGCCAAGGAGGGGGGCGGCTCAGCCGCGGACGCCGCGCAGGGCCATGGAGACCGCCGCTTCGGTGATCCGGTGCGGTTCCTCGGCGGCGCCCAGCTCGATCCGGCGGACCGCGGCGTCCACCACACCCTGGAGGAGCATGGCGGCCAGTCGGGGCTGCTCGTGGCCGAGGCCCATGAGGGCCTCGACGACCATGGCGATCAGCCCGCCGTGCGCGGCGCGGATCTTCTCGCGCGCACCCGCGTCCAGCTCGCCCGCCGAGATGGCGACGACGGCCCGGTGACGGCGGTCGCCGACGAGCGCGAGCTGCTGTCGCACATACGCTTCGATCTTCGCCTCGGGCGTGTCCGCCCGGTCCATGGCGGCTTCGACCTCCGCCGCCCAGACCGGGAAGTCGACGGCGCACAGCTCCTCGACCACCGCCGCCCGCGAGCGGAAGTACTCATAGACCGAGGACCGCGCGAGTCCGGTGCGCTCGGCGAGGGCGGGGAAGGTCAGCGCCTCCGTACCGCCTTCGGACAGCAGGGAGCGGGCGGCGTCCAGCAGGGCGCCGCGCTGCATCGTCCGGTGCTCGGCCACGGAGGCCGCTCGAATCCTGGGCACGCGTCCACTCTACGGACCTACCCCGTCGAGGACGACGCTGGAGGGACGATTCAGCGTCCGACGTCCGCCAGCTTGGCCCGCAGCTGGAGCACCGACTTGGTGTGGATCTGACTGACCCGGCTCTCGGTGACGCCGAGCACCTGACCGATCTCGGCCAGCGTGAGGCCCTCGTAGTAGTACAGGGTGACGACGGTCTTCTCGCGCTCCGGGAGGGTGTTGATGGCACGGGCCAGCAGTCGGCGCAGCTCGTGATCCTCGGCCACCTCGACCGGGTCGTCGGCGGCGGTGTCCTCCAGCGTGTCCATCAGGCTGAGCCGCTCGCCGCCCTCGTCGCCGGCGTGCAGCAGGTCTTCCAGCGCCACCACGTTGGCCAGGGACAACTGGCTGAAAACGCCGTGCAGTTCCTCCAGCGCGATGCCCATCTCCGCGGCGACCTCCGCCTCGGAGGGCGTACGGCGCAGCTGGGCCTCCAGCGTGGCGTAGGCACGCTCGACGGCACGCGCTTTCTGCCGAACCGAGCGCGGGATCCAGTCCAGCGCGCGCAGTTCGTCGATCATCGCCCCCCGGATCCGGGTGATGGCGTAGGTCTCGAACTTGATGGCCCGTGCGGGGTCGAACTTCTCGATGGCGTCGATCAGCCCGAAGATCCCGGAGGAGACGAAGTCGGCCTGCTCCACATTGGGCGGCAGACCGACGCTGACCCGGCCCGCCACGTACTTCACCAGCGGCGAGTAGTGCAGGATCAACTGCTCCCGCAGCCGTTCGTCGCCCGAGGCCTTGTACGACCGCCACAGCTCGTCGAGCGTCGAGGGCGCGGGAGGGCGCGCGGCGCCGCGAGCTGCGGGCGGCGCAGCCGCGCGGTCGGACCCGGAGGTGTGCTGGGGCATTCGTCGTCTTGAGCCGTTCTGGTGTGACGTGGATCGAGGGGTACGAATGGCGGGATTCCCGTGAGCGTAGCGTGACTGGGGCGTCGCGGTGAGCGAAGGGAACTCCTTCGGTGATGCGCGGATATGCTCCGCCGCCCGCGCCCCGGCATGGCGGCCGCCTGGTCGCACGGCGGCCGTACAGAGCTCGCCGCATCGGCTGCCTCGGTCATCGCCTTAACCCTTTCACCCGATCGCCCCAGGTCAAGTACCGCCTCGCCGCACGGTCGGGCGTCGTCCGGGGGGCTTGGGGGTGCCGGATGTTGACGGCGGCCCGGCCAACTGCCAGAGGTCACCACGGCGTTCGACGAAGCCCAGGGCCTGGAGTTCGTAGAGTCCGGCGAGCGTCCGGTCCCGGCTCAGGGCCGCGTCCCGGGCGATGCCGTCCAGGCGTCCGCCGCCCCGTCCGGGCAGGGCTTCCAGCACTCCGGCCGCCGCGGGCTCCAGCAGGTCCCGGGCGACGATCGGCCCGCGCCGCTCGGGCGCCAGCTCGCCGATGCCGCCGACCAGCTCGACGACCTCGTCGGCGTCGGTCACCAGGCTCGCCTCCTCGCGCAGCAGTTCGTGCACGCCGGCCGACAGTCCGGACGTGACCGGACCGGGAACGCCCATGGTGTGCCGACCGAGCCGCCTTGCGTGGCGCGCCGTGACGAGGGATCCGCTGCGGTATTCGGCCTCCACCACGAGCGTCCCCCGGGTCAACGCGGCGATGACGCGGTTGCGCAGCACGAACCGGCTTCGCGTGGGATGACCACCGGGGGGCAACTCTGCCAGGACGAGCCCCTGTTCCGCGATCCGGTCGATCAACTCGGTGTGTCCGCGCGGATAGGGCACGTCCACCCCCGAGGCCAGCACGGCCACCGTCGCCCCGCCCGCGGCGAGTGCCCCGCGGTGCGCAGCCCCGTCGACCCCGTAGGCGGCGCCGGAGACCACCACCCAGCCGCGCTCGGCCAGCCCGGCCCCGAGGGTGGCCGCCACATGCGATCCGTAGTCGGTGCAGGCCCGGGCGCCGACCACGGCGACGGAACGCAGCGCCCACAGTCGAACGTTCGCACGGCCACGCACCCACAGGCCGAGGGGTCGGGCATCACCCAGGTCGTCGAGCTGCCCGGGCCATTCCCGGTCGCCGGGGCAGAGGAAGCGGCCGCCCAGCCGGGCCACGGCATCGAGGTCGCCCGCCGGGTCGAGGAGGGCGGCGCGGGCGCGGCACCCCGCCAGCCGCTCCTCGCGCGCCCCCTTCGGCGGCCGCCCCGCCCCCGTCAGCCCCCGGACCAGGGCGGTGGCCCCCAGCTCCCGCACCCACCGCCCCACAATCTCGTCCCCCGGCTCGGTCAGCCGCGTCAACGCCGCCCTGGCGAGCCGCTCACCGTCCGGTACGGAGCCCGGGGTGGAATCCGCGGTGAGATCCGGCGTGGATGTCGTGGTCGCATCCGGCGTGAAGTCCGGGATGGACGGCGTCATGTCGGGGCTCCCGTCAGGGCGGGGCCGCGCTGAAAGCCCGTACGTAGTTCGAGCGCGTGGTTCACGTCCGCCGCGTCGGGGCGGTTGTGTCCCGCGAGGTCCGCCAGCGTCCAGGCCACCCGCAGGACCCGGTCGAGGCCACGTGCCGTCAGCAGCCCTCGCTCCATGTCTCGTTCGGCCTCGGCCAGGGCTTCCGGGGCGACGCGCCAGCGGGTCCGCAGTTCGTGTCCGGGCACCTCGCTGTTGGTGCGCCAGGGCGTGTCCGCGTACCGGAAGAGGGCCCGGTCCCGGGCGGCGCGGACACGTGCGGCGACATCGGCGGTCGACTCCGCCCCCTGCCCAGTGCCCAGGCCGATGAGCTCGGACCGGGCCACCGGTTCGACCGTCACCCGCAGGTCGACGCGGTCCATGAGCGGCCCGGACAGACGTGATCGGTACCGTCTGACCGCCTGAGGGGCACAGTCGCACCCCTCGCCGGTCAGTCCGTGCCGCCCGCACGGGCAGGGGTTGGCAGCCAGGGCGAGGAGGAAGCGGGCGGGCAGTCTCATCACCCCCGCGGAACGGGCCACGATCACGTGCCCCGACTCCAGTGGCTGCCGGAGGGCATCGAGCACCCGGCCCGAGAACTCCGGGGCCTCGTCCATGAACAACACGCCTCTGTGCGCCAATGACACCGCCCCGGGCCGGGGCATCCCCGAACCGCCGCCGACGAGCGAGGCCATGGACGCGGAGTGATGGGGCGCGCAGTACGGTGCCCGCTCGACGAGCGGCTGCCCGGCGGGCAGCACCCCGGCCACCGAGTGCACCGCGGTGACCTCCAGGGATTCCTGCGGGGTGAGCGGCGGCAGCAGACCGGGCAGCCGCTCCGCGAGCATGGTCTTGCCGGCGCCCGGCGGGCCCTGGAAGTACAGGTGGTGGCGCCCGGCCGCGGCGACTTCCAGCGCCCGGCGCGCTCTGCTCTGGCCGGCGACCTCGGCGAGGTCCGGTCGGTGCTCGCCGAGGAGGGCGCCCGCCCCGATCCCCATCCCCGGCACCGACAGCCCCGCCAGCATCGGGTCGGGGCTGCCTTCGCGCGGCCGGTCCTCCTCCTCGGGCACCGGCTCGTCCGTCAGGACGGCGATCAGCTGACGCAGGCTGCGGACTCCGAGCACCGAGACTCCGGGCACCAAGGCGGCCTCGGCCGTCGTGCGTTCGGGGACGACGACCTGGCGGTATCCGGCCTCGGCGGCGGCGAGGACCGCGGGGAGGACGCCGCGCACCGGGCGGACCCGGCCGTCGAGGCCCAGTTCACCGATCATCATCAGGTCGGCGATCTCGCGCGGGTCGATGCGCTCGGCGGCCCCCAGCACCGCGCAGGCAACCGCCAGATCGAAGCCGCTGCCGCCCTTGGGGACCGAGGCCGGGCTCAGACCCACCGTCAGTTTCTTCTGCGGCCACTCCGCCCCGGAGTTCACGACCGCGGCGCGGACCCGGTCCCGGCTCTCGACGAGGCTCTTGTCGGGGAGGCCGACGAGGGTGAAGGCCGCGACGCCCGGCTCCAGATCGGCCTGGACCTCCACCACGACCCCTTCGACACCGACGAGGGCCACCGAGCAGGTACGGGCGAAACCCATCAGGCCACCCCCTTGACGTGCTCGACGACGGGCGCGCCCCGGTCGGGGACGAGGACCCCGACCAGATCGATCCGCACCCCGCCCGGCGGCGGGCCGCCATGCCGCTCCAGCCAGCATGCGGCGAGCCACCGCAGTCGCTCGGCCTTCACCGGGGTGACGGCGGCCATCGGGTGTTCGTAGGCCCCGGAGCGGCGGGTCTTCACCTCGCACACCACCAGCGCGTCGGCGTCCAGGGCGACGACGTCGATCTCGCCGGCCCGGCATCTCCAGTTGCGCTCCAGGATGACGATCCCGGCCTCGGTCAGCCGTCGGGCCGCCAGATTCTCGCCGTAGCGGCCGAGTGCTCCTCGGGCGTTCACGGGCACCACCTCCGGCACCGACTGTGCCGCGCCCACCCTGAACTATTGGATCTTGGTGGATAACCCGGTGGTTGTGGAAAACCCCGTCACCCGGAAGGCTTGCCCCCCGAGCGGCTCAGCCAGGCGGATCACCCAGCGGCTCAGCCAGGCGGATCATCTGGACGACTCAGCCACCCGGAAGGTCGAGGTCGCTCTTGTTCAGCTCCTCGATGTTCACGTCCTTGAACGTGAGGACCCGCACCTGCTTCACGAACCGGGCCGGGCGGTACATGTCCCACACCCACGCGTCGGCCATCGAGACCTCGAAGAAGACCTCGCCCTGCACGGAGTGGACCTGCATCTCGTAGTCGTTCGTGAGGTAGAAACGACGCTCGGTCTCGATCACGTATTTGAACAGACCGACGACATCGCGGTACTCCCGGTAGAGCTTCAGCTCCATCTCGGTCTCGTACTTCTCGAGGTCCTCGGCGCTCATGGCATGTTCCCCTTCAGCCGTGCGTCCCCCCATTGTGCGTCAGGCGCACTCAGTTTCCAGGAGCACCGGCGTACTCGGGGGTCCCTCGTCGAGCAGCGTACGCAGCAGCTCGCCGAGTCTGGTCGGATACACCGTCTCACGGGCCGCGAGGAGTTCCTCGCAGGTCCACCACCGCAGGCCCGTGACACTGCGGCGCTCCAGTTCGGTCCCGCCTCCGGTCCACTGGCCCGCCTGCTCGGTGCGGGCCAGAAAGTACTGCTCCTCCTGGTCCCAGCGCCGCCCGTCGAAGGGGAAGGAGCAGAACCGGCGCCAGAGCACCGGGCCCAGTTCGATCTCTGTGATCCCGGTCTCCTCGGCCAGTTCCCGGCGCGCCGCCTGTTCCCAGGTCTCGTCGCCCTCCAGCCCGCCGCCCGGGGTGAACCACCAGGTGCTCGTGGGGTCGGCCGGCTCGAAGCCGTTCATCAGCAGGACGCGGTCCCGCGCATCGAGCAGGATGACGCGCGCCGCCCTGCGCGTGCCGTCAGCCATGCGATTCCGCCATCGCCCTTCCGTTCCTGGTCAGCCGGCGCGCGAGGGGCCCGTACGCCGCACCGCCCAGGATAAGCGCGGCCCCCACGACGACGGAGGTCACCACCAGCGGCAGCGGTCCGGGCCGTGAGGTGCCGCCCGGCAGCGCGGCGAAGGCGGCGGGCCGGTCGATCATGCCCCAGCCGGCCATGGGCCAGGCGGTGGCGTCCACCCGTGCCTTGACCGCCGTGCGCGGCACCGATCCCCGGCCGGCGTCGGTCAGGTGGGTACGGGAGTCCAGGGAGTCGGCGCGGTGGTCGCCGAGGAGGAAGAGCTGCCCGTCGGGCACGGTGGCGGCGAAGCCGGTCGGCGAGGCCGGTCCCGGCCCCGGCACGTACGGCTCCACGAGCGGCTCGCCGTTGATCGTCATCCGGCCCTGCCGGTCGCAACAGGCGACCTTGTCACCGCCGACCCCGACGACCCGCTTGACCATGGGCTGGTCGGCCCAGAGCCGGTCCTCGAAGACGACGACGTCCCCGCGCCGCACGTCGTCGCCGTGGATCCGCTGGGCGAGGACCCGGTCGCCGATCCCGATGGTGGGCGACATCGAGTTGGTGGGCACGGTGTAGGGGCGGTAGAGGACGGCTCCCCACACGAATCCACCGAGGAAGAGCAAAAGACCGACGGCCACGGCCAGCCCGGACAGTGTCCTGCCCGCGCGGCCGTGACCGTCGGTCGTCTGCGTCACGCTCATCCCGTGTCCCGCCCCGCGTAGAAGATCGGATTCCATGCCCGGGGGCATGGAATCGCACACTACCCGGCGGTACGGACGCGGGTCAGCCCTTCGGGGCGGCTTTCCTGGCGATCCGGCTGCGGCGCCAGAGCACCAGCGGCACCGCGCCCGCGAGCCCGAGGGCCGGCGGCGCGACGGCCGCGCCGATCCCCTTCTGGTCGAAGGTGTCCGGGACGGGCAGGGTGGACCAGCGGTTGATCGGCCAGGCGATGACGATCGCGCGCCCGACGACCTCGTCCTCCGAGACCGTGCCCTGGAACTTGTCCAGTTCCTGGTGGTAGCGCGAGTCCAGGGAGTTCTGGCGGTGGTCGCCCATCACCCAGATCCGGCCCTCGGGGACCTTGATGGGTCCGAAGGGCTTGTCACCGCAGGGGGTGTTGCCCGGGAAGATGTACGGCTCCTTGAGGGCCTTGCCGTTGACCGTCACCGGGTCGTTGTTGCCCTTGCACTCGACGGTGTCGCCGCCGACCGCGATGACCCGCTTGATCAGGTCCTTCTCCTCGGCGGAGGGCATCAGGCCGATGAAGCTCAGGACCTTCTGGATGCCGCCCGCGACCGGGCCGGGGTCCGCCGTCGTCGTCTCGTCGAGCCAGCCGCCCGGATCGTGGAAGACCACTACCTCGCCGCGCTCGGGTTTCGACCCGAACCACGGCGTCAGCTTGTCCACCAGCACCCGGTCGCCGCGCTGCAGGGTGTCCTGCATCGAGTCGGAGGGGATGGAGAACGCCTGGACCAGGAACGTCTTGATGAGCAGCGCGAGCAACAGGGCGATGCCGATGAGGATCGGCAGTTCCTTCCAGAAGGATCGTTGCTTCTTGGCCGCCCGATGTCCGTCCTGCTGCGCGTCGCTCTCGGGCGTCACATCACCGGGGTCCGCGCCCGGCGATCCGCCTGTCGGTCCTCCCACGGGTCCACCCGTCGCTTCCTGCGAGGTCTGGGGCGCCTGCGAGCTGTGGGGCGCCGGGGTTGGCTGGGACGCCTGGGACACAGCCACCTCCGGCGCCTCGCCCGCGGGCGACTGCTCAGCTTCCCCGGGCCGCTTTTCCGGCTCTCCGTGACCGGAACGGGCGCCTACCGCCAAATCCCCCACATCCACTCCTCACTCCGCGCTGCCGCCTGTCGTGCATACGACGCAGGCCCACCACTCCCATAACGAGCGGGAGTTCCGCAGGGGTCGGGAGCTGGATCATTCCTTGCCGATCCATGGGATACACACTATTCGGCGAACCGCGCGCCGACGTCCTCGTCCCCGGCGCGTCCCCGACCGATGCGAAGGTGTTCGGTTCGGCCAGCCGCCGCCAGTGGCCGAACGGCCAGGCGATGACCGTGGCGCGCCCCACGACCAGGTCCTCGGCGATCGTGCCGTTCCCCGGCTCGTCCAGGTGATAGCGGGAATCGGCCGAATCCGAGCGGTGATCACCCATCACGAAGATCCGCCCGGGCGAAACCTTCACCTCGAATTTCAACTGCGAGGGAACATCCCCCGGGTTGAGATACGGCTCGATGAGCGGCGTTCCGTTGACCGTGACCCGGCCGTCCTTGTCACAGCACTTGACAGTATCGCCGCCGACCCCGACGACCCGCTTGATCAAATCCTGTTCATCGGCGGACGGCAGCAGGCCGATGAACGTCAGAAACTGCTTTCCCTGTTTGATGACCACCGGGTCGGGCCCGGCCTTCGGTTCCCCGTCGAGCCAGCCGCCCGGGTCCTTGAAGACCACGACGTCACCGCGCTCCGGTTTCGATCCGAACCACGGCGTCAACTTGTCCACCAGCACCCGGTCGCCGATCCGGATGGTCTGCTCCATCGAGCCGGACGGGATCACGAACGCCTGCACCAGGAAGGTCTTCAGCACCAGCGCGATCAGCAGGGCCACCGCTATGAGGATCGGCACCTCCTTGACCGCCGACCGGCGCCGCCGCCGCTTGACCCGCCGCGCCGCCTTCCGCCGTGCGGCCCGCCCGCCCGGCACCGGCTCCGTACGCCCCCGGCTACCCATGCGGGCTCCCGCCGTGCCCCGGCTGCCCCTGCCCGTGCCCCGGTTCCGGTACGCGCGCGAAGGCGTCGGGCCGTTTCACCGACGTCATCCGGCCGAAGGGCCAGCCGATCCAGTCCGCCCGGCCGATGACCCTGTCCACGGGGACCGTGCCGCCGCCGGGCTCGCCGAGGTGGTCACGGGAGTCACGGGAGTCGCTGCGGTGATCGCCCATCACCCAGAGCTTGCCCTCCGGCACCACGATGTCGAACGGCACCTCGGAGGGCGCGTCGCCCGGGTGGAGATAGTCCTCGATCACCGGCCGACCGTTCACTTCCAGCCTGCCGCGCCGGTCGCAGCAGCGGACCCGGTCGCCGCCGATGCCGACGACCCGCTTGATGTAGTCCGTCTCCGCCGGCCGCATCAGCCCGACGGCCGAGGCCCCCTCGCGCACCAGCGCGGCCACCGGGTTCTCGGTCGGTCTGCCCTGGACGAAGGAGTCGGTGCCGTCGAAGACCACCACGTCACCGCGGCGCGGCTCGCCGCCGAAGCGGTAGACGAGCTTGTTGACCAGCACCCGGTCGCCGACCTGGAAGGTGTTCTCCATCGAGCCGGACGGGATCAGGAACGGCTGCACGAGAAAGCTGCTGACCAGGAGCAGGAAGATCATGCAGGCGGTCAGCAGCAGCCCGGCACGGCGCAGCGGTCCCCCGCCGGTCAGCCACTGCCCCACGGCGGCGAGGGAGAGGCGCCCGGAGCGCTCGTCCGCCCGCTCGGCGGGCTCGTCCGGGGAGTCCCCGGAAATACGCGCGGAGCGCGACCCCTGCTCCTCCCCCTCGACGGGTTCTGGAGAGTGGTCGCGCTCCGAAAGCTGTGCGTCGGTGTCCATCGAGCCGAAAGCCTATCCGGCCCGGCCAGGACCCCCGACAGAAGCTCAGTTGTCGCGCTTCTCCTTGATCTTCGCGGCCTTGCCGCGGAGCTCACGGAGGTAGTACAGCTTGGCGCGACGCACGTCACCGCGGGTGACGAGCTCGACCTTCTCGAAGATCGGGCTGTGCACCGGGAAGGTGCGCTCGACGCCGACGGAGAAGGAGACCTTGCGGACCGTGAAGGTCTCGCGGACGCCCGCACCCTGGCGACGGATGACGACACCCTTGAACTGCTGCACACGGGAGCGGTTGCCTTCGATGACGCGAACGTGAACGTTCACGGTGTCACCGGGGCGGAAGTTCGGGACGTCCGTGCGCAGCGATGCGGCGTCGACGTTGTCGAGAAGGTTCATAACCGTCTGCTCTCCTCGCCGATGCCACAGGTCATCAGCGGAAATTAGTAATGATGATGGGGGTGTACCGAAACATCGGGCGAACGTCGTTCCCCCTGTGGCAGGGGCGCGCGCCGGACGCAAGGCAACGGCTTATTCTTCCACGTCCGGGGCCAGTGGCCCAAATCGGCCGTCGGGCCCCGGGGCCCAGCCCAGGATCGAGAGCGTTTCGCGGTCCTTCTTGTCGAAGGCGGCCGGGTCGGCGCGGTTGATCAGGTCGGGCCGGTTCTGCACCGTCCGTCGGAAGGCCTCGTCGCGGCGCCACCGGGCGATCTTGCCGTGGTGGCCGCTGAGCAGGACGTCCGGGATGCCGCGGCCGCGCCACTGGGGAGGCTTGGTGTAGACCGGGCCCTCCAGGAGGTCGGCCATGGCGCCGGGGGCGAAGGAGTCGTCCCGGTGCGACTCGGCGTTGCCGAGCACACCGGGCAGCAGCCGGGCGATGGCCTCGACCATGACCAGCACCGGGGCTTCGCCGCCCGCCAGCACATAGTCGCCGATGGAGACCTCGCGCACGTCGAGGCGGTCGCCGTACTCCTCGATGACGCGGCGGTCGATGCCCTCGTAGCGGGCAGGGGTGAAGACCAGCCACGGCTTCTCGGACAGCTCCACGGCGAGCTGCTGGGTGAAGGGCTTACCGCTGGGCGTCGGAACGACCAGAACGGGGCGGGCCTCGGCGACACCGGAGCCGTCACTGGAACTGTCACCGGAATCCCCGGAGCCGGAGTCACCGGAGCCGCTCCCGGACCCGATGATCGAGTCGAGCGCCTCGCCCCAGGGCTCGGGCTTCATGACCATGCCGGGTCCGCCGCCGTACGGCGTGTCGTCGACGGTGTTGTGCCGGTCGTGCGTCCATTCCCGCAGGTCGTGGATGCGCACATCGAGCTGCCCGCGGGCCCGGGCCTTGCCGACGAGCGAGACGTTCAGCGGTTCCAGGTACTCGGGGAAGATCGTGACGATGTCGAGCCGCATCACGCGTCACCCTTCTCGTCGTCGCCCGCCTTGCCGGACTCCGGAGCGGCAGAGGTCTCGTCGGATGCCTCGGCGTCCCGCGCGCTCGCGATCACGGCCTGGTCGGCGTCGATCAGGCCCGGCGGCGGGTCGATGATCGCGCGCTGCGCCTCCAGGTCGATCTCCGGGACGATCTCGGCGACGAAGGGGATCATCACCTCGCTGCCGTCGGGGCGCTCCACGATGAACAGGTCCTGCGACGGCAGATGGGAGATCTCGGTGATCCGGCCGATCTCGACCCCGTCGACGGTGACGACGTCGAGGTCCATCAGCTGGTGGTCGTAGAACTCCTCGGGGTCCTCGGGGACGTCCTCGGGGTCGATCTCGGCGATCAGGAGCGTGTTGCGGAGCGCCTCGGCGCCCGTGCGGTCCTTGACGCCGGCGAACCGCAGCAGCAGCCGGCCGCTGTGCACCCGGCCGGTCTCGATGGTCAGCGGCCCCACCCCGGCGGGGTCCGTGGCCAGGACGGCGCCGGGGCCGAGCCGCAGCTCGGGCTCGTCCGTACGCACCTCAACCGTGACCTCGCCCTTGATCCCATGGGCGCGGCCGATTCTGCCGACTACCAGCTGCACTGTGAATCCTTCTCTGCTTCCGCGTACGGCTTCCGCACGCGGACGCGGCTTTTGCGTACGAACGCGACAACGGGCCGGGAAGGGCCGTAACCCTTCCCGGCCCGTGCCGGTGCTCTATCGCTTCTCAGCGGACCTGATCCACATCGACGAGGTCGACGCGGATACCACGGCCGCCGATGGCGCCCACGACGGTGCGCAGTGCGCGTGCGGTGCGGCCGTTACGGCCGATCACCTTGCCGAGGTCATCGGGGTGGACCCGAACCTCGAGCACGCGACCACGACGCAGGTCGCGCGAAGCGACCTGCACCTCGTCGGGGTTGTCGACGATGCCCTTTACGAGGTGCTCAAGGGCCTCCTCGAGCATCCTCAGGCCTCGGTCGACTCAGCGGACTCGGCCGCGGCGGCCTCGTCCTTCTTCTCCGACTTCTTGGCCTTCGGGGTGATGGCCTCACCCTTCGCGGCGCCAGCCTCGAGACCCTTGGTGAACTCGTCGAACGCGCGACGCTTGTCCTCCTTGGTCTCGGGGAGGAGCATCGGGGCCGGGGCCGGCAGACCCTTGAACTTCTGCCAGTCGCCGGTGACCTTGAGGATGGCCATGACGGGCTCGGTCGGCTGCGCGCCGACGCTCAGCCAGTACTGGACGCGGTCCGTGTCGACCTCGATGCGCGAGGGGTTCTGCACCGGGTGGTACAGACCGATCTCCTCGATGGCCCGGCCGTCACGGCGGGTACGGGAGTCGGCGACGACGATGCGGTAGTGAGGCGAACGGATCTTGCCCAGACGCTTCAGCTTGATCTTGACTGCCACTGGAGTGGTGTCTCCTGGTCTTGACGTGGTTGGGCACATGAGATGCCACGTGGGGTTGCGGTACTCGGGTGCCCGATGGACGCGTCAGCCGGAGGAGAGAGGGGTCCTATGCGACTGTCGAGTACAGCGTCCCATTGTGCCACACCGCTCCAGGTCAGCCGACCGATACGGCCTCGGGGATGCGGAAGGGCTTGCCACAGCCGCCGCACATGATCGGCGCCTGGGCCAGCACGGAGGGCACGACTCGGACATTACGGCCGCAGTCGCACACCGCCTTCACGCGCACCCCTCCGCCGGAGGAGCCGTGCCGCGCGGCCGGGCCCCGGAACGTGCGCGAGGTGTCGGCGGCGGTCGCGACCGTGTGCGCCTTGAGGGCACGCTGGAGTCTGTCGATGGTCGGGCGGTAGCGCTTGCGCGCCTCCGGGTTGAGCACGACCAGGGAGAAACCACTGCTGGGATGCGGCTCATCACTGTGGTCGAGCCCCAGCTCCTCGGCGATCGCGAGGAACCGGCGGTTGTGGTAGCGGCCGGCGCGTGAGGTGTCACGGATACCGCGGGCGGCCGCGATGCCGTGAACTGCCTCGTGCAGCAGCCGTTCGAAGGAGAGCTCGGCGCCGCAGGCGGACGACGACTCCCCGATCAACGATTCGGGCGCGGCAAGATCTGGCAGCTCGGGGTGGTACCGCTGAATGTCGGCCCACGCCTGCGCCAGCTCTGCGGCGAGAACAGGTGGTGTCGTGCTCACGTCGTGACAACGAGCAAGGACAGCCCGGTGTTCCGATACCGGGCCATCCCAAATAATTTGCACGTACCAGTCAGTTTCACGCTCATGCGTCCTGACGAGGGCGGGTGCGCAGATCTGTGGAGAAGCCGCGCACCCGTTCGCAAGAGTGGACGTACTGACTCACCGGTAAGGGTGAATCGACCGGCTCACGCCGGGGGCGTGCCCCTTGGCGGCCCGGGCGCCGGTGGGCGCCCGGGTGCGCTCAGTAGGAGCGGCCGACGATGGCGATGGTGCCCGGGGCGTCGTCCGCGTCCGGCACCGAACCGTCCTCGGCGACCAGGCAGCGCACGGACACGGCCTGCTCACCGAGCTTGGCCTCGCCCTCGGGGCCCAGGTCCGCCCAGCGGATCCGCGCCCAGCCACCGGCGACGGCGGCCTCGGCGGCCTCCTCGATGGTGCTGACGTCGGCCGTACGGGACTCACGGCGCTCGCGCGACTCGCGCAGCAGCTGCGCCTGGTCCTCCTCCAGCACCTTGGGCAGCAGGTCGACGAGGGAGTCGATCGTCACCGGCTCCTTGCCGCCGGGGATCCGGCGGGCCAGCATCGCGGTGCCGTTCTCCAGGTCGCGCGGGCCGATCTCGATGCGGACCGGTACACCCTTGAGCTCCCAGTCCACGGCCCGGCGGCCGAAGGGGGTGTCCACGCGGTCATCGACCTGGACCCGGATGCCCGCGGCCTTCAGGCGGTCACCGAGCTCACGGACCTTGGCCACGGCCTCGTCGCCCTTGATCGCCATGACGACGACCTGGACGTGCGCCAGCCGCGGCGGGACGCGCAGACCGCTGTCGTCGCCGTGCGACATGATCAGGCCGCCGACCATGCGGGTCGAGACGCCCCACGAGGTCTGCCAGACCAGCTCCTGCTTGCTGTCCTTGGACAGGTACTGGGTGTTGAAGGCCTTGGCGAAGTTCTGGCCCAGCTCGTGGCTGGTGCCCAGCTGGAGGGCCTTGCCGTCGCCCATCATGCCCTCGAGGGTGAGGGTGTTGATGGCACCGGCGAACCGCTCCTTGGCGGTCTTGCGGCCCAGGACCACATCGATGCCGAGGACATTGACCATGAAGTCGGCGTAGACGTCGCGGTGGATCCGCGCGGCGTAGTCGCGGGCGTCCTCGTAGGTGGCGTGGGCGGTGTGGCCCTCCTGCCAGAGGAACTCGCTCGTCCGGAGGAAGACGCGCGGGCGCATCTCCCAACGGACCACGTTGGCCCACTGGTTGATCAGCAGGGGCAGGTCGCGGTAGCTCTGCACCCACTTGGAGAAGTACTCGTTGATGATCGTCTCGGAGGTCGGCCGGACGACGACCGGCTCTTCGAGCTCCTTGCCGCCGCCGTGCGTGACGACCGCCAGCTCGGGGGCGAAGCCCTCGACGTGCTCGGCTTCCTTCGTCAGGTAGGACTGCGGGATGAAGAGCGGGAAGTACGCGTTCTGGGCGCCCGCGTCCTTGATGCGCGCGTCCATCTCCTGCTGCATGCGCTCCCAGAGCCCGTACCCGTACGGGCGGATGACCATGGTGCCGCGCACCGGGCCGTTGTCGGCCAGCTCGGCCTTGTTGATCAAGTCCTGGTACCAGCGCGGGAAATCTTCCGCCTGGGGGGTGAGAATGGGAGCCTTTGCCATGGTGCGAATGGTACGGGGCACTCAGGGCCGAGCGTGAATCCCCCGTCCCGGCCCCTGTCCGGCTCCTGCCCCGGTCCCTCTCCCGGGCAGCCCCGGCCCCCTTGCCGGAAACCTGTCGGCCGGTCCCCGGCCACCGCGCGTCCGCCCGCGATTCGCCCGGTCGGCCTCTTCCCGGTGCCGATTTCTTCCCGGCCCCTCCCCGGAATCCTCTCCGTGCGATGACACCCGGCACATGCCATCGTGGGCAGACGGGAACGTTCTGGCACCGTCCCTCTGGACTCGGGGACGGAAGCGGAGTTCTCTGGCTATCGGGGGTGTTTCACAGCAGCGCGCACAGCAGCACACGGGGGCGGCAAGCAGGACCAGATCACGTCTCTCGGCGGATTGGGGCGCTTTCGATGACACCAACGCTCGTACGGCGGCACCGGCCGTCCTCCACGTCGCCCGATCCCCGGGCCCGCGACTGGGCGGAAATCCAGGAACGGATGCTGGTGCCGCTCTACGAAGCGGTCTACGAACGACTGGAGGTCGGCCCCGACACCCGGCTCCTCAGCCTCGGCTGCGGCTCCGGCCTGGCGCTGCTGATGGCAGCGGCCCGCGGGGCCGCCGTCTCCGGCGTCGACCAGGACGGGCGCAGGCTCGAGCTGGCCCGGGAACGGCTGATACCCAAGGGATCCGGCGGCGACGGCACACGACTGGGCCACGGCGGTCCGGAGTGCGTCCTCGAACCGGGCGCTCCGGCCTTCAACCTCATCACGGCCTTCGATCCGCTGTACTGCGCGGGCGGCAGCGCCCGCGGCATGGCGGAGGCGCTGTCCCGGGCCGCCGCCTGCGCCCAGCACGGCGCTCCGGTCGTCCTGGCCGGCTGGGGACCGCAGGAGCGCTGCGCGGCCTCGGGAGCGCTTCGAGTCGCGGCCCGGCTCGCGGACCCGATGTGCGCGCCTGCCCGCTGGCGGCCCAGTGGCCGTGACGACCTGGAGGACCTGGCCCGCCGGGCCGGGCTCGTGCCGGACGGTTCGGGGCGGGTGTCGTGCCCGTACGGCTACGCCGACATGGGCAGCGCGGTGCGCGGTCTGCTGTCGACGGGCGCTTTCGACGCGGCGATGCGGGCGACGGACGAGGAGCAGGTGACCAAGGAATTGGTCGAGGCCCTGCACCCGTATCTGCGCCGGGACGGGACCGTCTGGATGCCGAATGTCTTCCGCTATCTCATCGCGCGCGTCTAGGACACACCCCCGCCCGCGCCCCTCCCCCGAACCCCTTCGAACCCTTCGACCGGACAACGAAATCGCCCGCCACGGAGAGCCGTGACGGGCGATTTCACCGGCTGTGGCCGGCGGGTCGGCCTCAGCCCATGAACTTCTTGAACTCGTCGGGCAGTTCGAAGTTCTGCGGAGCCTGAGCGGGCAGCCCCAGCGGGTTGTCGCCCTGCTCGCGGCGCGCGGCCGCGGCCTGCTCATCCGCCTTGCGCTTCATCGGGTTGCCGCTCTTGCGCTTGCCCTTGGCCTGCTTCTGCTGCTTCTTCTGCCGGCCGGGGCCGCCGCCCATGCCCGGGATTCCCGGCATGCCCGGCATACCGCCGCCCTGGGCCATGCGCGACATCATCTTGCGGGCCTCGAAGAAGCGCTCCACGAGGTTCTTGACCGCGCTGACCTCCACGCCCGAGCCCTTGGCGATACGGGCGCGGCGCGAGCCGTTGATGATGTGCGGATCCTGGCGCTCGGCCGGGGTCATCGACTTGATGATCGCGGCGGTGCGGTCCACGTCGCGCTCGTCGAGGTTGTTGATCTGGTCCTTCATCTGCGCCATGCCGGGCAGCATCCCGAGCAGCTTGCTGATGCTGCCCATCTTGCGGACCTGCTCCATCTGGGACAGGAAGTCGTCGAGCGTGAACTCCTTCGGCCCCTTCGCCAGCTTGGCCGCCATCTTCTCGGCCTCGTCCTGGCTGAAGGTCTGCTCGGCCTTCTCGATGAGGCTGAGCATGTCGCCCATGCCGAGGATGCGGGACGCCATGCGGTCCGGGTGGAACGCGTCGAAGTCGTCCAGCTTCTCGCCGTTGGAGGCGAACATGACCTGCTTGCCGGTCACGTGCGCGACCGACAGGGCGGCACCACCGCGGGCGTCGCCGTCGAGCTTGGAGAGCACCACGCCGTCGAAGCCGACGCCGTCGCGGAAGGCCTCGGCGGTGTTGACCGCGTCCTGGCCGATCATCGCGTCGACGACGAAGAGGATCTCGTCCGGCGAGACCGCGTCGCGGATGTCGGCGGCCTGCTGCATCATCTCGGCGTCGATGCCGAGGCGGCCGGCGGTGTCGACGATGACGATGTCGTACTGCTTGGTACGAGCGAAGTCGATCGAGTCCTTGGCGACCTGGACGGGGTCGCCCACGCCGTTGCCCGGCTGCGGCGCGTACACGCCGACGCCGGCGCGCTCGGCGACGACGCTGAGCTGGTTCACGGCGTTGGGGCGCTGGAGGTCACAGGCGACGAGCAGCGGGCTGTGGCCCTGGCCCTTCAGCCAGTGGCCGAGCTTTCCGGCGAGGGTGGTCTTACCGGCACCCTGGAGACCGGCGAGCATGATCACGGTCGGCGCGGTCTTGGCGAAGCGCAGCCGCCGGGTCTCGCCGCCGAGGATGCCGATGAGCTCCTCGTTGACGATCTTGATGATCTGCTGCGCGGGATTGAGGGCCTTGGAGACCTCGGCCCCGAGCGCGCGCTCCTTGACCTGCTTGATGAAGGCCCGGACGACGGGGAGGGCCACGTCCGCTTCCAGCAGCGCGATGCGGATCTCGCGCGCCGTGGCGTCGATGTCCGCCTCGCTCAAGCGGCCTTTGCCCCGGAGGGTCTTGAAAGTCGCGGAAAGGCGATCGGAGAGGGTATCGAACACGGCGCTCGTAGGTCCTCGGAGTCGGGGGGCAGAGTCAATCGCCTCCCAGGGTATCCGGCCGCGCCGAGCCGGTGTCCTCGCCCGCCGGATATGAGACGAAGAGGGGATTCCCGCGGGGGCGGGAAGGGGCGGCCCGGCCGCCCGCCTCGCGGGGCCGGGCCGCCCCCGTGGCGCGGTCACCGCAGGGCGTTCTCCACTGCCCTCGCCAGCGCCACCGCCGCCGTGTCCGGCAGCGGTGAGCCGTCCTGCCGGGTGAGATAGACGGTGTCCACAGCGTTCGCCCCCAGCGTGGAGACATGGGCGCTGCGCACCCACACCCCGGCCGCGTCCAGGGCCCGGCCGATCCGGTGCAGCAGCCCGGGGGCGTCGTGCGCCCGCACTTCCACCACCGTCGCGGCCCGCGAGACGCCCTCCACCACGCTCACCCGCGGCGGCGCGTGGCTCACGCCCCGGCGCCGTTTGCCGTAGGCGGCCTCGCGCTCGGCCAGCCGGCCCGCGATGTCCAGGGTGCCCGCCAGGGCCCGCACCAGGTCGTTCCGCAGGCGGGCCGCCTCGGGGGGCGCGCCGTACTCCGCGGCCACCCGCCAGTTCAGCACCAGGGCGCTGCCGCCGATGGCGGGGTCGGGCGTGATCGTGCGCAGTTCCGCCGCGCGGACCGTCAGCCGGTGCAGGGCGAGCACCCCGGCGGTCGCGGGCAGCACGCCCGGCTGGTCGGGGACGGCGACGAGCAGCTCGATGCCGACGGGCGCCGGGGCACCTGGTTCCGTCAGGGGGTCCCGCAGCGGATCCGTCGGGCTGTCCGTCGGCGCGTCGGTGCCTTCCGGCCGGGTGCGCAGGATCAGGACCGGGCCGCCCGTGCGCAGCGCCTCGATCGCCAGCCGCTCCTCCTCCACGGTCGGCGCCGCCGCCTCCGCGCGGCTCGGGGTCACACCACCCGCGAGGGCGGCGCGGGCCCGGCGGACCAGGTCGGCGACCAGCGAGGCCCGCCAGGCGCTCCAGGCCGCCGGGCCGGTGGCGAGGGCGTCTGCCTCGGTGAGGGCGTGCAGCAGCTCCAGGGTGTCCGGGTGCCCGATGGCGTCCGTGACCGAGCGGACGGTGGCCGGGTCGTCGAGGTCGCGGCGGGTGGCGGTCTCGACGAGCAGCAGATGGTGGCGCACGAGGGTGGCGAGGGTCTCCGTGTCCGCCGAGCCGAAGCCCAGCCGGGGTGCCACGTCCCGGGCGATGGTCTCGCCCACGACGCTGTGGTCGCCGGGCAGGCCCTTGCCGAGGTCGTGCAGGAGGGCCGCGACGAGCAGCAGGTCGGGGCGGCCGACGCGACGGGAGAGGGCGGCGGCCCTGACGGCCGTCTCGACCAGGTGCCGGTCGACGGTCCAGCGGTGGACGGGGTTGCGCTGCGGGCGGCAGCGCACGTGCTCCCACTCGGGCAGGAGCCGGGAGACGATGCCCTCCGCTTCGAGGGCCTCCCAGACGCCGACCGTGGACTCCCCCGCCCCGAGCAGCGTGACGAGTTGCTCGCGGGCCTCGTCGGGCCACGGCACGGGCAGCGGGCCGGCGCCCGCGAGGCGGCGTACGGCGTGCCGGGACAGCGGCAGCCCCGCCTGCGCCGCCACGGCCGCCGCGCGCAGCGGCAGGACGGGGTCGCGCTCGGGCCGTGCGGTACGGGCGAGCACGGCTTCGCCGTCCTGCTCGACCACGCCTTCCGCCAGCGGTGTCCGCTCGGGCTCCACGAACCCTCCGCGCCCGCCCCGCCCCCCGAGGAGCCGGCGCAGCCGGGGCCGCCCGGACCGGGCCCGCAGCACCCGTCCCACCTCGCGCCAGGTGATGTCGGCGGCGTACGAGACGGTGTGGGCCGCTTCGTAGACCTCGCGCAGCAGCGCGTCGGCGCCGGGCAGCCCGAGCCCGGTGGCGACCTGGTGCTGTTCCTGGAGGGCGAGCCGGTCCGTGGCCCGGCCGGTGACCAGGTGCAGCGCGTCGCGGGTGTCGAGCAGCAGGGCCCGGGCCTCCTCCAGGCCCTCGCGGGGCGCGTCGGCCAGCCAGGACGCGGCGACGGCCCGCAGCGCGGTCGCGTCGCGCAGCCCGCCGCGCGCCTCCTTGAGGTCGGGTTCCAGCAGGAACCGCAGTTCTCCCTGGCGGCGGGCCCGCTCCTCCCCCAGCTCGCGCAGCTCCGGCAGCCGGGCGGGCGCCTGGGCCCGCCAGTCCTCGTAGGCCGCCGTGCGCAGCGCGGCGGTGAGGGCGGGGTCGCCGGCGATGTGGCGGGCGTCGAGGAGACCGAGGTGGACCTTGAGGTCGCCGGCCGCGGTCTTGCGTGCCTCGGAGAGGGTGCGGACGGAGTGGTCGAGGGCGAGGCCCAGGTCCCACACGGGGTACCAGACGCGGTCGGCGAGCGCCGCGATGGTGGGCGCGTCCGCCGAGCCGTCGTGCAGGAGGAGCACGTCGAGGTCGCTGCGCGGCGACAGCTCGCCGCGCCCGTAACCGCCGACGGCCACCAGCGCGACGCCCCGCGCCGCGCCGAGCAGTCCGCCCAGCCACGCGTCGGTGGCGCGCGCCAGCGCGGCGCGGCGCGGCGGCCCGGCCGGCGCTTCCTCGTGCAGGAGGTGCAGCCGGGCCGCCGCGTAGCCGCCGGGGTCGGGGCGGCCGGGACGGCCAGGATCAGTCGCGTCCGTCTTGATCTCGGTCAACTCGAGGCTTCCCCTCTTCCGGCCCCTGCTCGGCTGCTCTTCCGGCGGGCTCGCTCCGGGCTCAGAGCGCGTCCGGGCCGCGGTCTCCGGTCCGGACGCGCACCACCGACTCGACCGGGACGACCCAGACCTTGCCGTCGCCGATCTTCCCCGTGCGGGCCGTCTTCACGATGACGTCGACGACGTCCTCGGCGTCGGCGTCCTCCACCAGCACCTCTATGCGGATCTTCGGGACGAGGTCGATCTCGTACTCGGCGCCGCGGTAGACCTCGGTGTGGCCGCGCTGCCTGCCGTAGCCGCTGGCCTCGGTGACGGTCAGGCCCTGGACGCCGAAGGTCCGCAGCGCGTCCTTGATCTCGTCGATCCGGTGCGGCTTGACGACCGCGGTGATGAGCTTCATGCGTCCACCTTCTTGTTCTGCGCCTTGTCGGATACGGCGGCCGGCGCGGCGGCCCGTGCGGAGGAGACGCCCGCGACCGCGCTGAAGTCGTAGGCGCTCTCCGCGTGGTAGGCCTGGTCAACACCGCTGACCTCGTCGTCCTCGGTGGCGCGGAAGCCGATCGCCTTGTCGACGCCCTTGGCCAGGAGCCAGGAGACGACGAAGGAGTAGCCCATCACGGCGAACGCCCCGGCGGCCTGCCGGCCGAGCTGGGTCGCGCCGCCGACACCGCCGGTGGCGAGGACGCCGACGAGGAGGGTGCCGATCACACCGCCGACGAGGTGCACGCCGACCACGTCGAGGGAGTCGTCGAAGCCCAGCTTGAACTTGAGGCTGACGGCCCAGGAGCAGACGGCACCGGCGACGAGTCCGATGAGGATCGCGCCGAAGGCGTTCACGGCGGCGCCGGCCGGGGTGATCGCGACCAGGCCCGCGACGGCGCCGGAGGCCGCGCCGAGGGTGGTGAAGGCGCCGTGCCGGATGCGTTCGTAGACGAGCCAGCCGAGCATCGCGGCACCGGTGGCCACCTGGGTGTTCATCGCCATGTTGGCGGCGACGCCGTTGGCGGCGAGCGCCGAGCCCGCGTTGAAGCCGAACCAGCCGAACCACAGGAGCGCCGCGCCGAGCATCACCAGCGGCAGGCTGTGCGGTCGCATCGGGTCCTTCTTGAAGCCGATGCGCTTGCCGACGACGAGGACGGCGGCGAGCGCGCCGATACCGGCGTTGATGTGGACGGCCGTGCCGCCCGCGAAGTCGATCACCTTGAGCTTGAAGAGCCAGCCGTCGGCCTGCCAGACCCAGTGCGCGACCGGGAAGTAGACGACCGTCACCCAGAGGGTGATGAACAGCGCCCAGGCGCTGAACTTCACCCGGTCCGCGAGGGCCCCGCTCATCAGCGCGGGGGTGAGGGCCGCGAACATCAGCTGGAAGAGGGCGAAGGCGAGGACGGGGATGCCTTCCTTGCCGCCCGTCAGGGTCTCGGGGCTGATGCCTTTGAGGCCGATGTGGTCGAAGTTGCCCAGCAGCCCACCGCCGAGGTCGTCACCGAAGGCGAGCGAGTAGCCGTACAGCACCCAGAGCACCGAGACGATACCGAGCGAGATGAAGGACATCATCAGCATGTTGAGCGTGCTCTTCACCCGCACCATGCCGCCGTAGAAGAAGGCAAGGCCCGGTGTCATCAGCATCACGAGCGCGGCACTGATCAATACGAATGCGGTATCTGCGCCATTCAATGTCGTCGTCTCCTCGAAGCGGCGACCCGTACACCCGTGCGGGCGGGAAATGCGATGGGCCGGTATGGCCTCGAGGCTGACGCAGCGCGATTTCAGCCGATGCCATCGATTGTTTCGCGACAGTGACGAAGGCGGCCGACGTGTTACGCCCCGATGAACCGCGCCGCACGGCTCGCCGGACCGCGCGGACGGCCGCGGTCGGGCGGTGAAAGGAGGCCGACCGCGACGACCAACCGAAGTGACCTGGCGTGGGGGGAGCCGAGTCGGGCTGTACGGGATGGTCGTCGCGGCCGGGTCTGGGGGCCGGAAGGGGTCAGACCGCGTGGGCGGTCTCCACGGATTCCGGCAGGTGAACGGCGAGTTGCTCGGTCAGGTCGACGACCTCGGCCACATCGCCGAAGTCGCGCACGGCGGTGTCGACGGTCTTGCGCAGCCGGTTGTTGACCCGCTCCGAACGCACCTGCTTGGCGATCTTGAGGGCCTTTCCGGCGAGCACCGTGGACTGCTCGGGCTCGCGCTCCATCAGGTGCACGGTGGCCATGCCGATGAGGTTGAGCGCATACGACCGCTGATGCTCCAGATCCTGCTCGAACAGCTCGACGGCCGTCTCCATCTTGGGCCGCGCGAGCGAGGCGTAGGTGGGGCTGCGACCGGCCACATATGCGAGATCCCGATAGGAATGGGCGTTCTCCGCATTGAGCTCGGCCTCGGAGAAGAAACGGATCCAATCGGGGTCCCCGTCGCCCGGCTCACAGTCACCGAAGCAGTCCTCCGCCATGTTCACCGCGCGCTTGCACTTGGCGGGCTGGCTCATATTGGCGTAGGCGCGGGCCTCCATCGCATACAACATCGCCTGAGTCCGTGCGGTGGCCGTCTCGCGGGAGCCGTACTGCCCGAGGTGGATCAACTCCAGCGCGTCGTCCGCCCGGCCGAGGTGGATCATCTGGCGGCTCATGCTGGAAAGGATGTACGAACCGAGGGGGCGGTCGCCCGCCTCCTTGGCGGCGTGCAGGGCCAACACGAAATACTTCTGCGCGGTGGGATGCAGACCGATGTCGTAGCTCATCCAGCCCGCCAGCTCGGCCAGCTCGGCCGCGACCTTGAACAGCCGCTTGGACGTGGCGTCGGACTGGGGCTCCTGGAGCAGGTCGGTGACCTCGTGGAGCTGCCCGACCACGGCCTTGCGGCGGAGCCCGCCACCGCACTGGGCGTCCCACTGCCGGAACATCATGGTCGTCGACTCCAGCAGGTCCAGCTCCGGCTTGGAGAGCTTGGCGCCGCGGCGCCCGCCCTCGGGCACGGCCGGCCGCTCGGGCTCACGACCCGCCGGGATCGGCACCAGCCAGCGCTGCATGGGCTCGATCAGCGCGGGCCCCGCCGCCAGGGCGAGCGAGGTGCCGAGGAAACCGCGCCGCGCCAGCATCAGGTCGCTGCGCGAGAACTCACTGATCAGCTCGACGGTCTGGGACCCCGCCCAGGGCAGATCCACCCCGGAGACGGACGGTGACTGGTGGGCGGCACGCAGACCGATGTCCTCGACGCCCACCACACACCCGAAGCGCTCGGAGAACAACTCGGAGAGGATCTTCGGGATCGGCTCGCGCGGCTGCTCGCCGTCGAGCCAGCGCCGCACCCGCGAGGTGTCCGTGCTGATGTGATGGGCGCCCAACTGACGCGCTCTGCGGTTGACTTGACGAGCCAACTCGCCCTTCGACAGACCACTGCGCAGGAACCATGAGCCCAACTGCTCATTGGGGCGCTTGTCGCCCTTGTCGGGCTGGTCGGCCCCACCGATGCCGCTGCCGTTGCCGTTGCCGCCCACTGGAACGCCCCCATCCGGAACTCTGCTCTGCGCTCGAACCGCCCACAGCATGCCGCCTGTTGCGACTGCTTGTCCGGTGATGCACCATCTCGGCCGGTAATAAACGGTCGCGAGGCAAGGAGCACCGGGACGGAGCAATGCCCCCGGCATACCCACCGGCGGGTGCGTCTCCGGGTTCGCGTACCGAAAGTAATCCTACGATCACGGCTTCGGCGAGAAGAGTCCAGCAATCGCCACCATTCGCCACCCCAACGAATGAACTCCTCCACGTCACAACGCGATTGACTTGACAGGGGAACGATCAGGAGGGGGCGGGTTGATGCACACCAGGGCGTGCAGACCGCGCCGCACCACCCGTCGCGCACCGTCGCGCCGCCGCAGAGCAGGCGTCGGCGACCGTACGTGTTCGGGACACTCCGAGTCGTAACCATCTGCGAGCACGACCCGTTGGAGGGGGTATGGGCTTCACAATCGGCGGCATCCGGGATCTGCGCTCGAGCTCTCGGCGCCGGTGGCGCGCGTCGGAGTGCGCGACGACGGTAGCGGAGTACACCGGCCTCTGGGGGTGGGACGTGGTACCCGGCGCCCGGGCGGCCCGCGGCGGAAGCGTGACGTGTTCGTGCGGCGCCGCCGACTGCCCCGCACCGGGCGCCCATCCACTCTCCTTCGCCCCACCCGTCCCGGCCGGTGCCACATTGGACGAGGCCACGGCCGCCTGGGCCGAGGTACCGGGCGCGGCTGTACTGCTGCCCGTGGGCCGCGCGTTCGACGTCCTGGAGGTCGCGGAGGCGGCGGGCCGGCACGCGCTGGTGCGACTGGAGCGGATGGGGCTGCCGCTCGGCCCGGTGGCCCTCACCCCGCACGGCCGGGCGCTGTTCTTCGTCGCCCCGGGCGCCGCCGCCGAACTCCCCCAGCTGCTCTACCGCATGGGCTGGGACGACGCCCGGCTCGATCTGCGCTGCCTGGGGGCCGGTGACCACATCACCGCCCCGCCCTCCGACTTCGCGGGCCTCGGCCCGATGCGCTGGCTGCGCCCGCCGGCCCTGGACAGCGCGGCCCGCCCCCCGCAGGCCCGGCTACTGCTGGGCACCCTCGCCTACGTCTGCCACCGCTCGGCCGCGAGCTGAGTGCGCGGAGTTCCCCCTCGAGTTCACCCCCCACAAGAAAGAGGCCCCGCCACGGACAGGTGTCCATGGCGGGGCCTTTTCTTACGGGGTTCCGCCGATATCGGCGGAACCCCGTACCTCAGTCACCGATGAGGGCGTCGACGAACGCCTCCGGCTCGAACGGCGCGAGGTCGTCCGCGCCCTCTCCGAGGCCCACCAGCTTCACCGGCACGCCCAGCTCACGCTGGACCGCGATGACGATGCCGCCCTTGGCGGTGCCGTCCAGCTTGGTCAGGACGATGCCCGTGATGTTCACGACCTCGGCGAACACCCGCGCCTGGACCAGGCCGTTCTGTCCGGTGGTCGCGTCCAGCACCAGCAGCACCTCGTCCACCGAGCCGTGCTTCTCCACGACCCGCTTGACCTTGCCCAGCTCGTCCATGAGCCCGGTCTTGGTGTGCAGTCGGCCGGCCGTGTCGATGAGGACGACGTCCGCGCTCTCGGCGATGCCCTCCTTGACCGCGTCGAAGGCGATCGACGCCGGGTCGCCGCCCTCGGGCCCGCGGACCGTACGGGCGCCGACGCGCTCGCCCCAGGTCTGCAGCTGATCGGCGGCCGCGGCACGGAAGGTGTCCGCCGCGCCGAGGACGACGGACTTGCCGTCGGCGACGAGCACGCGCGCGAGCTTGCCGGTGGTGGTGGTCTTGCCGGTGCCGTTCACGCCGACGACCATGACGACGCCGGGCTTCTCCTCGCCGTTCGTCCCCACACCGGGCTCGGTGTGGACACTGCGGTCGAAGTCCGTGCCGATGAGGGCGAGCAGTTCCTCGCGCAGCAGATTGCGCAGGTCCTCAGGGGTGCGGGTGCCGAGCACCCGGACCCGCTCGCGCAGCCGCTCCACGAGCTCCTGCGTCGGCGCGACGCCGACGTCGGCGGTGAGCAGGGTGTCCTCGATCTCCTCCCAGGTGTCCTCGTCGAGGTGCTCTCGGGAGAGCAGGGTGAGCAGTCCCTTGCCCAGGGAGTTCTGGGAGCGGGAGAGCCGGGCGCGAAGCCGCACGAGCCGGCCCGCGGTGGGCTCGGGGACCTCGATCTCGGGGGCGGCCGGTGCCTCGGGGGCCTCCGGCGGGGCGACGGGTGCCTCCGCCGCCGGCGCCTCGGCCGGCGGCAGGTCCACCTCTTCAATGGTCCGGCGCGGCTCCGCGCGCGGGGTCTCGGCCTCCTCGCCGACGTGTGGCTCGGCGGGCGGCGCGGTGACGGACGGGCTGCTCGGCGGGGCCGGGGGCAGCTGCTTCTTCTTGCGGCTGCTGACCACGAGCCCGCTGATCGCGCCGAGCGCGACCACAGCGATGACTACAGCAAGGATGACGATTTCCATAACGGACCCAGTATCGGACACCGAGCCGCCGGGGCTACTCCACCAACGGTGGTGCGCGTGTTCGATCTTGGTTGTGAGGACCAAAGCGACCAACCCGCCAAAGTTGGAGCAAACTACGGTGGCGTGCGACGATGCGACGCGCGTAGAGTCCCCACGTCCCCCTCTGCCCAGGCCTCCCGCCTCGCTTCACCCGCACGGAGCCCCACCTCATGGACAACGTCGTCCTCGCCGATTCAGAAGGCGCGATAGAAACCCGCGGCATCGAGCCCGTACCGGATCAGGAGCGTCACGGCAGAGTCCGGGAACTCTTCCCGACGTGGGTCGCGGCCAACATCAGCGTGTTGCTGCTCACCATGGGCGCGGCCCTGGTCGTCTTCAACGCGCTGAACTTCTGGCAGGTACTGATCGTCGCCGCCTGCGCCGCGCTCGCGTCGTTCGGCATGGTCGGCGTGCTGTCGGTGTCGGGCAAGTGGGGCGGCGCCCCGGGCGCGATGCTCTCCCGCGCGACCTTCGGTGTGCGCGGCAACCTCTTCCCGAACGCGATCCTGTGGGTCGCCCGCTTCGGCTGGGAGACGATCAACGCGGTCACCGGCGCGTATGCGGTGCTGACCGTCCTCGACCTGCTCTTCGGCATCAAGAGCAACAACGTGCTCATCGTGATCACGCTGTTCCTCTTCGTCGCCTGCACGTTCCTGGTCAGCGGAATGGGCCGCAAGGCTCTGAACGTGTGCAACAAGTGGTCGACGTACCTCTTCGGCATCTTCAGCGTGCTGGTCCTCGGCTACCTGATCGCCACCATGGACTGGGACGAGGTCTTCTCCAAGCCCGCCGGCACCACCGCCATGATGATCACCGGCATCGGCACGATCGCCGCCGGCGGCATCAGCTGGGTGCCCACCGGCCCCGACTTCACCCGCTACCTCCCGCACGCCGCCTCCGGCAAGAAGATCGTCGGCGCGACGATCTCGGGCGCGGGTCTGGTCATGGTCCCGATGGTGCTAATGGGCGCGGTCATGGCCGTGGCCACCCCGGGTCTCGCCGAGGCTCCGGACCCGGTCTCCTTCCTGGGCGACATCCTGCCGACCTGGTTGGCCGTGCCCTACCTCGTCACGGCGATCGTGGGCATGCTGCTGATCAACAGCCTGTCGATGTACTCGGCCGGCTTCACCGCGCAGACCATGGGCGTGAAGCTGCCCCGCGCGATGGCCGTCAGCATCAACGCCGTGATCTCCCTGGTCGGCGGTCTGCTGCTGATGCTGGTCGCGAAGAGCTTCCTCAGCTCCTTCATCACCTTCCTGATCCTGCTCGCGGTCTCCTTCTCCGCCTGGATCGGCGTCTACGTCGTCGACATGGCCCGCCGCCGGGCCCGCGCCGTGCGCTACGACCCCGAGGGCCTCATGGACACCGGCCGCACCAGCCGCTACTGGTACGTGGGCGGCTTCTGCTGGCAGGCCATGACGGCCTGGACGATCGCCCTGATCGCGGGCATCTGCTTCACGAAGTGCGACTGGTTCACGGGGCCGCTCGCCTCGACGTTCGTCGGAAAGTACGGGCTGAGCTGGGCGGCGACGATCGCCATCTCCGCCCTGCTGATGGCAGTGCTGCCGGCCCCCCGGGAAACGGCCTCGGCCGCCGACTCGGCCACTTCGGAGCGGGAGTCCGCTGTCGCGTAGTCGCTGGTCGCTGGACTGTTCGGACGCCCCCTTCGCCGCGTGTGCGGCGGAGGGGGCGTCCGCGTTTCGCCTGCGGCGTGCGGTCTGCCTACGGCGTCCTGGGCGAAACCCGTGGGGGCCGCCCACGGTGCCGCACCGCCCGTCTCGCGTGGCAAAACCCGTCGGGACCGGGCCCGGTGCCACGCCGTCCGTATCGCGTCGCGAAACCCGTCGGGGCCGACCCCGGTGCCGCACCGCCCGGATCGCGTGACGAAATCCGTCGGGGCCGACCCCGGTGCCACACCGCTCCGAGGTTGGTCCGGGGCTGCTTCGCTTTACGCCCCGAACCCACCCCTCCGCGTCCCGGCCCCTCCCGTCGCGGGAGCCGGACGTATCCGGTTCCGTTGCTCCCATACACGGGCGGCCGACAACGCCGGGGGCGGGACGCGCAGGGGGGTCGGGGGCGTAGCAGCCCCCGGAGCGGCCCGGCGTCGGCCCAGCCACCACAGGTACGACACAAAGACGCCGCCCCGGCTCATCATGAGCCGGGGCGGCGTCCTTCGAGGAGACGGGCAGCGGGGGGGTTAGCCCATCTCCTCCAGCGCCTTGCCCTTGGTCTCCTTCACGAACTTCATCACGAAGGGGATCGAGAGCAACGCGAAGAACGCGTAGATGATGTACGTACCCGAGAGGTTCCAGTCCGACAGGCTCGGGAAGCTCGCCGTGATGGCCCAGTTCGCGATCCACTGCGCGGCGGCGGCGACGCCGAGCGCCGCGGCGCGGATCTTGTTCGGGAACATCTCGCCCAGGAAGACCCAGACCACGACACCCCAGGAGAGGGCGAAGAAGAGCACGAACGCGTGGGCCGCGATCAGGGCCACCGTGCCCTGCGTGGTCGGCAGCGAGCCGTCCGCCGCCTGGGCGGAGAAGGCCCAGGCCTCGAGGGCGAGGGAGACGGCCATACCGGCCGAGCCGATGAGGGCGAGCGGGCGACGGCCGATCCTGTCGACGAAGATCATCGCGATCACGGTGCCGACGATGTTGATGATCGACGTGGTGAAGGAGTAGAGGAACGAGTCGCTCGGGTCGATGCCCACGGACTGCCACAGGGTCGCCGAGTAGTAGAAGGCGACGTTGATGCCGACGAGCTGCTGGAAGACCGAGAGGCCGATGCCGACCCAGACGATCGGCATGAAGCCCATCTTGGAGCCGAGCAGGTCCTTGAAGGACGACTTGTGCTCGCTGCGCATCGCCAGCTCGATCTCGTTGACGCGCGCGTCGAGGTCGATGTGGCTGCCCTCGACGTCGGCCAGGACGGCCTTCGCCTTGTCGATCTTGTTGACCGAGATCAGGAACCGGGGCGACTCGGGAATCGCGAAGGAGAGCAGACCGTAGAGCACGGCCGGGACGACCATCACGCCGAGCATCAGCTGCCAGGCCTCTATGCCCATGAGCTTGCCGCGCTGGTCACCGTCGGCGAGGTTGAGGATGCCCCAGTTGACCAGCTGCGAGACGGCGATGCCGACCACGATCGCGGCCTGCTGGAAGGAGCCGAGGCGGCCGCGGTAGGCGGGCGGCGAGACCTCGGCGATGTAGGCCGGACCGATGACCGAGGCCATGCCGATCGCGATGCCGCCGAGCACCCGCCAGAAGGCGAGGTCCCACAGCGCGAAGGGCAGCGCCGAGCCCACCGCACTGATCGTGAAGAGGGTCGCGGAGATCTGCATCACGCGGATCCGCCCGATGCGGTCCGCGATCCGGCCCGCGGTGGCGGCACCGATCGCGCAGCCGATCAGGGCGATGGCGATGACCTGGGCGAGGGCGGCGGAACCGATGTCGTACTTACCGCGGATGCCCTCGACCGCGCCGTTGATCACGGAGCTGTCGTAGCCGAAGAGGAAGCCACCCATGGCCGCGGCCGCGGTGATGAAAATGACGTGGCCGAGGTGGTCCGGCTGGGCCTTGCGGCCCTCGGACCCCTGCGCCGTCGCAGTGCTGGTCAACGTGTACTCCTGAGACCCGGCCGCGTTGCCGGGCGTGGGGGGGCTGGCCCTTCCAGTGGTACATGGGGCATCGGCACCCACCACTGAAAGGTAAAAGCAACGTTGCAGACCCTATGCCTTCAACTTTCGAAGTCAATAGGTCGTAACCAAGAAGTTTCCTGTGAGTTTCCCCGCGCTTGAGTTCAACACTTGAACTAGGCCTTTTTGATCATCGAAGTCGCTGGCTGATGACCTTCGAGACCCCGTCGCCCTGCATGGAAACGCCGTACAACGCGTCGGCCACCTCCATCGTCCGCTTCTGGTGCGTGATGACGATCAGCTGGGAGCTCTCCTGGAGCTCTTCCATGATCCCGATCAGCCGCTGGAGGTTGGTGTCGTCCAGCGCCGCCTCGACCTCGTCCATCACATAGAACGGGCTCGGCCGCGCCTTGAAGATCGCCACCAGCAGCGCCACGGCGGTCAACGACCGTTCTCCGCCCGACAGCAGGGACAGCCGCTTGACCTTCTTGCCCGGCGGCCGGGCTTCCACGTCGACACCGGTGGACAGCATGTCGTCCGGATCGGTGAGCACCAGCCTGCCCTCGCCGCCGGGGAACAAACGCGCGAAGACGCCCTCGAACTCCCGGGCCGTGTCGTGGTAGGCCGCCGTGAAGACCTCCTCGACCCGCCGGTCGACGTCCTTCACGACCTGGAGCAGATCGGAGCGCGTCTTCTTCAGGTCTTCAAGCTGCTCCGAGAGGAACTGGTGCCGCTCCTCGAGCGCCGCGAATTCCTCCAGCGCGAGCGGATTCACCTTGCCGAGCTGCTGGTACGCCCGCTCGGCCGCGCGCAGCCGCTTCTCCTGCTCGGCCCGTGCGTACGGCACGGGCTGGTTCCGCGGGTGGCCGGGATCCTCGGGCAGCTCCTCGCCCTCGGCGGCGGGCGAGGGCGGTACAGGCTGGTCCGGGCCGTACTCGGCGATGAGCCCGGCCGGTTCGACGCCGAGTTCCTCCAGGGCCTTGGCCTCCAGTTGCTCGATGCGCAGCCGCTTCTCCGCGCCCAGCACCTCGCCGCGGTGGACCGAGTCCGTCAGTTTGTCGAGCTCCGCCTTGAGTTCCCGCGCCCGGTTCCGTTCGGCGACCAGCTCCCGTTCCTGCTCGGCCTTGGCCGTCTCGGCGGCCCGCCGCTCCTCGTCTGCCCGTACGAGCGAGACCTCGACGTGGGCCAGCAGCTGCCGGGCGCCCGCGGCCACGGCGGTGGCGACCCGCGCCTCGTGGCGCAGTCGTGCCCGCCGCTGCTCGGCCCGGGCTCGGGCCTCCCGCTCGGCACGGGCCGCGCGGTCGAGGGCGTCCGCCCGGCCGGCGAGGCCCTTGACCCGCTCCTCGTGCGTGCGGACCTGGAGCCGTGCCTCCATCTCGGTCTGCCGCGCGTTGGCACCGTCGGCGGCCAGCCGGTCGCGGACGGACGAGTCCGGCTCGTCCGCCGTCTCGTCGCCGTCGGCAGCCAGTTCCTCGGCGACCGCCAGCCGCTCGGCCAGCTCCTCGGCCTCCTCGGTGGCCCGTTCGAGCGCCTCGGCGGCGCGCTCGGCCGCGGCGGCCGTGCGCCCGGCCTCGCCGGCCGCCGCCCGCGCCTGGCCCGCGAGCCGTCCCAGGTCCTGCGCGACCTGCGACTTCTCCCGGTCCGCGGCGCTGCGCCGGAGCGCCAGTTCCTCGACCCGCTCGGCGGTTTCGGCGCGCTGCTGGGCGGCGGCCCGCATCGCGGCGGCCAGTTCCCCGCACCGCGCGTCCAGTTCGGTGAGCTCGGCGCTCGCCTCGTCGACGGCCGCCTGGACCTCCAGCAGGCTCGGCGCCCCACCGGATCCGCCGTGCGCGAAGTGCGCGCCGAGCACGTCGCCTTCGGCGGTGACGGCGATCAGTTCAGGACGTGCCGCCACCAGTCCTTCGGCGTCCTCCAGGGTCGCGACGACCATGACGTCGCGCAGCAGCCGGCGTACGGCGGGCAGCAACCCCGCCGGGCCGGCCACGAGTTCCGCCGCCGGGCGCGGGGTGCCCGGCAGCCGGCCGCGGCCGTCGGGGCCTGGTGCGGCGTCGTCCGGTCCGTCGGGCGCCGGTGCCGACACCAGCAGTGCCGCGCGCCCAGCGTCCTCCTTGCGGAGCAGGCGCAGGGCTTCGGCCGCCGTGGCGGTGTCCGTGACGGCGATGGCGTCGGCGGCGGCGCCGAGGGCGGCGGCGACGGGGAGCTCGTGACCGGGGGTGACGGTGAGGAGTTCCGCGGCCGGTCCCAGCAGGCCGGACAAACGATCCTTCGCCGACAGCAGCGTGCTCGTTCCGTCCTTGCGGCGCAGCCCCAGGGCGAGCGCGTCCCGGCGGGCGGCGAGGGCCGCGCGGTGCCGTTCGGCGTCCGTCGCCGCCTCGCGGGCCGCGTTCAGCCCGGCTTCCGCCGCGGCGAGCTCGCGCTTCGCGCTCTCGTGGCGCCCGGCCAGCTCGGCGTCGTCCGCGCCCCGGCCGTCCACCTCGCTCTGCCGTGCCGCGTACTCGGCCTCGGCCTCGGCGGCCCGTTCCCGGGCCTCGTCACGCGCGGCGGCGAGCCGGTCGATCTCCGCCTGGGCGGAGGCGACCCGGCCGCGGGCGGCGGTGGCCCGGCCGTGCAGCCGGGCGAGCTGTTCGCGGCGGTCGGCGAGGGCGCGGGCGGCGTCCTTCAGTCGCCGTTCCTCTTCGGCCAGCCGTCGCTCCAGCTCGGCGCGGTGCGCGGCCGTGTCCTCGAGTGCCCGGCTCGCCGCTTCCAGCGCGGCCTCCAGCTCCGCTTCCTGCTCCCGGACCCGGGCCGCCTCGCGTTCCAGGTCCTCCGGGTCGCGGCCGCGCCGCTCCTCCTCGGGGGCGGTGGTCGCGCTGGTGACCCGCGCGTCCGCGAGGCTGACCGTGCCCCGCACGCGTTCGGCGAGCCGGGAGAGCTCGTACCAGGTCTGCTGCGCCTGTCCCAGCCGCGGCGTCAGCGTCCGTACCCGCTCCTCCAGCGCCGCCTCACGGTCGGTCGCCGCCCGCAGCTCGGCCTCCACGGCCTCCCTGCGGCTCTTGAGCGCGGCTTCGTCCGCGATCTCCGCGCGTAGCGCCTCGCGCAGGGTCACCAGGTCGTCGGCGAGCAGCCGCAGCCGTGCGTCGCGGAGATCGGCCTGGATGACGGCGGCGCGGCGGGCGACGGCCGCCTGCCGGCCGAGCGGTTTGAGCTGGCGGCGGAGTTCGTCGGTCAGGTCCTGGACGCGGGCGAGGTTGGCGCGCATCGCGTCGAGCTTCCGCAGCGCCTTCTCCTTGCGCTTGCGGTGCTTGAGGACGCCCGCCGCCTCCTCGATGAAGGCGCGGCGCCCCGTCGGATCGGCGTGCAGGACGGAGTCGAGCTGGCCCTGTCCGACGATGACGTGCATCTCGCGGCCGATGCCGGAGTCGGAGAGGAGTTCCTGGATGTCCAGAAGCCGGCAGGTGTCGCCGTTGAGCTGGTACTCGCTGCCGCCGTTGCGGAACATGATCCGCGTGATGGTGACTTCCGCGTAGTCGATGGGCAGCACACCGTCGGAGTTGTCGATGGTGAGCGAGACCTCGGCGCGGCCCAGCGGCGGCCTGCCGGTCGTCCCGGCGAAGATGACGTCTTCCATCTTGCCGCCGCGCAACGACTTGGCACCCTGCTCGCCCATGACCCAGGAAAGCGCGTCCACGACATTGGACTTTCCCGAACCATTGGGGCCCACGACGCAGGTGATGCCGGGTTCGAAGCGCAGCGTCGTGGCCGAGGCGAAGGATTTGAACCCACGCAGGGTCAGGCTCTTGAGGTGCACGCGGTGGGACTCTACCGTCCGCCCGTCTCCCGTCGCGTGCTGGCACGAGGCGCGGGCGACACCGCGTCTTCATTTCGGTTTCACCCGGGAAAGCGCAGGGCACATCAGACGGTGAGGGGGCGGTGCGACGAAATTCAGACAGGCGTCCAGGAGCCAGGTGCCCACGTCGGGCGGCAGCCGGGGGGATACGACGAAGGGACGCCGAAGCGTCCCTTGCAGATCACAAGCGGCTGACAGTGCAGCCTGACCGAGCCCCCGGAGGAAGGGCTTGCGGGTCAGGCGAGCGCAGGCTCCGCCTGGGGTACGTCGATGCTGTCGAGCAACGAGTCGCCGTGGTGCGCGGCGGCAGACAGTGCGTCGTTCTCGGCCTGCATCCGAATGAGCTCGGATTCGAGGTCCTGGACACGCTGCTGAAGCCGTCGCATCTCGGAGAGGACTCGGGGGTCGGAGCCGCCGACGTAACCGAGAAGCGCCTTTGCCATGATGGATGGTCCTCCACACTGAGTGACCGACCGGAAGCGGTGTGGGTCGTGAGGGATTCGCACCCGCGGTGTCTGCCATCAGCTACTGCGTTGTTCAATGGCCAAACAGCTAAGGTGCGCGGGGCTTCCAGAGTCTCACCAAAAGGTTTGACGGTCAACACGATCACACCCCGTATCCACGGGCGTCCCAGGGGTGCGCGGCGGCGAATGCGCGGCGCTTTCCTCTCCCGGGGCCCCGAGGGGGCGTGGAGATCATCCGTTGAGTTGCAGCCTTCCACGACGGGGCCGAGTTGGCAACCATCAGGCAATTTCTGCCCAGCGAATATGCCAGCGGCATATGAATACGACTCTCATGCCCCGCCAAATCTCTTCGCCGCACCCCGCGAACCGCTTTCCGGGCCGTCCGGTCAGCGGATCTCGAAGGCGTCATAACCACCCTTGGGTGTGGCCCAGATCTCGGTGACACCGTCCACGCGCCCGGGCGTGTCCCCGTCGCGGAGCCAATCGAGCAGCCGTTCGCACCGATCACGGGGACCCTCCGCGACCACCTGGACGCGCCCGTCGTCGAGATTCGAAGCAAAGCCGATCAGATTACCGATACCCAGAGCGTTCTCCCGCGTGAACCATCGGAAGCCGACACCCTGCACATGACCACGAACCCAGGCGGTAAGACGGACATTCTCGTTCATGTCTGCACGTTAACCGGGCAATTGCGTAGGTAGCACCTCGGCCCCCCACGTCTTGGCGTACAGTCGCCGCTCGTTAAGACTCCGCCGTACGAGTGACGCACGATGACGCCGAGCACGTAAGGAAGGCAGCGGATGGGTCGCCATCGACGCTCTGCCCCCGAGACCTCCGACGACACGGCCGCGATTTCCCAGGCAGCCGGCGCGTCCCTGACGAGCGAGTCGATCGAACGCAGCGATCCCCCGAACACACCGACGCGACAGTCCGCCAAGCCCTTCCCGGCGAACTCCCGCAGCCCCTTCGGCGCGTCCGTCCCCGCGGCCGGCACGGGACGGCACCGGAGCCCCCGCCGGGGGGCCCGGAGCAGGGCGAAGGGGCCCGTGCGGACCGGACTGCTGGGCGCGTCAGCCGCGATGGCGATGGGCGCGGTCGTGGTGGCCTCCGGGTTGATGCCGGGCGGCAGCGACACCTACACGCTCAACAGCGGCACGGGCAGCGAGAGCACCCGGGGCCGGTTCGAGGTGGAGGAGCCGCCCGACCCCGATCTGCCGCCCGACTTCGGCGACGACCTCCCCCGCGATCTCCTCACCAAACGGCCCCGGCCGCTGGAGCCCAGGGAGCCCGTGGAGCGGGAGTGGTTCCCTCCGCACCGGGAGGCCGAGCCGTCGCATGCGCCCACGGCGGCCCCGTGGCGGGAGCCCGTGGCCGAGCCCTCGGCATCCGCCGCGCCGTCCCCCCGGGAGACCGGCTTCGGTGCCGATCCCCGTGGCAGCGACGCGGCGCCGCCGCCGGAAGCCGCCCGGACCACCGCGGCGCCGTCCGCCCCGCCCCCTTCCTCCTCGCCGCCCCGGGCCGATGGCCCTCCGGTGCCGGACGCGGCCCAGGCGGTCGCGGTGCCCCGGGCCTCGGTCGCGGCCCATCTGCTCGCGCTGGTCAATCGGGAGCGGGTGCGGGCGGGCCGCCGCCCGGTGCGCGCCGACGCCCGACTGGCCCGGCTCGCGCAGGACTTCAGCGAGGACATGGCCAGGCGGGGCTTCTTCGCCCACACCGACCCGGACGGCCGGACGCCCTGGGACCGGGCCGCCAAGCGCGGCATCACCACCCTCGGCGGGGAGAACATCGCCCGTGGCCACAGCGACGCACAGGCCGTGATGGAGGCCTGGATGCGCAGCCCGGGCCACCGGCGGAACATCCTGAACGGCGACTACCGGACGATCGGCATCGGCATGCACACCGGCCCCGGGGGCCCGTGGTGGACGCAGGACTTCGGCTACTGAGGGCATTGAGGGACGCGCCCAACGCGCCGTCACCCGGCGCCCGTTGAACGACGTCGGCCGTCGCGGGCCGGGAGGGATCCCGGTCCGCGACGGCCGACGTCATCGTTCAACAGGCGCGGGCACCGGTCAGACGGCCGCGCGGCCCGCGACGTAGATCCGGGCCTGCTCGGCGATGCGGCGGCCGAGGTGCTCGGCGGTCGCTATGTCGGCCTTGTGGACGCCTTCCGGGCCCTGGTCGGTGTCGGTCTGGGCACCGGCGCCGAGGTAGAAGCCGAGGCGGTTGATGTCGTTCTCGGAACCCGTGGAGCTGCACCAGCCGGGCGACAGGTTCAGACCGACCCAGTGCATGCCGTGCTGGGCGGCGAGGACCGTGAAGAACTGGAGGGTGTGCAGCTTGTCGCCGCTCTTGGAACCGGAGTTGCTGAAGCCGGCCGCGATCTTGTCCTGCCAGGCGCGGGTCGCCCAGCGCTTGGACGTGGCCTCGGCGAAGACATGGAAGGCGCCGGAAGCGGTGCCCATGTAGGTGGGCGAGCCGAAGATGATCGCGTCGGAGGCATCGAGCAGCTCCCACTGCGCCTCGCTGATCTCGTCGACCTTGATGAGGTGGACGGTCGCGCCGGTGTCGGCGGCGCCGGCCCGGACGGCCTCGGCGAGGACCGCGGTGTGGCCGAAGCCGGAGTGGTAGGCGATGGAAACGACGGGAGTGGTCACAGCGAACTCCTGGGAAGGGGGACGAGCGGTGCGATGGCCCAAAAAAGCACTAATTTTCGGAAAGCGCAATCCTGTGGTGGGCGCTGTGCGGGAGTACGGTGTTCCGCATGGCGACAGACGGCACCGTTCACGAAGCCACCGACCCCGGCACGGACGAACAACTGCCCTTCGACGTCTTCGCACGGACCTGTCCCTCCCGGGACACCCTCGCGCACGTCACCGGCCGCTGGGGCAGCCTGACCCTGGGCGCCCTGCACGACGGCACGTTCCGCTTCAACGAGCTGCGGCGGCGCGTCGACGGCGTCAGCGAGAAGATGCTGTCGCAGACCCTGCACGCGCTGGAGCGCGACGGGCTCGTGCACCGCGAGGCACAGCCGACCAACCCGCCCCGGGTGGACTACGCCCTGACCCCGCTGGGGCAGGCGGTCACCGAGCGGCTGATGGGGCTCATCGAGCTGGTGGAGGAGCGCATGCCGGAGGTGCTGGCCGCACGGAAGCGGTACGACGCGGAGCGCGCCGAAGGCCGCTGAGACCGGCCGGGGCCCAGTGGAGCGCGCTCTAGGACACCCGCGGCGGGCGCTGGCAACGCGGGCAGAAGTAGCTGGACCGGTTCATCCACGGCCGTCGGCGCATGGCCGTGCCACAACGGCGGCAGGGCTCGTCCTCGCGTCCGTAGGCGTCCAACGACCGGTCGAAATAGCCGGATTCGCCGTTCACATTGACGTAGAGGCTGTCGAAGCTGGTGCCGCCGACGGCGAGGGCCGCGTGCATGACGTCGCGGATGTGGGTGAGCAGCTCGGCGCTGCGCGGGCGGGTCAGGGTGGCGGTGGGGCGGTCGTAGTGCAGCCGGGCGCGCCACAGCGCCTCGTCCGCGTAGATGTTGCCCACGCCGCTGATCAGCGACTGGTCCAGCAGGGCGCGCTTGACGGTCGTGCGGCGGCGGCGCAGCGCCGCGTGGAAGGCGTCCTCGTCGAAGGCGGGGTCGAGGGGATCGCGGGCGATGTGCGCGATGACGTCGGGAAGCCCGTCGGGGTCGCCGGGGACGGTGTCGTGCAACGACAGGCCGCCGAAGGTGCGCTGGTCGACGAAACGCAGCTCGGTGCCGTCGGCGTCGGCGAAGCGGACGCGGATGCGCAGGTGTTTCTCGTCGAGCGCGTCGTGCGGCTGGACGAGGAGCTGGCCGCTCATGCCGAGATGGGCGAGGACGGCCCGGTCGGGAGCGACCTGGGCAGGCGTCCCGGCGGATGTCTCGGCTTCGAGGGGCAGCCAGAGGTATTTGCCCCGGCGCCGGGCGACGCCGAGTCGGCGCCCGCGCAGTTGCGCGGCGAAGTCCTCGGGTCCGGCGAGGTGACGGCGGATCGCGCGGGGGTGCAGCACGGCCACGTCCGCGACCGTGCGGCCACGGACCCAGCGCTCCAGCCCGCGCCGTACGACCTCGACCTCGGGCAACTCGGGCACGGTGCTCCTCCGGAAGGTTCGCCGGGATGTCGTTCCCCGCGCCGCGCTACCGCGACCGCCGGGCGGGCTCGGGGAACCGAGCCCGCCCGGCGGTCGGGTGTGTCACGTCGCGGAATGGCGCTTTCAGTGCGAAGCGCCCTGCGCGCCGTCCGTAGCGGGCTCGGCCGGCACACCCTCGGCCGGCGTCTCGTCCGCCGGGGCGGGGGCGGCCTCGGCCGCTGCCTGTGCGGCCGAGGCGCGAGCCTCCGCCGCTCCATGGATGGCGCGCCAGGCGGATTCCGCCGCCTGCTGCTCCGCTTCCTTCTTGCTGCGGCCGGTGCCGGTGCCGTACGCGACACCACCGACGCGGGCAGCAGCCGTGAAGGTCTTCTCGTGGTCGGGACCCGTCTCGGAGACCAGGTATTCGGGAACGCCCAGCCCCTCCGTCGCGGTCAGCTCCTGGAGGCTGGTCTTCCAGTCCAGGCCGGCCCCGAGATTCGAGGACTTCTCGATCAGCGGGTCGAAGAGCCGGTGCACCAGTTCGGCGGCGGCCTCGAGGCCCTGGTCGAGATAGACCGCACCGATCACCGCTTCCAGGGTGTCGGCGAGGATGGACGCCTTGTCCCGGCCGCCCGTGCCCTCTTCACCGCGGCCGAGCCGGATGAAGGAACCGAGTTCAAGGCCGCGACCGACCTCCGCCAGCGCACGCGAGTTGACCACCGCGGCCCGCAGCTTGGCCAGCTGGCCTTCGGGCAGATCGGGGTGGATGCGGTACAGCGTGTCCGTGACCACCAGGCCGAGCACGGAATCCCCGAGGAATTCCAGCCGCTCGTTGGTGGGCAGACCGCCGTTCTCGTATGCGAAGGAACGGTGGGTCAGTGCACGCACCAGAAGGGCGGTCTCGAGTCTGTACCCGAGCCGCCCTTCCAGAAGCGTGTGAGACGAGGCCGTGTCCGCCGGCGCCTTCTTCGGCGTAATGGCGTCTGACATGAAGCCTGTCACCCGCCGATCAGACCTCGAGGACCTGGCGCTTGTTGTAGGTGCCGCAGCTGGGGCACGCGATGTGCTGCAGCTTCGGCTCGTGGCAGCTAGCGCATGCCACCAGGGTGGGGACCGCAGCCTTCCACTGCGACCGGCGGTGGCGCGTGTTGCTGCGCGACATCTTCCGCTTCGGAACAGCCACGGCTACTTCTCCTGTGAGTCATCCCCGCCGGAGCGGGGTGCGTTGTCCATCTCGCCGTCCTGGTTGGACCCGGCGAGGCCCTGCAGTGCCGCCCAACGAATGTCGACGGACTCGTGGTGGTGGTCCAGGTCGTCCGCCAGTCGCGCGCCGCACTCGGCGCACAGACCCGGGCAGTCTTCCTGGCACACCGGCTGCAGCGGCAGTGCGAGCACCACCGCGTCACGCAGCACGGGTTCGAGGTCGAACAGGTCGCCCTCGAGGAAGAGCATGTCCTCCTCTTCCTCGGCGTCGTCGCCGGCGTCCGCGGGGCGGCTCCGGTCGTCGGCGTCGGGGTAGGAGAACATCTCCTGGAAGTCCACGTCGAGCTCACGCTCGAGCGGCTCCAGACACCTTACGCACTCCCCTGTCAGCGGCGCACGGGCGGTGCCTGTGACAAGCACCCCTTCCATGACCGACTCCAGTCGGAGGTCGAGCTCCACGGTCGCGCCCTCGGCGACCCCGATGACCTCGATGCCGAGGTCCTGGGGGGCCGGAATGGAGCGGGAGACCCTCTTCAGCGCACCGGGACGCCGACCCAGCTCGCGTGTGTCGAACACGAGAGGGGCACGGTGATCGAGGCGGGTGTTCAGGGCTTCCTGCTTTCTACACTGCGGCGACGGCGGCCCGACGCTGAATGCGCTGAGGGCAGCCGAGATCGCGAACGTACACGCGACCGAAGAGCCAGGATACTGGACGGGCCGCCGTAGACCCAATCCGCACCCATGGGGAGCGGTCGGGCCGCCGACGGGCGGCACCCGGCCCGGGCCAGGTCAGACCTGGCGGACGGAACCGGTCCGGTTTCACCCTACGGGGGACACCGCGGCCGGGGTTCAGCGCCCCTGCTCGTAGCGCCGGAGCTGGTCGAGATCGATCATGCTCGTGTCGAAGAGGCTCGTCTCGTCGAGCGAGCCACCGCCCTGCTGCACCGCCGTCGGCTGCGGCGGGGCCTGCGCGGGGGCGTATCCGCCGTGCGGGCCGTAGCCCGGCTGTTCCCCGTGGCCCCCCTGGTCGAGGCCCTGGCCGCCGTCGTGGGGGGCCCAGGCGTACGGGTCCTGCTGATAGCCGCCATGGGCCGCGTACGGGTCCGCCTGGTGGGTGTAGTGCTGCTGGTACTCGTACGGGTCCTGCTGGGCGTAGCCGCCCACGGGCGCGTAGTAGTCCTGCTGGGGCGGCGCGGGGGGCGGGACGGCCGGTCCCTGGGGGGCGGCCAGCTCGGAGAGGAAGTCGGCGTCGCTGGTGTGGTGGCCACCGGGAAGGCTGTCCTGGGCGGCCATGTGGGCGCCCAGCTCGTCGGCCGGCCGGGCCCCGAGCAGCTTCTCGCGGCCCTTGCCCACGGCTTCGAGCGTCTTGGCCAGCACCGCGGCGACCGCGCCGAGCTTGGCGTCCACGTAGGCGTCGGCGTTCATCCGCTGGGTCTGGGGGTCGGCGCTGCGCTCGGGGGCGTCCTCGGCCAGGCCGCCGGAGGAGCCGTACCCGGCGTCGTCCGCGTGGCCGAGCAGCTTCTCGCGGCCCCGGTCGACGGAACCGATGGTCTTGGTGAGGACGACCTCGAAGTTGGCGAGCTTGCTGTCGACGTAGTCGTCGGCCTCCGCGCGGATCTCGTCGGCCTCCCGGCGGGCCTCCGCGAGAATGCGGTCGGCCTCCTCCTGGGACTGCCGGGCGACCTCGGTGTCGGAGATCAGCGAGCCGCGATGGGCGCGCGCGGACTCGATGATCCGCTCGGCCTCCTCGCGCGCGTCCGCGACGAGCTGCTCCCGGCCGCCGATCAGCTCCCGCGCCTGGGCGAGGGAGCCGGGCAGGGCGGCCCGCACCTCTTCGAGCAGGGCGAGCAGCTCGGCCCGGTTGACCACACAGGAGGCCGACATGGGCATGGACCGGGCGCCGGAGACGGTCGCGACGATCTCGTCGAGCTTCTTCTGCACGTCCACCTTGGCGCTCGCCACTCTCTTTTGACGGATGGGCACGAACGGGGACGACTGTACGGCCAGTGGCCCCCGCTCGACACCCGATGACAGCCCGCCGGTGGTGCGGCCGGTGTGTCAGCGCTGGGCGAGCCGCTCGGTGAGGGATTCCAGCACCAGCGACGGCACCAGATGGGAGACGTCGCCGCCCCATGCCGCCACCTCTTTGACGAGGCTGGAGGAGAGGAAGCTGTAGGTGGGGTTGGTGGGGACGAAGAGGGTCTCCACGCCCGAGAGCCCGTTGTTCATCTGGGCCATCTGCAGCTCGTAGTCGAAGTCGCTGACCGCCCGCAGCCCCTTGACGATGGCGGGGATCTCGCGCTGCTTGCAGAAGTCCACGAGCAGACCGTGGAAGGACTCCACCTCTACATTGCCGTATTCGGCGGTGACCCGGCGGAGCAGCTCTATCCGCTCCTCGACGGTGAACAGGCCCTTCTTCGACTGGTTCACCATCACTGCGACGTGCACGACGTCGTACAGCCTGGAAGCCCGGGCGATGATGTCGAGATGTCCATTGGTGACGGGGTCGAACGACCCCGGACAGACGGCGCGGCGCAACGGTGGTTCCTCGCTCTCCGGTCCATTCATGACGTGCACGGAGCCGGGTCGGCGGTGCGCGTAGAGGCGGCGCGACCGTACCAAAGCGTCCCCTCCCCGTAGCGACGGGCCCTCAGGGCCTCGAAGCCGTCCGGCCAGGGGAATTCCCCGCCCCTGGTGCTTCTCTCCACAGTGACCAGCGCGTCGTCCGCGAGCCACCCCCGGGTGCGCAGTGTGAGGAGGATCTCGCACAGTTCGGCGTCGGTGACGGCGTAGGGCGGGTCGAGGAAGACCACGTCGTACGGGCTCTGCGGCGCGGCACCGGCGACGACCTGCTCGGCCTTGCCGCTGCGGACCTCGGCGCCGGGCAGACCGACCGCGCGGACGTTGTCCCGGATGGTGCGGACCGCGCGGGCGTCGGCCTCCACCAGCAGGGCGTGCTCGGCGCCCCGCGAGAGCGCCTCCAGGCCGACGGCGCCCGAGCCGCCGTAGAGGTCCAGGACCCGGCTGCCCTCCAGGGGGCCGTGCAGCGACTCCCAGGTGGAGAACAGGCCCTCGCGCGCCCGGTCGGAGGTCGGGCGGGTGCCATTGCCCGGCGGTACGGCCAGGCGGCGTCCGCCGGCGGTGCCGGCGATCACGCGGGTCATGGGGTTTTCGGTCCTTCGCGGGTCGGGGGTGAGGGGGCTGGTGGGTGTCGGACCGCCGCGGTGAGCGGCGGGCCCGCCCCATCAGCCTAGGGCGTCGGTGGCGTCCCGGCCCTGCCCGGTGGCCCGGGCGCGGCCGACGAGGGCCCCTCGGTCCGTGCCATCCGGTGCCCGTCCGGCCCGCCCGTGTCAGCCCTTGTCCAGATAGCGCTCCCGCTCCTTGTCCAGCAGGGCGTCCAACGCGGTGCGGAGTTCGGGCAGCCGCTCCAGCTCGGGATCGGCGGTGACGATCGCGGTGGCCTCCTCGCGGGCGGCGGCGATGACCTCCTCGTCTTCGATGACCGTGAGCATCCGCAGCGACGAACGGACGCCGGACTGCGCCTGACCGAGCACATCGCCTTCGCGGCGCTGCTCCAGGTCGATGCGGGACAGCTCGAAGCCGTCCAGCGTGCCGGCGACGGCGGCCAGCCGGGCCCGCGCGGGGCTCGCCTCGGACGCCTCGCTGACCAGCAGACAGAGACCGGGGGCGGAGCCGCGGCCCACGCGGCCACGCAGCTGGTGCAGTTGGGAGACGCCGAACCGGTCCGCGTCCATGATCACCATGACGGTGGAGTTGGGGACGTTCACACCGACCTCGATGACGGTCGTCGCGACCAGGACGTCCACCTCGCCCGCGGCGAAGCGGCGCATGACGTCGTCCTTGGCCTCGGGCTGCATCCGCCCGTGCAGCACCTCCACGCGCAGCCCGCCGAGCGGCCCCTTGGCGAGCTGCTCGGCGATGTCGAGGACCGCGAGCGGCGGTCGCTTCTCCGCCTCCGGCTCCTCGGCGGCCGTCTTCTTCTTCGGGCTGCCGCCCTCTGGCTGAGGCTCGTCCCCCAGGGTGTCGCCGATGCGCGGACACACCACGTACGCCTGGTGGCCGCCCTCGACCTCCTCGCGCACCCGCTCCCAGGTGCGCGCCAGGAAGTGCGGCTTGTCCTTGGCGGGCACGACGTGGGTGGCGATGGGCGACCGGCCGGCGGGGAGCTGGTCGAGGACCGAGGTCTCCAGGTCGCCGAAGACGGTCATGGCGACGGTCCGCGGGATCGGGGTCGCGGTCATCACCAGCAGGTGCGGGGGTTGCTTGCCCTTGGAGCGCAGGGCGTCGCGCTGCTCGACGCCGAACCGGTGCTGCTCGTCCACGACCACCAGGCCGAGGTCGTGGAACTGGACCTTGTCCTCGATCAACGCGTGCGTGCCGATGACGATCCCGGCCTCGCCGGTGACGAGGTCGAGCAGCGCGTGCCGGCGCGCGGCCGCGCCCATGGAGCCGGTGAGCAGCACGACCTTGGTGCCCTGCTCGGCGCCGCCGAGCATGCCGCCCTCGGCCAGCTCGCCCATCATCTCGGTGATCGACCGGTGGTGCTGCTGGGCGAGCACCTCGGTGGGGGCGAGCATCGCGGCCTGTCCGCCCGCGTCCACGACGCCGAGCATGGCGCGCAGGGCGACCATCGTCTTGCCCGAGCCGACCTCGCCCTGGAGGAGGCGGTGCATGGGGTGCTCGGTGGCCAGGTCGTCGAAGATCTCCGCCGAGACAGTCCGCTGGCCGTCGGTCAGTGTGAAGGGCAGCTTCGCGTCGAAGGCGTCGAGCAGGCCGCCCGCCACGGGCTTGCGGGCCACGGCCGGGAGCTGGGCGTCGGTGTGGCGGCGACGGGCGAGGGCGACCTGGAGCACGAAGGCCTCGTCCCACTTCAGCCGGGCCCGGGCGTCCTCGATGTCGGCCTTCGAGGCCGGCCGGTGGACCTTGCGGAACGCGTCCGCGAGGGCGGCGAGGCCGCGGCCGTCGCGCAGCGCGGGGGGCAGCGGGTCGACGATGCCCTGCCAGGCGTCCGCCTCGAAGAGGTCCAGCAGGGTGTCGACGGCCTTGGTGAGCTTCCAGGACTGGAACTGCTTGCACGCCGGGTAGATCGGCAGCAGCCGCCCGGCGAAGGACTCGGCGGCGTCCGCGCCGCTCTCGCGGTCCAGGAGTTCGTAGTCGGGGTGGAGCAGCTGCCGGGTGCGGTTGAAGACCGAGACCTTGCCCGCGAACATGCCGCGGCGGCCGGGCAGCAGCTCCTTCTCGCGCGCGTAGGCGCCGCGGCCGAAGAAGACCAGGGTCAGCGAGCCGCTGCCGTCGGTGACCACGACCTCCAGGCGGACGCCCTTGCCGTGGTTGAAGGTCTTCATGGCGGCCTTGGCCACCTGGGCGACGACCGTGACGTGCTCGTCGAGCGGCAGATCGGCGAGCCGGGTCAGCTCGCCGCGCTCGGCGTAGCGGCGCGGGTAGTGGTGCAGCAGGTCGCCGGCCGTGTGCAGGTCGAGGTGCTCGGCCATCACCTTCGCGGTGTTGCCGCCGAGGATCTTCTTCAGGGGTTCATCGAGCGCGGGCACGCGACCATTGGACACCACCCCACTGACATCGCGGTGGCACGCCCGGGGAACCGGCCCCGAAGACCGGGCCCGGGGTGTCGCGCCCCTGATCGTGGGGGCCGGCTCACTCCACCCCGACGATCAGGGGCGCGGACTGCTGCCCGCCCCGGTAGACCACGGTGTCCACGGCCAGGTGCCCGCCGCGTACGTGCCTCTCCAGGCGGTCCGCGACGGCGTCGGGGACGTCCGCGCCGAGGACGAGGGTGACCATCTCGCCGCCCGCCGCGAGCATGCGGTCGAGGACGGTCTCGGCGGTGGCGGCCAGCTCCGCGCCGATGACGGCCACGTCACCGTCGATCAGCCCGAGCACGTCCCCGGCTTGACAGACCCCGGCCATGGTCCAGGACTGCCGCTCGGCGACGGCCAGTTCGGCGTAGCGGGTGGCGCCGGCGGCGGCGGTCATGGCCACGACGTCCTCGTCGAAGCGGCGGCCGGGTTCGTGGACGGCGAGGGCCGCGATGCCCTGGACCGGTGAGCGGGTGGGGATGAGGGCGACGCGGACGCCCTCGGCGCGTGCCTGCTCGGCGGCCGTGGCGGCGGTCTGCCGCAGTTCCGCGTCGTTGGGCAGCAGGACCACCTCGCGCGCGTGGGCGCGCCGGATCGCTTCGAGCAGCTCCTCGCCGGTGGGCTGCTGTCCGGGCCGGGGCGCGACGACCGTGGCCCCGGCCTCGGCGCACAGCCCGGCCAGTCCCTCCCCGGGCACGACGGCGACGACGGCCCGCTGGGCGCGCTCGCGGGTGCGGGTCCGCTCCTCCTGGGCCGCGCCGAAGTGGGTGATCCGGATCCGGTAGGGCCGGCCGGCCTCGACGCCGGCCTCCACGGCGGCTCCGGCGTCGTCGACGTGCACGTGGACGTTCCACAGCCCGTCGCCGCCGACGACGACGAGCGATTCGCCGAGGGCGTCCAGCCGGGCGCGCAGCCGTGCGACGGCGGAGTCGTCCGCCTCCAGCAGGTAGATCACCTCGTAGGAGGGTTCGGCGCCGCCTCCGAGGTCGGCGTGGCAGTTCTCGGTCCGCCACGCGCGCGTGGCGGACGTTTCGGGGGCGGCGGCGTCATGGGACGGTTCGCCACCCGTCTCCCCCGCCAGCGCCCGTGTCAGCGCGCCCAGCACCTCGACCAGACCGAGTCCGCCCGCGTCCACGACCCCGGCGCGGCCGAGGACCTCCAACTGGCCCGGGGTGGCCGCGAGGGCGGTGCGGGCCGCCTCGTACGCGGCGCGGGCCACGGCGGCGGCGTCGCCCGAGGCGTTCGCGGCCCCGTCGGCGGCGGCCGCCGCGACGGTCAGCACCGTGCCCTCGACGGGCCGGGCCACGCCTTCGTACGCGGACTCCACCGCGCGCCGCAGGGCCCGCCGCAGCCGCTCGGCGTCGTCGGGGCGGGGCGACGTCCCGGCGTCGCCCGTGAGGACCTCCGCCATGCCGCGCAGCAGCTGCGCGAGGATCGTCCCGGAGTTGCCGCGCGCTCCTATCAGCGCGCCGTGCGCCATGGCCCGGACGGCGTCGGGGAAGGCGGGGGGCGACGCGGGGTCCGTCGTGGCGTGGCCGTGGAAGACGTCGTCGACGGCCCGGGTGGCGGATTCGACGGTCAGGTAGAGGTTGGTGCCGGTGTCGCCGTCCGCGACCGGATAGACGTTGATCGCGTCGATCTCCTCGCGGGCCCGGCCGAGCGCGTCGAGTGCCAGGGCGCACCAGGCACGAACCGCGTCGGCGTCCAGCGTCTGCGACACCTGTGTCCTCCTCGGACTCCTGGGGGCGGTGGCAATGCTGGGCAGGTTAGTCCGTGGGGTGGCCCGATGGGACCCTGACCAGCCCGGTCGGGGCTCCGACCGGCCCTGCCGGGGGCCCGTCGGGCCGGAGCGGGCGGCCCGGGGCGGCCGGGCGGGTGGGGGAGCGTTCGTGGTAGTTTCGTTGAACAGGAGCGGCCGTTGTATGCTGCTCCGGTTGCCTGATGAGAATCAGGCCATCCCTTCCTGGCACTGCCGGTCATCGACTTCCTCAAGACTTCGATCTCGGCTTGCCGGGATTTCACCGTAAGAGCATCTGAAGTCTTTGGAGTGACCCGTGGCTGCCAACTGCGACGTCTGCGGCAAGGGGCCGGGCTTCGGCAACGCTATTTCGCACTCGCACCGCCGTACCCCCCGCCGTTGGAACCCCAACATCCAGCGGGTGCGTGCAGTGGTCGGGAGCACGCCGAAGCGGCTCAACGTCTGCACCTCGTGCATCAAGGCCGGCAAGGTCTCGCGCTAGCGAGTGGTCCTCCCCGCGCAAGCGGGGGTGAGCCGGTCTCGCAATGACGTTTACGTCGTGGCGCAGCCCCCTCCGGTTGCCTGAAATACCGGCCCATCTCACGATGGGCCGGTTTTTCGCATGTCCGGGCACTTTTCGCGGACGGAAGGCCCCGTAGGGGCCCCGCACACGGCTGCTCAGTCCTGGTCGTCCCGGAACCGCCACCCGTGGTCCACCGGTCCGATCCCGCCGCCGAGCGGGAAGCCGGCCGCGATGGCGCCGGTGACGTAGTCCTTGGCGTCGGCCACCGCCTCCGGCACCGAGCGTCCCCGCGCCAGTCGCGCCGCGATGGCGCTCGCCAGGGTGCAGCCGGTGCCGTGGGTGTGACGGTTGTCGTGCCGCACGGCCCGCAGCCAGTGCTCCTCGGTGCCGTCGGTCAGCAGGTCGACGGCGTCGCCCGCCAGATGACCGCCCTTGATCAGCGCCCAGCGCGGGCCGTGGGAGAGCACCGCGTCCGCCGCCCGCCGCAGGTCGCTCTCCGTGCGCACGCGCACGCCGGTGAGCCAGGCGACCTCGTCCAGATTGGGGGTGGCGACCGTGGCGGTCGGCAGCAGTTTCGTGCGGACCGCGTCGAGCGCGGAGGCGGCGAGCAGCGCGTCGCCGTGCTTGGAGACGCCCACCGGGTCGACGACCACGGGGGCGCCGACCTCGGTGAGCAGCTCCGCGACGGTCTCGACCAATTCCACCGAGGCGAGCATGCCGGTCTTGACGGCCTGGACGCCGATGTCGTCCACCACACTGCGGAACTGGGCCCGTACGGCCTCGGCCGGCAGCTCCCAGGCCCCCTGGACGCCCAGGGAGTTCTGGGCGGTGACGGCGGTGAGCACGCTCATGCCGTGCACGCCGAGCGCGAGCATCGTCTTGAGGTCGGCCTGGATGCCCGCACCGCCGCCGGAGTCGGAGCCGGCGACGGTCAGGACGCGTGGAGGTATGCCCATGGGCCCGAATCTACCGGCTCCTCCCCGCTACTCCTCGGGCTCCATGTCGCCGAAGTGGTCCCAGCCGCCCGCCTTGTCCCAGGGGGCGCCGTCGACGGTCACCTGCGGCAGGGCGGACGGGTTGACCACCTCGCCGATGACCTTCCAGCGGGCGGGGAGCTTCACGTCCGGCGGGAAGGTCGCGACGATGGCGTGGTCCTCTCCCCCGGTCAGCACCCACTGCAGCGGGTCGACGCCGACGGCCTGCCCGATGTCGGACATCTGCGTCGGTACGTCGATGGCGGCCGTGCGCAGATCGATGCGGACCTTGCTGGCCTCGGCGATGTGCCCGAGGTCGGCGATGAGGCCGTCGCTGATGTCGGTCATCGCGGTGGCGCCGAGGGAGGCCGCCGCGGGTCCGGCGTGGTACGGCGGCTCGGGCCGCCGGTGGGCCTCGACGAAGGCGCGCGGGGAGCGGAAGCCGCGGGAGAGCACCGCGTGCCCGGCCGCGGACCAGCCCAGCCAGCCCGTGACGGCGACGACATCGCCCGCCTGGGCGCCGGACCGGGTGACCGGCTCGTGGTTGCGCAGATCGCCCAGGGCCGTGATGGCGACGGTGATCGTCTCGCCGCGCACCACGTCCCCGCCGACCACGGCCGCGCCCGCGACCTGGCACTCGTCGCGGATGCCGTCCATCAGCTCGGTCGGCCAGGTGACGGGGAGTTCCGCGGGCACGACGAGGCCGAGCAGGATCGCGGTGGGCACCGCGCCCATGGCGGCGATGTCGGCGAGGTTCTGCGCCGCGGCCTTGCGTCCGACGTCGTAGGCGGTGGACCAGTCGCGGCGGAAGTGCCGCCCCTCCAGGAGTACGTCCGTGCTGGCCACGACCCTCCGGTCGGGGGCTGCGACCACCGCGGCGTCATCACCCGGCCCGAGTCGGACCGCCGGGGTGGTGGTGAGCCGGGAAGTAAGCTCTCTGATGAGCCCGAACTCCCCCAACTCGCCCACGGTGCCTTTCACTGAGCTCCTCCTCGGAGTGTCGGTTGCCCTGTTCGTGACGTCTCCCGCGCCGCGCAGGCCGCGCGGGTCTCCCCGCACCGTGCGACGACGCGGTACCGTGGCGTCTCTTCTCCCCACATGATCCTCGAAGCCGCCCTGGAGGTTCCGTGGTACAGGCGTACATCCTGATCCAGACCGAGGTCGGCAAAGCGTCGACCGTGGCCGAAGTCATCGCGAAGATCCCGGGGGTGATCCAGGCCGAGGACGTGACCGGACCCTACGACGTCATTGTGCGGGCGCAGGCCGACACCGTGGACGAACTCGGCCGGATGGTGGTCGCGAAGGTGCAGCAGGTGGACGGCATCACCCGCACACTGACCTGCCCGGTCGTCCATCTGTAGCTCCCCCGTATGCTCGGCCGGTGAAGTCTTTACTCCGCCGGCCCCTCGGCCTGTCCGCTGTCGCCGTGCTGTGCGCGGCCGTTGGCTGCTCATCCACGGACGACGCGGCGGGTGTGGTGGTTCCCACGCCGTCGGCGCGGGAGGCCAAGCTCTGCCGGGCACTGCACAAGGAACTGCCCGAGGCCGTGGACGGGCACAAGCGGCGTACCGCCGATCCCGTCTCGGACTTCACGGCCGTGTGGGGCGCGCCCGCGATCGCGCTGCGGTGCGGGGTGGGCCGCCCCAAGATCCTTACGTCCGGCTCCGAACACTACAACCCCGCCGCGGACTCGGTGGAGATCGACGGCGTGGAGTGGCTGCCGGAGCGACAGCCGGACGGCAGCGTCCGCTGCACGACCACCTTGCGGGCGGCGTGGGTGGAGGTCACCCTGCCGAAGAAGTACGTCGGCGACGCCGGCGACATCAGTGCGCTCACCGATTTCGCCGACGCCGTCAAGAAGACGATCCCCGAGGGCGTCGTCTGAGAAGCGGGCCGAGCGGGCCGGTCGTCCCACGACCGGCCCGCTCGTGTGCCGTCAGCGCAGGCCGGTCGAGCGGCGCAGCGCCGCCTGGACGAGCCGGTCCACCAGTTCCTGGTAGCCGACGCCGCTCTCCTGCCACATCCGCGGGTACATGGAGATGGGCGTGAAGCCCGGCATGGTGTTGACCTCGTTGATCACGAACTCGCCGTCCTCGGTGAGGAAGAAGTCCGCGCGGACCAGACCCTCGCAGGAGGTGGCCTCGAAGGCCTGGACGGCCAGCTCCTGGATCCGGGCGGTCTGCTCCTCGCTCAGCGGCGCGGGCACGATGCCGGCGGCGGAGTCGATGTACTTGGCCTCGAAGTCGTAGAAGTCGTGGGCCGTGACCGGGGGGATCTCGGCGGGCAGGCTCGCGCGCGGCCCGTCCTCGAATTCCAGCACGCCGCACTCGATCTCGCGGCCGCTCAGCAGCGACTCGACAATGATCTTCGGGTCGTGGCGGTGTGCCTCGGCGATCGCCTCGTCCAGGCCAGCGACGTCGTCGACCTTGGTGATGCCCATGGAGGAGCCGGCGCGGGCGGGCTTGATGAAGACGGGCCAGCCGTGCTCCCCGGCGAAGTCCACGATCTTCTTCCGGGCGGCGGCCGGGTCGGCCCGCCACTCACGGGGCCGCACGACCTCGTACGGGCCGACGGGCAGTCCGAAGGAGATGAAGACGCGCTTCATGTACTCCTTGTCCTGGCCCACGGCCGAGGCGAGCACGCCCGCTCCGACGTAGGGGATCCCGGCCAGCTCCAGCATGCCCTGCAGGGTGCCGTCCTCGCCGTAGGGGCCGTGCAGCACGGGGAAGACGACGTCGACCTCGCCCAGCGCCTTGGGCATGGCGCCCGGCTCGGTGTAGACGACCTCGCGGTCGGCGGGGTCGACCGGCAGCACCACGGTGCCGTCGAGGGACTGGGCCAGCCCCTCCACGCTCGGCAGCGCGCGGTCGGTGATGGCCATCCGCTCGGGGTCGTCGGCGGTGAGCGCCCAACGGCCGTCGGTGGTAATGCCGATCGGCAGCACGTCGTACTTCGTGCGGTCGATCGCGCGCAGCACCGCGCCGGCGGTGACCACGGAGATCGCGTGCTCGGAACTGCGACCGCCGAACACGACCGCGACTCGCGGCTTCCGGCTCCGGTCAGGGCTGTGGGAGGAGGTCTCGCTGCTCATATCGCGTCGAGAGTACCTCGTGGTGTGCCGGGTGCGATCCAGCGCTTCAGTGTCGCTCGGGCTTGGCGCTGCGCGACATGAGCTCCTTGAGGGCCACCAGTGGCGGCTTGCCCTCGTGCACGATGTCCACGACCGTCTCGGTGATCGGCATGTCGACGTCGTGGCGCCGGGCCAGATCCAGCACGGATTCACAGGACTTGACGCCCTCGGCGGTCTGCTTGGTGACCGCGATGGTCTCTGCGAGGGTCATGCCGCGGCCGAGGTTGGTGCCGAAGGTGTGGTTGCGCGAGAGCGGCGAGGAGCAGGTGGCGACGAGATCGCCCATACCGGCCAGTCCGGCGAAGGTGTGCGCGTCGGCACCCATGGCGAGGCCCAGCCGGGTCGTCTCGGCCAGCCCGCGGGTGATGAGCGACGCCTTGGCGTTGTCGCCGAGGCCCATGCCGTCGGCGATGCCCACGGCGAGGGCGATGACGTTCTTCACGGCGCCGCCGAGCTCACAGCCGACCACGTCGGTGTTGGTGTACGGGCGGAAGTACGGGGTGTGGCAGGCGGCCTGGAGCCGCTTGGCCACGGACTCGTCGCGGCAGGCGACGACGGCCGCTGCGGGCTGCCGGGCGGCGATCTCGCGGGCGAGATTGGGGCCGGTGAGGACCGCGACCTGATCGGCGGAGACCTTGGCGACCTCCTCGATCACCTCGCTCATCCGCTTGGCCGTGCCCAGTTCGACACCCTTCATCAGGGAGACGAGCACGGTGTCGGCGGGCAGCAGGGGCGCCCACTCGGCGAGATTGCCGCGCAGCGTCTGGGACGGCACGGCCAGCACGGTGAACTGCGCGCCGTCGGCCGCCTCGGCGGGGTCGGTGGTGGCCCGGACCGTGGCGGGCAGCTCGACGCCCGGGAGGTAGTCGGGGTTGGTGCGGCCGGTGTTGACGGCGTCCACGGTGGCGGCGCGTCGGCCCCACATGGTCACCTCGCAGCCGGCGTCCGCGAGGACCATCGCGAAGGCCGTGCCCCAGGAGCCGGTGCCGTAGACGGCGCAGCGCGTCACTTGCTGTCCCCTTGTGTCTGCTGTGGTGTCCGGCGGGCCGCGGCGCGGGCCCGCTTGTGGTTGTACGGCTCGGCGGGCGCCGGCTCGCCACGCAGTTCGGCGAGGAGTTCGGTGATCGCGGCCATGATCTTCTCGGTGGCCTCGCGCAGCACCTCGGCGGTCGGCTCCTTGCCGTAGTACGCGGAGAGGTCGACGGGCGGGCCCGCCACGACCCTCAGCGTCTTGCGGGGGAAGAGCCGCAGCTTCTTCTCCTTGGCGTACGGCGGCATGGCCTCGTTGGCGCCCCACTGGGCGACCGGGATGACCGGGGCCTGGGTGAGCAGGGCGACCCGGGCGGCCCCGGTCTTGCCCTCCATGGGCCACATGTCGGGGTCGCGGGTGAGGGTGCCCTCGGGGTAGAAGGCCACGCACTCGCCCCTGTTGATGGCGTCGACGGCGGCCCGGAAGGCGGTGGCGGCGTCGGTGGTCTCGCGGTAGACCGGAATCTGCCCGGTGCCGTGCAGCAACGTTCCGACGAAGGTGGTCCTGAACAGGGCGGCCTTGGCCAGGAAGCGGGGGACGCGCCCGGTGTTGTACTGGAAGTGGGCGTACGAGAGCGGGTCGAGATAGGAGTTGTGGTTGACCGCGGTGATGAATCCGCCGTCAGCCGGAATGTTCTCCATTCCCCTCCAGTCCCGCTTGAACAGAACCACGAGCGGCGGTTTTGCCAACACCGCCGTAAAGCGGTACCAGAAGCCGATTCTGTGGCGGGACACTCGGACACCCTTCTCTTGGAACCTGAAGCCGGGCTCGGGAGCCGTCCGAACCCGGGGGCCGGACAAGTGTGGCCCCAGGTACCCGGTCTGTCGAGAACACCGTAACCCCGGCGGTCCCCGGCGGGCTGCGGCAGCAGGTGACAATAAGAGCCATGCGACGGGAGGGAGCGGACGTGGTCTGGACGCTGGTGGTGCCCGTGAAGCCGCTGGCCCTGGCCAAGAGCCGCCTCACGGACGGCACCGGGCGGCTGCCCCGGCCCGCCCTCGCGCTGGCGTTCGCCCTGGACACCGTGGGCGCCGCGCTGACCTGCCGGGCCGTGCGGGATGTGGTGGTCGTCACGGACGATCGCCGGGCGGGGGCGGAGCTGTCCGCGCTCGGCGCCTGGGTGCTGCCCGAGCCGACGGGGGGCGGTGGCCTGAACAGCGCCCTCGCGCACGGGGCGCACACCGCCCGGACGCGATGGCCGCATACCGGGGTGGCGACGCTCAACGCGGATCTGCCGGCGCTGCGCCCGGCGGAACTCGGGCGGGTGCTCGATTCGGCCGCCGAATTCCCGCGCGCATTTCTCGCGGATGCCGCGGGAATCGGTACGACACTGCTGTCGGCGACCGCCGGAAATGAATTGGCGCCGGCGTTCGAGGGCCGGTCGCGTGCCCGTCACCGCGCTTCGGGTGCCTGGGAGATCGAGCTGGCCGGGGTGGATTCCGTGCGCCAGGACGTGGATACGGAGCAGGATTTGCGGTCGGCTCTGGCATTGGGCGTGGGGCCGCACACGGCGGCCGCGGCGACCTCCGGCCCGGCGGTGGGCCTCGCGTAGTGCCCTGTCCTCAAGCGCCGGACGGCTGTCGTGCTCTGTCCTCAAGCGCCGGACGGGCTGGTTCGGCCGGGCTCAGCCACATCAAGCCCGTCCGGCGCTTGAGGACGCGCCCGCAGGGCGCTGAGCCGCCGCAGGCGGCAAGACGAGCCGCAGCCAAAGAAAACGCCGAACAGGCTTAGGCTGGCCCCATGCAGGCCACCGCGTACACCTACGACCCTCAGACCCGCGCCGGGAGCGTGCTCCTGGACGACGGCACCCCGGTGCCCTTCGACGCGGCGGCGTTCGACGCGGGCGGCCTGCGGCTGCTGCGGCCCGGGCAGCGCGTGCGGATCGAGCTCGGACAGGCCCCGGGCGGCACCGAGGGCGGCGACGCGGGCCGACGCGTGACGTTGGTAACGCTGCAGACCTTCTAGTTTCCCGGGGACGTTCCCGGAACGGCTTCCGGCGCGGCCTCCCGGCTGGGGACACACCGCGGGCCGGGCTCCCCGAGGGGAGCCCGGCCCGGCGCGTGACGCCGTGCGTCGCCGTTACTTCTTCTTGGCGGCCGTCTTCTTGGCGGTGGTCTTGCGCGCGGTGGTCTTGCGCGCCGGAGCCTTGGTCGCCGTGGCCTTCTTGGCGGGCGCGGTCTTCTTCGCCGTGGTCTTCTTGGCGGCCGTCGTGGTGGCCTTCTTCGCCGGGGTCGCCTTCTTGGCGGCGGCCTTGGTGGCGGTGGCCGTCGTCTTCTTGGCGGTGGCCTTCTTCGCGGTGGTGGCCTTCTTGGCCGCTGCCGCGGTGGTGGTCTTCTTCGCCGTGGTCTTCGCCGCGGTCTTCTTCGCGGTGGTGGCCGTGGTGGCCTTCTTCGCGGCGGCCTTCTTGGCCGCGGCCTTGGTGGTGGTCTTCACGCCACCGGAAAGGCTGCCCTTGGGCGCCTTCTTCACCGCGACATCGTTCTTCGGGAGCTTCTTCGAGCCGCTCACCAGGTCCTTGAAGCCCTGACCCGCGCGGAAGCGGGGCACCGAGGTCTTCTTGACCCGCACGCGCTCACCCGTCTGCGGGTTACGGGCGTAACGGGCCGGACGGTCGACCTTCTCGAACGAGCCGAAGCCGGTGACCGAGACCCGGTCGCCGGAGACCACCGCACGGACGATCGCGTCGAGTACCGCGTCGACAGCGTCTGCGGCCTGCTGACGGCCGCCGAGCTTGTCGGCAATCGCTTCAACGAGCTGCGCCTTGTTCACGTCTTCCCCTTCGGAGACATTGCTGGAACGAATGCGTTCCAGCCTTTTCGCACGTTAGGCAGATATATACCGCAAATCAAACACGAAACGGTCTAATCACCCTTGTGCCGCAACGAACTCGACCATCACGGAGTTCCGTCGGGGTCGGGCTCTTCGGGGAAACGGCCCTCGTCGAGGTCGTTCATCAGCCGGTCCAGACGCCTTGCCGCGCCTGAGAGATCGTGCTTTGCCGCGGCCGTGATGACCAGCAGCTTCCGGGACAGCGCCATCCGTACGCCCTCCGGGACTTGCAGTGCGCGCACCCTTGTGTGCGCTTCCTTGAGTTGGTCGGCGACGAGCCGGTAGAGCTCGAGTTGGCTGTCGCGTTCCATGCACCGATTGTGCCATCTGAGGCGAGTTGTCGCTTCACAGGGCCTCAACAGAGCGATGCGCCCCCTGTCCGAAGACAGGGGGCGCATCATGTCAAACCCTGGGTGAACAGCGAAAATCCGGGGTCGGCAAGGGGCTCGGACGATGGGCCGTTCGGGCCCGAAATTGATGTCAGATCCGGGCCGTGGACGGCTTGTAGGAAGGCCTCCGGGCCTCGAAGGCGGCGATGTCGGCCTCTTGCCGGAGGGTCAGGCTGATGTCGTCCAGCCCCTCCAGGAGTCGCCACCGGGCGTTCTCGTCAAGGTCGAATCCAGCCGTGATGCCCTCGGCCCGGACCTCGCGCGCCACGAGGTCCACCGTGACCTCGGCGGTGGGGTCGGCTTCGGTCAGCTCCCAGAGCGCGTCGACGGTCTCCTGTGGCAGGACGACGGTCAGCAGACCGTTCTTGAGCGAGTTCCCACGGAAGATGTCGGCGAAGCGCGACGAGACCACGGCCTTGAAGCCGTAGTTCTGCAGCGCCCAGACCGCGTGCTCGCGGGAGGAGCCGGTGCCGAAGTCGGGGCCGGCGACCAGCACCGTGGCGCCCGCGCGCTCGGGCCGGTTGAGCACGAACTCCGGGTCCTTGCGCCAGGCCTCGAAGAGCCCGTCCTCGAAGCCGTCGCGGGTCACCTTCTTGAGCCAGTGCGCCGGGATGATCTGGTCGGTGTCGACATTTCCGCGGCGCAGCGGGACGGCCCGGCCGGTGTGCGTGGTGAAAGCTTCCATGACTGTTCAGGCCCCCACGGGAGTCGTGACGTCGGAGGTGGCGGCCGGACCGGAGAGGTCCGCCGGGGAGGCCAGATGGCCCAGTACGGCGGTGGCGGCGGCGACCTGGGGCGAGACCAGGTGGGTGCGTCCGCCCTTGCCCTGCCTGCCCTCGAAGTTGCGGTTGGAGGTCGACGCGGACCTCTCGCCGGGCGCGAGTTGGTCGGGGTTCATACCCAGACACATCGAACATCCCGCGTGCCGCCACTCGGCGCCGGCGGCGGTGAACACCTTGTCCAGCCCCTCCTCGACGGCCTGCAGCGCCACGCGCACGGACCCGGGGACGACCAGCATCCGGACGCCGTCGGCAACCTTCCGGCCCCCGATGACATCGGCGGCGGAGCGCAGGTCCTCGATCCGGCCGTTGGTGCACGAGCCGACGAAGACGGTGTCCACCCGGATGTCGCGCAGCGCCTGACCCGCCGTCAACCCCATGTATTCCAGGGCCTTTTCGGCTGCCAGCCGCTCGGAGGCGTCCTGGTACGAGGCGGGGTCGGGAACGTCGGCGGACAGCGGGGCGCCCTGGCCCGGGTTGGTGCCCCAGGTGACGAACGGGGAGAGCTCGGTGGCGTCGATGACCACCTCGTGGTCGAAGACCGCGTCGTCGTCGGTGCGCAGGGTGCGCCAGTACGCGACGGCGGCGTCCCAGTCCGCGCCCCGGGGCGCGTGGGCCCGGCCCTCCAGGTAGGCGAAGGTGGTCTCGTCGGGGGCGATCATGCCGGCCCGGGCGCCCGCCTCGATGGACATGTTGCAGACGGTCATCCGGGCTTCCATCGACAGCTTCTCGATGGCGGAGCCGCGGTACTCGATGACGTAGCCCTGGCCGCCACCGGTGCCGATCCTGGCGATGACGGCGAGGATCAGGTCCTTGGCGGAGACGCCGTCCGGCAGCTCGCCCTCGACGGTGACGGCCATGGTCTTGAAGGGGGCGAGCGGCAGCGTCTGGGTGGCCAGCACGTGCTCGACCTGGCTGGTGCCGATGCCGAACGCCAGCGCGCCGAAGGCGCCGTGGGTGGAGGTGTGGCTGTCGCCGCAGACGACGGTGGTGCCGGGCTGGGTCAGCCCCAGCTGCGGGCCCACGACGTGGACGACGCCCTGCTCGACATCGCCCAGCGGGTGCAGCCGGACGCCGAAGTCCGCGCAGTTCTTGCGCAGCGTCTCCAGCTGGGCCCGGGAGACCGGGTCCGCGATGGGCTTGTCGATGTCGAGGGTGGGGGTGTTGTGGTCCTCCGTGGCGATGGTCAGGTCGAGGCGGCGGACGCCGCGGCCGGCCTTGCGCAGACCGTCGAAGGCCTGCGGGCTGGTGACCTCGTGCAGCAGGTGCAGATCGATGTAGAGGAGGTCGGGCTCGCCTTCGGCGCGCGTGACGACGTGGTCGTCCCAGACCTTCTCCGCGAGTGTCCGTCCCATCGCTGTCCCTCCGGCCGGCGTCGCTGCCGACCCAACTCGTGTGCCAGTGGGGTCCTGTCCGTCCAGGTTGGCGCCAATCTCGGAAAATTGAACTTGCGTTTCACACTGTGAGACGCGAATATCGTTTCATGGACAACTCTGGTGGCGCCTCGAGTGGCGTGGGCGTTCTCGACAAGGCTGCTCTGGTGCTGAGCGCTCTGGAGTCCGGTCCGGCGACGCTGGCCGGGCTGGTGGCGGCGACCGGGCTCGCCCGGCCGACGGCGCACCGGCTCGCGGTGGCGCTGGAGCACCACCGGATGGTGGCGCGGGACATGCAGGGCCGTTTCATCCTCGGCCCCCGGCTCAGCGAGCTGGCGGCGGCGGCCGGTGAGGACCGGCTGCTGGCCACGGCCGGGCCGGTGCTCACGCATCTGCGGGACGTGACGGGCGAGAGCGCGCAGCTCTACCGCCGCCAGGGCGACATGCGGATCTGTGTGGCGGCGGCGGAGCGGCTGTCCGGACTGCGGGACACCGTGCCGGTCGGCTCGACGCTGCCGATGAAGGCGGGCTCGGCGGCCCAGGTGCTCATGGCCTGGGAGGAGCCCGAGCGGCTGCACCGCGGTCTGCAGGGCGCCCGCTTCACGGCGACCGCGCTCTCGGGCGTCCGGCGCCGGGGCTGGGCCCAGTCGATCGGCGAGCGGGAGCCGGGTGTCGCCTCGGTCTCCGCCCCCGTGCGCGGCCCCTCGAACCGCGTGGTGGCCGCCGTGTCGGTCTCCGGCCCCATCGAGCGGCTGACCCGCCACCCGGGCCGGATGCACGCCCAGGCGGTCATCGACGCCGCCCTGCGCCTCAGCGAGGCCCTGCGCCGCAACAACTGAAGCCGCGCCGACCGGGTCACCCGCGGACGGCCGGCCGTCCGGGGGTGACCTTTCGTGCGGTCATGCGCACTCCGCGTCACGCAGGCCCGCGAGGCGCAGGCCGAGGCGGGTGCGGGGCCCCTCGGCGCGCACCTCGAGGGTCTCGCTGAGGGTGCGCGCGAGCCAGAGGCCGTCCTCGGGGTCCGGTGCCTCGTCGGGCGGCAGGAAGCCGGCGAAGACCGGCACGCTCGCGCCGTGGGGGTCCTCGCGCAGCAGCTCGCAGACCAGGGCGCCCGGCTCCTCCCAGATGCGCAGGGCGACCCGGGCGCCGTCGGCGGCCAGCAGATAGCCCGCCGCCTCGGCGACGGCGAACTCGGCCAGGGCGAGCCGCTCGCCCGTCAGACCCGCCGCGGCCGCCCGCTCACGGGCGAAGAGCCGTACCGCCGAGGTGTCGGCCGTCGGGCCCATCCGCGCGGCGGTGGCGGGGGCGGTCTCCGGCGGTGGTCCGATGGCCTCCGCGTACGCCATCGGGTCCGTGTAGCCGGCACAGGGCTGTGCCCGGCCGCCGTCCGTCCGCACCGGGTGGGTGACACAGGCGGCCGCCGCCACGTCGGCGGACACGGCCCGGGTGTCGTACGGGCAGATCATCCAGACCGGCAGCTGTGCGAGCAGCACGTTGAGCCCGGACTCCATCCGCTTCCACTCGGCGATCTGACGGTCGGATCTGCCGCCCCACACCGGCTCGGCGAGCATCCGCACGCGCCGCCCGGGCCGGGCCCGGCGGTCGTGGTAGCGCAGGAAGGCGGAGACGCGTTCCACGGGCCGGCGGCCGAAGTACGCGGTCTCGGCGGTGTCCAGGGCGTGCGCCCGCTCGCCGAGGGCGTCCCGGAGCAGCTCGATGTTGGCGGGCGTCGTCGCGGCCAGGACGGGCTCCCCGGCCACCAGCCCGTCCCGGACGAACGGCAGGGCCGTCGCGAGGAACTGCTCGTCGCTCCCGTACAGGCAGGCGTGATGGACGAATCCGGTCCCGTCGGCGTGGTCAGTAGGCATGCGCGGCCCCCAGCCGGAGGCCGGGGGTCCGATCCCAGCCGATGAGAGTGATGACGCGCAGCAGATGCGGCAGCAGCCCCGTCAGCTCGACGGCGTAGTGGCGGGCGGCGCGGGCCCTGGCGAAGGTCATCAGCAGCCGCAGCCCGCCGAGGTCCAGGAATTCCACCCGGGACATCTCCAGTCGGACGTCGCCCCTGACCGCCGCGACCGACTGCAGGGCCTCCCTGAGGTGCCCGTGCGAGCCGGCGTCGACCGCCCCCTCGATCCGCAGGCCCGGGGGGCTGAAGGTGCGGACGACGACCAGGTCGGCCGTGCGGACGAGTGGATCCACTTCGACGCTCCTGGGGTGGGCGGCCGCGAGGGTGTCCAGCGCGGCGGGGTCACAGCGGCGGAGGTCGTACTGGCAGACGGCCAGCGCCTCGTCGTCGATGAACTCCGCGGCCAGCAGGGCTTCGTACCGCAGTAAGCGGTGCACGTCGCGCCCGTCGTGCAGGAGGGCGCCCAGATCGGCCGCGACCCGCAGGGCGCGGTAGCCCTCCCGGCGGCCGCGGTCGGCGGCGGCCCGGAGCCGGTCCAGGAGGACGGCGGGCTCGAACTCCCCGCGGTCCGAGGAGATTTCGGCCGGGCCCACGATCTCCAGCTGTCCGGACAGGTCGGGCGGCCCGGCGGGGAAGCGGCAGCGGTCCAGCAGGGCCTCGTGGCCGGCCGGGCCGCCCTCCCCCGCGAGATAGAGGATCTTGTCCTTGGCGTCCAGGCCCCCGAGCAGGAAGTCGCCGAGGAGCAGGGCCCGCTCCTCGTCCGAGTCGAAGAGGAGGCACACGTGGTCGCCGGGCCGGAGATCGCCGACGTGGACCCGGCGGCGGCCGCCGTGGGGATGGACCATGCGGGAATTATCGGGGCGACATCCGGCGGCGCGGAAGAGCGCACGAAAAAATGCCCTCCGCTTGCGCGAAAGGCATTTTTTCTTCTTGTACCCCCGACCGGATTCGAACCGGCGCTACCGCCTTGAGAGGGCGGCGTGCTAGGCCGCTACACAACGGGGGCTAGCTTTGTTTGCAGAGCTATCTGCGCTGGGATACCAGGACTCGAACCTAGACTAAGGGAACCAGAAACCCTCGTGCTGCCAATTACACCATATCCCATGGTGATACCAGTACCCCCGACCGGATTCGAACCGGCGCTACCGCCTTGAGAGGGCGGCGTGCTAGGCCGCTACACAACGGGGGCCCTAGCGATCCATTCATCATCGCCTCCGGACGTTGTCCGGATGGTGACGGAATTCAGGATCTGTACCCCCGACCGGATTCGAACCGGCGCTACCGCCTTGAGAGGGCGGCGTGCTAGGCCGCTACACAACGGGGGCTCGCACTGCGCTTACTAATTTACCAAAAGAAATTCGATCGAATTTCCTTTGGCTGGGGTACCAGGACTCGAACCTAGACTAAGGGAACCAGAAACCCTCGTGCTGCCAATTACACCATACCCCACCAGAACTCGACCTCAGTTAAAGGGTCTTGCTCGGGCTTGCACCGTCCGCTCCGGCCTCTCGGCCCTCTCGGGCGGCGCAGGAAGAACATTACCCGAAGGTGGACGGGGCTCCAAAACCGATAACCCGCCGGGCCTGCCCGGGCGCCCCGCGACACCTCGCGCGGCGCCCGTACCCGCACCCGCACGGCCGCACGGGCCGCCACAGGCGACAGGGCCCGCCCCCGCGGTCGAACAACCGCGGGAACGGGCCCCCGGGCCCGCGAACGGGCCCTGTGGCCGCCTGAGCGGCCCTGTCCCGTCAGTCGGCGAGCTTCACCAGAGCGGCGTCGATGCGCGCCAGGGTGCGCTCACGGCCGAGGATCTCCAGCGACTCGAACAGCGGCAGGCCCACCGTGCGGCCCGTGACCGCGACGCGGACCGGCGCCTGGGCCTTGCCGAGCTTGAGCCCGTGCTCCTCACCGGCGGCGAGGACGGCCGCCTTGAGGGCCTCGGGGTTCCACTGGGCGGCCTCCAGCTCGGCGCGCGCGGTGCGCAGCAGCGCGTCCGAGCCCTCCTTCATCGCCTTGGCCCAGGACGCCTCGTCGTGGGCCGGCTCGTCGAGGAAGAGGAAGTCGACGTTGGCGGTGATGTCGGAGAGCACCGTCAGCCGGGTCTGCGCGTGCGGGGCGATGGCCTCGAAGACCGCCTGGTCGAAGGCGTCGGGGGCCCACGGGGCGAACGGGGCCTTCAGCCAGGGGCCGCAGGCCTCGATGAACGCCTTCACGTCCATGCGGCGCATGTGGTCGCCGTTGATCGACTCGCACTTCTTGAGGTCGAAGCGAGCCGGGTTGGCATTGACGTCCTTGATGTCGAACGCCGCGACCATCTCGTCCATCGTGAAGATGTCCTGGTCGGCCGAGAGGGACCAGCCGAGCAGGGAGAGGTAGTTCAGCAGGCCCTCGGGGAGGAAGCCGCGCTCCCGGTAGAGGTTCAAGGACGCCTGCGGGTCGCGCTTGGAGAGCTTCTTGTTGCCCTCGCCCATCACGTACGGCAGGTGGCCGAACTGCGGGGTGGTGCCGTTGCCGACGCCGATCTCGGCGAGCGCCCGGTAGAGGGCGATCTGGCGCGGCGTGGAGGACAGCAGGTCCTCGCCGCGCAGCACGTGGGTGATCTCCATCAGCGCGTCGTCGACGGGGTTGACGAGCGTGTAGAGGGGCGCGCCGTTGGCCCGGACGATGCCGAAGTCCGGCACGTTCTCCGGGGTGAAGGTCAGCTCGCCACGGACCAGGTCGGTGAAGGTGATCGGCTCGTCGGGCATCCGGAAGCGGACGATCGAGGTGCGGCCCTCGGCGTCGTACGCCGCCTTCTGCTCGGGGGTGAGCACCCGGCACTGGCCGTCGTAGCCGGACGGCTTGCCGGCGGCGCGGGCGGCGTCGCGGCGGGCGTCGAGCTCCTCGGTGGTGCAGTAGCAGTAGTAGGCGTGCCCACCGTCCAGCAGCTTCCGCGCGACGTCCTGGTAGATGTCCATGCGCTGCGACTGGCGGTACGGCGCGTGCGGGCCGCCGACCTCGGGGCCCTCGTCCCAGTCGAAGCCCAGCCAGCGCATCGAGTCCAGCAGCTGCTGGTACGACTCCTCCGAGTCGCGCGCCGCGTCGGTGTCCTCGATGCGGAAGACGAGGGTGCCGCCGTGGTGGCGGGCGAACGCCCAGTTGAACAGGGCGGTGCGGACCAGACCCACATGGGGGTTGCCGGTCGGCGAGGGACAGAAACGGACGCGTACGGGAGTTGCGCTAGCCACGCTTGATCACCTTATTGGTGAGAGTGCCGATGCCTTCGATGGTGACGGCGACCTCGTCGCCGACGTTCAGGGGTCCGACCCCGGCCGGGGTGCCGGTGAGGACGACGTCGCCGGGGAGCAGCGTCATCGCCTCGGTGATGTGGACGATCAGGTCCTCGATGGAGCGGACCATGTCGCTCGTGCGGCCCAGCTGGCGCTGTTGGCCGTTGACCGTGCACATGATCCCGAGGTCGCTCGGGTCCAGCTCGGTCTCCACCCAGGGGCCCAGCGGGCAGGAGGTGTCGAAGCCCTTGGCCCGGGCCCACTGCTTCTCGCGCTCCTGGACATCACGCGCGGTGATGTCGTTGGCGCAGGTGTAGCCGAGGATGACGTCCTTCACGCGCTCGCGCGGGACCTCGCGGCACATGCGGCCGATGACCACGGCCAGCTCGGCCTCGTGGTGCACCTCGCTGGAGAAGGAGGGGTACGCGATGGGGTCGCCGGGGCCGATGACCGCGGTGGACGGCTTGAAGAACGCGACGGGGGCGTCCGGAACCTCGTTGCCCAGCTCGGCGGCGTGCTCGGCGTAGTTGCGGCCGATGGCGACGACCTTGTTGGGCAGGACGGGCGGCAGCAGCCGCACCTTGCTCAGCGGGATCTTCTGCCCCGAGCGCTCGAACTCGGCGAAGGGGTGGCCCTTGATGATGTCGAGGACGGGGCCGCCTTCTGTGGAGGCGTCCCCTTCCACGACACCGAAGGCGACGTTGCCGTCGATGGAGAACCTGGCGATGCGCACGGGAAGCTTTTGCCCCTATCTGGTCCGGCCGGAGACTGACACCCCAGGCTATCGCGGGGGTCGCCGACGGCCCGTGCGCCGCCGTGGGTCAGCCCTGGGGGACCGTCACGGGCGCGGTCATCAGGACGGTGCGGCGCGGGTTGGCGGTGACGGCCGGCAGCTCGACGGCGTGCTCGCGGACGAGGTCGCCCGCCGCGCTGAGCCCCGCGGCGTCCTCGAGGTGCGCGAGCGTGGTGCGGCGCGGGTTGGCGGTCTTCCGGGACGGCGTCGTCGTCTTCACTGTGAGTGGCCTCGCGTTGTCGTTTTCGCAGCGGGTGTAAAGGTCCAGGCTAGGCCTGCCCTTCCCCACCGGCCCGCTGGAGAAGTCCTGAGTCTGCTGTGAGTTTGCTCACGAGTACCTCAAAAAATGCCGCATATCGGTCGGACATTTCACCCTCGCGAAACGGACATTGCAGGGCTGAACCAGACGTTCCGCTCCTGATCATGGCGACTGGGACACCGGGCACCCCTTCAGGTCCGGGGGGTGAATTGCCGGATTGAGGGCGTTTTAAGGGGTGCAGCTTTCTACATCTGGTGACCCATTCCGCACATAGCGTCACGCCATTCCCGGTGCCGTGCACCGGCCTTGTTGGAGATCCGGCACTGTGCTGGAATTCCACGGACCGCCAGGGGGCAACCGCGGTCCCCCCACGACTCGACACCGTCCCGCCGCTCATCCGGAGGGACGCCTGGTCCAGAGGTTGCGACGCTAGTGCAGGGACGTTTCAAGAGGGATGGCAGCGCTGCGGCGGAGCCGGAGCCGCGCGGTGCGACCGACCGCGGCACGCCCGCCGACGCGCCGAACGGTGGCGAGCCCGCCGACAAGCCGAAGGCGAAAAAGCCGAACGGGCCGGGCTCACGAATAGCCCTGCGCAACTGGCGCATCAGCACCCGACTGGTCTCCCTGCTAGCCCTGCCCGTGGTCGCCGCGACGACCCTGGGTGCGCTACGTATCGACGGTTCGCTCGAGAACGTCGACCAGCTCGACCACATGAAGATCCTCACCGAGATGACCGGTAAGGCCACTCAGCTCGCGGACGCGCTCCAGGAGGAGCGCGACAAGTCCGCGGGTCCGCTGGTCGGCGGTAACGACAAGGACGACCGGGTCGTCGCCCCGCGCGAGAAGACCGACCGCGCCATCGACGCGTTCCGGCAGGCCACCACCAAGGTCGAGTCGAACGACACGACGATGATCGGCGTCCAGACGACCCTTGTCGACATCACCAAGCAGCTCGACAAGATCAAGAATCACCGTCTGCGGGCGTACCAGGAGACCGACTACATCGCGCAGACGGTCAACGACTACAACGCGTTGATCACCTCGCTGCTGTCGCTGTCCCAGGACATGGCCCAGGCCACCAGCAACAGCGACATGATCACCAGCACCCGTGCGCTGGCGACGTTCTCCTCCGCCAAGGAGTACGCCTCCATCCAGCGGGCCGTGATCAGCGCCGCGCTCGCCAACCCCAAGGGCGCGCGGCTCTCCGCGAACGACCTGCAGTACGGCAAGAACGCGCTGGACAGCGAGGACGAGGCGCTGCGCCGCTTCACCGCGATCCGCGCCGGCGACTCCGCCGAACTGCTCCAGGCTCTCAACGGCGGCCAGACGGAGATCACCTCGGCGAACACCTTCGCCGAGCGCGCGCTCGGCAAGACCGAGGGCCTCAAGTCCGCGCCGTACACGTACATGGACTGGTACGACCAGGACAGCGTGAAGCTCGAAGAGATGTCCAAGATCGAGCAGACCCTGCTGTCCCAGATGGACCAGAAGGCGCGCGAGCTCCGCGACGACGCCCAGCAGGACGCCATCCTCAACGGTGTGCTGATCATCCTGGTCCTCGGCATCTCGCTCGTCGGCGCGTTCGTCGTGGCCCGGTCCATGGTGCGGTCGCTGCGCCGACTGCAGGACACCGCCCAGAAGGTCGCCCAGGAACGTCTGCCCGAGCTCGTCAAGCAGCTGTCCGAGACGGACCCGCAGGATGTCGACACCACGGTCGAGTCCGTCGGTGTGCACAGCCGGGACGAGATCGGCAAGGTGGCCGCGGCCTTCGACGACGTGCACCGCGAGGCGGTCCGCCTCGCCGCCGAGCAGGCGTTGCTGCGAGGCAACGTCAACGCGATGTTCACCAACCTCTCGCGCCGCAGCCAGGGCCTCATCCAGCGTCAGCTCTCGCTCATCTCCGAGCTCGAGAGCCGCGAGGCCGACCCCGACCAGCTCTCCTCGCTCTTCCGGCTCGACCACCTCGCGACCCGTATGCGCCGTAACGGCGAAAACCTCCTCGTCCTCGCGGGCGAGGAGCCGGGCCGCCGGTGGACCCGCCCGGTGCCGCTCGTCGACGTGCTGCGTGCCGCCGCGTCCGAGGTGGAGCAGTACGAGCGCATCGAGCTGAGCGGTGTGCCGCCGACCGAGGTCGCCGGCCGCGTGGTCAACGACCTCGTGCACCTGCTCGCCGAGCTGCTCGAGAACGCGACGTCCTTCTCGTCGCCGCAGACCAAGGTCAAGGTCACCGGTCACGCCCTGCCCGACGGCCGGGTGCTGGTCGAGATCCACGACACCGGCATCGGCCTGTCCCCCGAGGACCTGGCCGCGATCAACGAGCGGCTCGCCAGCCCGCCCACGGTGGACGTCTCCGTCTCCCGACGCATGGGTCTGTTCGTGGTCGGCCGTCTGTCCCTGCGACACGGCATCCGCATTCAGCTCCGGCCCTCCGACTCGGGCGGCACGACCGCGCTCGTCATGCTGCCGGTCGACGTCGCCCAGGGCGGCAAGAAGCCGGTTCCGGGCATGCCGGGCCAGCCCGCCATGGGCGGCGGCAACCCGGGCGCCGGACAGGCCGGCCTCATGGGCGGCGGCCAGGCTCCCCGTCGGCAGGTTCCCCCGGCCGGCGGGCCGCGGACCGCGCTGCCGGGTCGTCCCGGTACGACGGACAAGGGTCTGCCGACGCGCCCCGCTCCGGCGGGCGGTACCGGTGCCGGTGCCGGCTCGACTGGCGGCAGCCTCTTCGACAGCGGAGCGCGCGGCGGCGACCGTCCCGCGCTTCCGCCCCGGGGCAACACGGGTGGCCCCTCCGCCACCCCGCCCGCCGGTGACCGCGGCGGCCGTCGTGCGCAGCTGCCCGCTCGCGGCGCGGCTCCCGAGCTTCCCGGCCGCACGGCTCCGAGCTGGGGCAACGAGCAGTCGCCCGCGGCCCCCACGCCCGCTTCCGGCACCCCGGCTCCGGCCGCCCCGGTCGACGACTGGCCCCTGGCCTCGGACGGCGGCTCCCGGCGCTCGGCGCAGGACAGCCCGCGCGGCCACGAGGACGTGGAGAACACGGGCCGGTTCGCGCAGCCCGCGCGCCCGGACACCACGGGTCAGTTCCCGCAGCCCGGCACCCCGCGGCCCGGCTCCGGCGGTCCCGGTGACACGTCCGAGTTCCCGCGGATCGGCGCCGCCGACGAGCCCCGCAACAACACCACCGGCCAGTTCCCCCGGCCGACGGGCGCGCAGCCGTCCGCCGGCCCCGGTGACACCGGCCAGTTCGCGCTGCCCGGCTCTCCCGCCGACACGTCGTCGTTCCCGCAGGTCGGTGGCGTCGACAACGGGCAGAACAACACCACCGGCCAGTTCGAGCGCCCCGGTGACACCGGGCAGTTCGCGCAGCCCGGCGGCAGGCCCGAGTCGGGCCAGCTGCCGGCGGCCGGGCCCGGCGACGGGCGGGCGCCGCTCTTCGAGGAGCTGGAGTCGAACTGGCGCCGGGGCGGGAACGCCCAGAACGCCGGGACCGCTCAGAACACGTCCGCCCCGGCGGCCGGGCAGCCCGCGAAGAACGGGCGGTCGCTGCCGCGGCGCGAGCCGCAGCCGACGCCCACTCCGCAGGGCGACCGGGCCCCCAAGGCCCAGCGCACGCCGCGCAACCCGCAGGCCCCCAAGGCTCAGCAGGCTCCGGCGGACGACTGGCGCAACCCCAACGACGAACGCCAGCAGCGGGCCGAACAGCTCCGCGAGCCGGCGGCCGGCGGTATCACCTCTTCCGGTCTGCCGCGGCGCGTGCCGCGTGCGAACCTCGTCGAGGGTGCCGCGCAGGAACAGGAACAGAACAACCCGACCGGTCCGGCGGTCTCGCGTGCGCCCGATGACGTACGCGGCCGACTGACCAATCTTCGCCGGGGCATCCAGCAGGGTCGTCAGGCCGGAAACGGCTCGACCACCGGCAGTCACAACATTGGCCCCACTTACCAGCAGGAGCGTTAGTTGAGTCCGATGAGCCAGGCGGCGCAGAATCTGAACTGGTTGATCACCAACTTCGTGGCGAACACCCCGGGGGTGTCCCACACGGTGGTGGTGTCCGCCGACGGACTCCTTCTGGCGATGTCCGAAGGCTTTCCGCGCGACCGCGCCGATCAGCTGGCGGCTGTCGCCTCCGGTCTGACCTCCCTCACGGCCGGGGCCTCCCGGATCTTCGAGGGCGGCCCCGTCACCCAGACCGTGGTGGAGATGGAGCGTGGTTTCCTCTTCATCATGTCCGTCTCGGACGGTTCGTCCCTGGCCGTGCTGGCGCACCCCGAGTGCGACATCGGCCTGGTGGGCTACGAGATGGCCCTGCTCGTCGACCGCGCGGGCACGGTGCTGACGCCTGATCTCCGCGCGGAGCTTCAGGGCAGTCTGCTGAACTGACCGTACGCATACCGCAAATACCGTCCGACCGTACGGCCGAAAACCCCCCACCGGCCCCCGCTCGACGGCATTATTGCCATCCTGCTGTCCCGTCCGGAGGATTCATGACCCCGCCCGCCTCGCCCGGCCCGTACGGCGCCTCGCATCATCACGCGTCGTACGGGAGTGAAGGCGACCAGCCGCTGGTCCGCCCCTACGCCATGACCGGGGGCCGTACCCGGCCGCGCTACCAGCTCGCCATCGAGGCACTGGTCAGCTCCACGGCCGACCCGGCCCACCTCGCGGGGCTGCTTCCCGAGCACCAGCGGATCTGCCACCTGTGCCAGGAGGTCAAGTCGGTCGCGGAGGTCTCCGCGCTGCTGAACATGCCCCTGGGCGTGGCACGGATCCTCGTGGCGGACCTGGCGGAGGCCGGAATGGTGGCGATCCACCAGCCGGGCGGCAGCGGCGAGTCCGGTGGAACGCCGGATGTGACACTGCTCGAAAGGGTGCTCAGTGGACTTCGGAAGCTCTAGCGGGAGCGTCGGCCGTTCCACCACTTCGGCGAAGATCGTGGTGGCTGGCGGCTTCGGCGTGGGCAAGACGACATTCGTCGGTGCGGTCTCGGAAATTTCTCCGCTGCGCACCGAAGCCGTCATGACCTCCGCCTCGGCGGGGATCGACGACCTGAGCCATGTCCAGGACAAAACCACCACCACGGTGGCGATGGATTTCGGCCGCATCACACTGGATGACGATCTGATCCTGTACCTCTTCGGTACGCCCGGTCAGGACCGTTTCTGGTTCATGTGGGACGACCTGGTCCGCGGCGCCATCGGCGCCGTCGTCCTCGTCGACACCAGACGTCTCGCCGACTGCTTCCCCGCCGTCGACTACTTCGAGAACAGCGGCCTCCCCTTCGTCATCGCCCTCAACGGCTTCGACGGACACCAGCCCTACAACCCCGAAGAAGTCCGCGAAGCACTCCAGATCGGCCCCGACGCACCGATCATCACCACCGACGCCCGCCACCGCAACGAAGCCAAGAGCGCACTCATCACGCTCGTCGAGCACGCCCTCATGGCCCGGCTCAAGTAGCTTTGCGCGTCCCACAGTTGCGATGGGCGGTTTTGTGTTATTGACCACGGACCGTCGCCCGGGGTTCATAACATTTCAACAAGAGAATTGACCGGACGTGACCACTCGGCGCGTTCGGTCAACTTCGCTCTGCACACAATTCGCCCGTCATTTGGCGCCGCTCGCTCTTAATGCCCGTTTTATGTCGGGCAAATCGTCGTGTCCGGCGGCCGTGCCCACTGTTTGGAATGCACCTGCCTGCCGTGCTGGAATTCCGGGGCTGAGCAGTCACGGCTCAGCGGAAATACACGGCACAGGTCAGGTGCCGACGCCGAGAGGTTGTTGGTCGAGTGAGGCGTAGAAAGACGGGCGCCACGCAGCAGGCGCGGGACGAGCGGGGCAACTTCACCCCACCGTCGCGCTCAGCGGCGTTGCCCTCTGACGTGCCCGAAGCCCCCGCCGAGCCCATGAAGGGCAGCGGCGGCAGGTTCTCCCCACGCAACTGGCGGGTGCCCACCCGGCTGAACGTCATTCTGCTGATCCCGGTGCTCGTCGCCCTGGTCTTCGGTGGCCTTCATGTGAAGACCTCCGTCGACACCTGGAACGAGGCGCAGGACGCCACGGACACCGCGCGAGGGGTGCGGGCCGCGGCCACGTACGCCCACGCCGTGCTCGAGGAGCGCGACCAGACGGCGCTGCCGCTGCTCGAGGGCCACCGCGACGACCCGGTGATCAAGAAGACGCGGGACGCGACGGACGCCGCCCGGGCCGAGTTCGACAAGGCCGTCAAGAGCATGCCGGCCACCCCGAGCGTCAAGCGCCGCCTCAAGCTGCTGCGTGACGCTGAAGCCGGGCTGCCGAGGCTCCGCAGCGCCGCGTACTCCTCCGCACTGGCCGGTGCCGACACCGAGGACGGCTACGGCGCCATCCAGCGTCCCCTCATGGCCTTCTCCAACGAGCTGGGCCTCGGCACGGACAACGCGAGCTCCTTCGGCCGCATGGTCTATGCCGTACAGCTCGCCAAGGCCGCCGAGTCGCTGCAGCGTTCCATCGGCGCCCACCTGCTGGAGAAGCCCGGCAGCGCGCAGAACCGCGAGAAGCTGACGACCTCCTTCGTCTCCTACAACTTCCTGGAGTACATCGCCCACGGCGAGTACGTCCAGGCGGGCACCGACGACGACATCAACCGGCTCAACAAGGCGCTGGCCGACAAGGCCCAGGTGACCGAGCAGGACAAGATGTACGCCGCCATCTCCACCACGCCGCCCGCGGCGCTGAAGGCCAAGGGCATCACCGCCGAGTCCTGGTTCACCACCGCGACGGGCAAGTTCGACGCGTACCGCTACATCGAGGTGCAGCTGGCCGACCGGGCCGTGGCCGACGCCGAGAAGGTCGCCTCGGACGCCCAGCAGGAAGCGATCATCAACTCCTCGATCATGGTGCTGGCCCTGTTCGCCGCCTTCGTGGTGGCGGGCAAGATGGCCCGCTCGATGAGCCGGAGCATGCTGCGACTGCGCAGCGGCGCCTTCGAGATCGCCGAGCAGCGGCTGCCGGCCCTGGTCGACCAGCTCTCGCGTACCGACCCCGGTCACGTCGACACCCGTATCGAGCCCATCCCGATCAACACCGGTGACGAGATCGGCGAGGTCGCCCGCGCCTTCGACCAGGTCCACCGCGAAGCGGTGCGACTGGCCGCCGAGCAGGCACTGCTGCGGGGCAACGTCAACGCGATCTTCACGACCCTCTCGCACCGCAACCAGGCCCTCATCGAGCGTCAGCTGACGCTCATCACGGACCTGGAGAACAACGAGGCGGACCCGGACCAGCTGGAAAACCTCTTCCGGATGGACCACCTGGCCACCCGTATGCGGCGCAACGGCGAGAACCTCCTCGTCCTCGCGGGCGAGGAGCCCGGCCGCCGCTGGGACCAGCCGATCCCGCTGGTGGACGTGCTCCGCGCCGCCTCCTCCGAGGTGGAGGCGTACGAGCGCATCGAGCTGAGCGGTGTCCCGGAGGCCGAGATCCACGGCCTTGCCGTGACCGACCTCGTGCATCTGCTCGCCGAGCTGCTGGAGAACGCCACCACGTTCTCCTCCCCGCACACCAAGGTCCGGGTGACCGCGACCCGGCTGCCCGACGGCCGCGTGATGGTCGAGATCCACGACAAGGGCATCGGCCTGACGCCCACGGACTTCGCCGACATCAACCACCGGCTGGCCAATCCGCCGACCGTGGACGTCGCGATCGCCCAGCGCATGGGTCTGTTCGTGGTCGGCCGCCTGGCGACCCGCCACGGCATCCGCGTCCAGCTGCGCCCGTCGGGCGAGCAGGCCGGCACCACCTCGCTGGTGATGCTGCCGGACGCCATCACGCACGGTGGTGGCGGCTCGCTGGACGAGATGTCCCCCCAGGACTTCACGCTCACCTCCCGGGCCGTTCCCGAGCAGCAGGCCGCGCCTGCCGCGCCGACGGGCCCCCGGCTGCGCACCGCCGCCGAACTGGGCTTCGACGACTCCCGTTACGAGCCCCGGCCGGACGCCGGCACCGGACCTTCGCTGGACCCGGTCGGCCGTTCGCTGATGCGCGAGGAGCGGCGCGCGGCGCTGGAGGCGCAGGCCGCCGACAGCCGTCCGCTGTTCCGCGACGAGGTTCCGCAGCAGGGATACGACCAGCAGGGTTACGAGCAGCCGGATTACGACCAGCAGCAGGGCTTCGCGCAGGAGCCGGAGCACACCGGGCAGCAGTCGTATACGGAAGCCGGCTATACCGATTCCGGGTACGGCGACCAGCAGGGCTACGGCGACTACAACACCCCCGCCCCCCAAGGCGAGTGGAGCGAAGCCGGTCCGTACCAGCACGGCTACGAGCAGGGTCGCGGAGCCGATTCGGAATCCCTGCCGTCCGCTGACACGGCCCAGCCGGAGCGCGTAGAGTTCGACCGTCCGGGCCCCTCTTCGAGCGGCTCCCACTCGCTGACCGGGTCCGGTCTGCCGCGCCGCGGGAAGCAGTGGCAGCAATCCGAGTCGGGCGAGAGCGCCGCGGGGGCCGGCGGAGAACCGGAGCAGTCCCAGCAGGACCCACAGCAGCGTCCCGAGGCCGATAAGTCCGACTGGCAGTCGGCGAACGACGAGCGCTGGCACCGCGCCGAGCAGCTCCGTGAGCCGAAGGCCGGTGGAATTACCTCTTCCGGTCTCCCCCGCCGGGTTCCCAAGGCCAACCTGGTCGAGGGCAAGGCGGAAACGACCCCGCAGGGCGGCCCCCAGATATCCCGCGCCCCGGAGGACGTCCGCGGCAGGTTGAGCAACCTGCGCCGCGGTGTCCAGCAGGGGCGCAGCGCGGGGACCGATACCTCCGCACATGAGCAACACGACCAGGGCTTCGGCCCCGGCGGCACCTACGATCAGGAGCGTTAGTGTGAGCCCGATGAGCCAGGCGGCGCAAAACCTGAACTGGTTGATCACCAGTTTCGTGGACAACACCCCAGGGGTGTCCCACACCGTCGTGGTCTCCGCCGACGGACTTCTTCTGGCCATGTCCGAAGGGTTCCCGCGGGACCGCGCCGACCAGCTGGCGGCAGTAGCCTCCGGCCTGACCTCGCTGACCGCGGGTGCCTCCCGGATCTTCGAGGGCGGCGCGGTCAACCAGACCGTGGTGGAGATGGAGCGTGGTTTCCTCTTCATCATGTCCGTCTCCGACGGATCCTCGCTGGCCGTGCTGGCGCACCCCGAGTGCGACATCGGCCTCGTGGGCTACGAGATGGCTCTGTTGGTCGACCGCGCGGGCAGTGTGCTCACGCCCGACCTCCGCGCCGAATTGCAGGGGAGCCTTCTCAACTAGCAAAGAGGCAGTGCGTTTCGCGCCACCGCCCCATAAGGTGCGGTGGCGCGACCAGCATCAGACAGGCAAGTTGGAGGAGGAGACGTGGCAACGCCCCCCGGCGGTTACCCGTACGGCAATGAACAGCAGGCTCAGCCCCCGCTGAACCGCTTCAATTTCCCCTCCGCACCGAGCCACCAAGCTCAGCCGGAGGCTCCGCGGTCGCCGTACTCGGCACCCGCGCAGCCCCAGAAGCACCGGCGTGCGACCCCCTCGGGGGGCGCGCACAACCCGCTGGTGCGACCGTATGCGATGACCGGCGGCCGTACGCGGCCGCGCTACCAGCTCGCCATCGAGGCACTGGTGCACACCACGGCTCAGCCGTCCCAGCTCCAAGGGCAGTTGCCGGAACACCAGCGCATCTGCCAACTGTGCCGTGAGATCAAGTCGGTCGCCGAGATCTCGGCACTTCTTTCCATCCCGCTCGGCGTCGCCCGAATCCTCGTCGCCGACTTGGCGGAGGCCGGACTCGTCGCCATCCATCAGCCCGGCGGCGACGAGTCCGCCGGCGGCCAGCCTGACGTGACACTGCTCGAAAGGGTGCTCAGTGGACTTCGGAACCTCTAGCGGCGAGGCAGCCCGCTCCACCACCTCCGCGAAGATTGTGGTGGCCGGTGGCTTCGGCGTGGGCAAGACCACGTTCGTCGGCGCGGTCTCGGAGATCAACCCGCTGCGCACCGAAGCCGTCATGACCTCCGCCTCGGCGGGGATCGACGACCTCACGCACGCGCCGGACAAGACCACGACGACCGTGGCCATGGACTTCGGCCGCATCACCTTGGACCAGGACCTGATCCTGTACCTCTTCGGTACGCCCGGTCAGGACCGTTTCTGGTTCATGTGGGACGACCTGGTCCGCGGCGCCATCGGCGCCGTCGTCCTCGTCGACACCAGGCGCCTCGCCGACTGCTTCCCCGCCGTCGACTACTTCGAGAACAGCGGCCTCCCCTTCGTCATCGCCCTCAACGGCTTCGACGGACACCAGCCCTACAACCCCGAAGAAGTCCGCGAAGCACTCCAGATCGGCCCCGACGCACCGATCATCACCACCGACGCCCGCCACCGCAACGAAGCCAAGAGCGCACTCATCACGCTCGTCGAGCACGCCCTCATGGCCCGGCTGCGGTAGAGCGGTCAGGGATGGCTGTGCGGATCTGCTGACGCCCGAGTGTCAGCACCTCCGCACAGCCATCGCTTTCGGTCGCGCAGACGAAAAGGTCCCCGCACTCATTCGAGTGCGGGGACCTTTCGCTGTGTGGTGGGCCGCTGTAGCGGCCCCTGGGCTCATCCCTGCCAGCTGTGCGGGGCCCGGCTGCGCATACCCGGGAGCACCCCCCGGACCCCCGGCCGGAGGCGCGTCAGCCCTGCCAGCTGTGCGGGGCCCGGAAGCCCGGGGTGCGCTCCAGGCGGCGCCAGCCGGCGGAGGAGCGGCGCGGGCGGGCGGGGGCCTCGTGGCCGTTGCCGGCCGCGGCGCGGGCGAGGAGGACGGCGGTGACCGCGGCCAGTTCCTCGGCGTCGGCGGTGCCCTTCTCGACGCGTACGAGCGTGTCGTTCATGTGTTTCTCCCTTACTGGGGCGGGTTGCCGTGCTTGCGCGAGGGCAGATCGGCGTGCTTCGTCGCGAGCATGGCCAGCGACTTGATCAGCACCGAACGGGTCTCGACGGGGTCGATCACGTCATCGATCAGCCCGCGCTCGGCCGCGTAGTACGGATGCATCAGCTCCGCCTTGTACTCCTTGACCATGCGGGCGCGCATGGCCTCCGGGTCGTCGGCCTCCGCGATCTGCTTCCGGAAGATCACGTTTGCCGCGCCTTCCGCGCCCATCACGGCGATCTCGTTGGTCGGCCACGCGTACGTCAGGTCCGCACCGATGGACTGGGAGTCCATCACGATGTACGCGCCGCCGTACGCCTTGCGCAGGATCACCGAAATACGCGGAACCGTGGCATTGCAGTACGCGTACAGCAGCTTCGCGCCGTGGCGGATGATTCCACCGTGCTCCTGGTCCACCCCGGGCAGGAAGCCGGGGACGTCCAGAAGAGTGATGATCGGGATGTTGAAGGCGTCGCACATCTGGATGAATCGCGCGGCCTTCTCCGAGGCCTCGATGTCCAGGACACCGGCCAGGGACTGCGGCTGGTTGGCGACGATGCCCACGACCTGGCCGTCGAGCCGGGCCAGCGCACAGATGATGTTGGTGGCCCAGCGCTCGTGGATCTCCAGGTGGTCGCCGTCGTCGACGAGCTCCTCGATCACCTTGCGCATGTCGTACGGGCGGTTGCCGTCCGCCGGGACCAGGTCCAGGAGGGCGTCGCCGGTGCGGTCGGCAGGGTCCTCGGAGGCGACCCGCGGCGGGTTCTCGCGGTTGTTCTGCGGGAGGAGGGAGAGGAGGTAGCGGACCTCTTCGAGGCAGGTCTCCTCGTCGTCGTAGGCGAAGTGCGCGACGCCGGAGGTCTCGGCGTGCACATCGGCGCCGCCGAGGCCGTTCTGGGTGATCTCCTCGCCCGTCACGGCCCGCACCACATCGGGGCCGGTGATGAACATCTGCGAGGTCTCACGGACCATGAACACGAAGTCCGTCAGCGCCGGACTGTAGGCCGCACCACCCGCGCACGGGCCGAGCATCACACTGATCTGCGGGATGACACCCGACGCCTTCGTATTGCGCTGGAAGATCCCGCCGTACCCGGCCAGCGCCGAAACGCCCTCCTGGATACGCGCACCCGCACCGTCGTTCAACGACACCAGCGGAGCACCCGCCGAGATCGCCATGTCCATAATCTTATGGATCTTCGTCGCATGGGCCTCACCCAACGCACCACCGAAGATCCGGAAATCATGCGCGTACACAAAAACCGTACGCCCGTGCACCGTCCCCCACCCGGTGATCACACCATCGGTGTAGGGCTTCTTCGCCTCCAGGCCAAAGCCCGAAGCACGGTGCCGCCGCAGCGGCTCCACCTCGGAGAAAGAGCCTTCGTCGAGGAGGAGGTCGATACGCTCGCGAGCCGTCAGCTTGCCCTTGGCCTTCTGGGCCTCGGTCGCCCGGTCACTGGGGCCACGCCGAACCTGCTCGCGGATGGCGTGCAGCTCGGCGACGCGCCCACGGACGTCACTCGCCTCTACGGGCGCACCTTCGAGATTGCTCATGCATAGACGGTACGTGCCGGGGGTGCTGGAAACTCATGTCGGTTCCATACAACGTCATGCGCTGTTTGGTGGGCAGGCATCACAGAAAGCCACACGGGCTTTATCACTTCACCACACCCGGCGAGGGCTCACAGCGCTGTGGGTATCCCACAAATCTCCACGTCACGAGCCGTAGGGCGAGCGTCTTGACGGCGGAGCCTCAGCCGAGGACCACCTCGCAGGCGTGGGACGCGCATGCCGTGCCCGGCTGGACGCGCAGCCGCAGCGCGGCTCCCGTGGCGAGCACGCGGACGGAGGTGTCGTGCGCGGTGACCCGGCGCACGGGCCGGGTCCAGAGGAGGTCGATCGGGGTGCCCGCGCGCAGCGGGTCGGCGAGGTGGAGGGTCGCGGTGCGGCCCCGCCGACGGACGAGCACGGCCGCGGGGGCCGTGACGCAGAGCGTACCGGCCGTGCCCGGGGACCAGAAATTGGCCGCGGTGAGTCCCTGCGCGGGCAACTGGACGGCCTGGCAGTCGTGGGAGTTGGCGAGGATCGTGAGCCGGTGCGGGTCCCTGGCGTGGGCGGCGGCCTCGCGGAGGGTGGCGCCCGGCATGAGGGCGTAGGCGTACGAGGAGTCCGCGGGGTCGGTGCCGTGGGGGCGCAGGAGGGCGAGATAGCGGCGGGTGATCCGGTCGGGGCTGCCGCCGGTGTTGATGTCCCGCCAGGCGCCGGTGCGCGATCGGCGCTCTGCGGTGAGCGGGGTGCCGCCGGGGAAGAGATAGCCGCCGTGTCCTTCGAGGTGGGCCCAGTGGGCACGCGCGTAGGACTGTGACCAGCCGTCGTCGTGGGGCTGGGGGGTGCCGTCGACGGTGAGCCGCGGGGTGCCGGTGGCGCCGAGGTTGCGATTGTCGACGACCGTTTCGACGGGGACGCCGTCGTGCGCGGTGATCCCGGCGCCGAGGCAGATGACGGAATCGGCGGCGCAGAACCAGGACTTCCTGGCTTCCAGGGTGGAGCCGAGCCCCTTGAGATGCTGGCCGACGGCGGCGAACTCCCCGTCGGTGACGCCGCCCACCCAGCGCGCGGCGGGTTTGGGTTCGCCCCAGCCGCCGCCCTCGTTGTCGGCGAGGGGCTTGGTGGAGACGGTGGTGCCGGGCAGCCGGTACGGGTCGACGGTGGGCCAGAAGCCGTCCGTGTACTGGCCGCCGCCGTGGTCGCGGCCCCACCAGTAGAGCATTCCGGCGCCGGTGTGCCAGCCGCGCGGGTTCTCGCCGTTGCCGTTCTCGTAGTGGCTGACGCGGTCGGATGCCATGGCGATGTTCGCGGCCCAGCCCGGACGCCGGTGGACGGCCCGGTCCATGGCGGCGAAGAGCCGGTGTCCGACGGGCTCGGGGGCGGCGGGTGCCGGGCTGTCGGCGACGGCGGCGAGCCGGGCCAGGTCGGCGACGCCGAACTGGGGGTCGGAGCGGACGGGGCTGGTGGTGTCGCGGGCGATCCAGCCCTTGACCAGGGCGTGCCAGCGGTCCCGCTCCGCCGTGCTCGCGCCGCCGGCCAGCAGTGCGATGGCCGCGATGAGCGCGTGGCCGCGCTGGTGGTCGCCCTGGATCAGCAGCCGGGGGTCGGCGGTCTGCGCCCCCCGGCTGATGGCGCGGCCGGAGACGCTGTCCATCATCAGGCCGTTGTACAGCAGGGGGGCGTAGGCCCGCTCGACGCTGTCGAGGATGATCTGGCGGCGGGGGTCGGTGATCTCCCAACTCGACCCGCGCAGCAGGGAGAAGAGCCGTCCCAGCCCGTCGAGCAGCACATAGCCGTAGGTGCCGGAGTAGGCGACCCAGGTGTGCTGGATGAAGGAGCCGTCGGCGTAGAGCCCGTCGCCCTTGGTGACGTAGGGGAAGACCGGCGAGAGGGCGTCGCGGGCGAGGACGACCTTGGCGGGGGCCCCGCCCAGGATGCCGCGCACGGCCACGACGCGGCACAGGTCGACGCGGTTAGCACCGGTGCTGGTGCCGGTGTAGGCGCCGAGCATCGCGTCGGGGACGAAGTGGTCGACGGCGGCGAGTTGGGCCGCGCGCCGGCCGGGGTCGATGTGGTCGTGGAGGAGGGTGAGGGTGTCGAGGAGCAGTCGGGGGCTGCCGATCTGCCACTCCCACCAATTGCCGTAGCGGGTGGTTCCGGGGTGGTAGACCCGCTCGTGGAGGTGGTCGAGCCCGGCGATGACGTCGGCGGCGAGCCCGGCGTCACCGGTGCCGCCGGTGCCGGGCTGGGCGTAGGCCTGGGCCATGGTGTGCAGACGCGCATAGCTCTGGGTGATGCCGGCGGGCGGGTCGAAGGGCGCGTCGGGCCAGAGCCAGGCGGGGCCGGGCCGCATGCCCGTCCGGTGGGCGCGGGCGAGGTCGCCGGTGCGGCGCAGGGCCGAGGCGTACGGCTCGGCCGAGGCGTCGAACCCGGTGCCGAGCATGAGGTCGCGCCATCTCTCCCGCAGCACCCGGAACTCGTCGGCCTGATCCGCGCCCGCGGCTGCCGCGGCGGCCCTGTCCGGTGGCCGGGCCGCGGTGAGGCCGAGGGCGGTCACGGCGGAGGCGGCGAGGAAGCCGCGGCGGGTCCAGCTCGGGGCAGACGGCACGGCGGGTCCTCCCGGGGCACGGGGTGCGGGCGGTACCGGGGCCACACCGTGGCACGGCCTGTGCACGTGCGGCAATACCCCCGACTCGGCCATGGCCGACCCCCTTTCCCGAAGGCCTTCTGAAAAATCCCCACCCAGATGTTGAAAGTTGAACCAGATGGAGTTACCGTCGTTCTCGTTGAACCTTCAACAACTATCGACTTCTCCAGGAGCACGTCATGGGCATCTTCAGCCGCAAGAGCAGCACCACCACCGTCGCCTCCCCCGGCGTCACCGCCGTCCTCGACGTGGACCCCGCGCTGGCGTCCCTGACCGGTGACTACGCCATCGACCCGGCCCACAGCAGCATCGGCTTCACCGTCCGCCACGCCATGGTGACCAATGTGAAGGGCTCCTTCGCCGATCACGAGGGCAGCCTCCACCTCGACGGCACCGACCCGTCCCGCTCGACGGCGCGCATCGACGTCAAGATCGAGAGCGTGGACACCGGCATCAAGGACCGCGACGCCCATCTGCGCGGTGACGACTTCTTCGACGCAGCGGCGTTCCCCCTGATGACCTTCCGCTCCACCACCGCCGAGCAGCTCGGCGGCGACCGCTATCGGATCACCGGCGACCTCACCATCAAGGACGTCACCCGCCCCCTCGCCATCGACCTGGAGTTCAACGGCTCGGCCACCGACGTCTACGGCAACGAGCGCGTCGGCTTCGAGGGCAGCGCCGAGATCCTGCGCTCCGACTGGGGCCTCACCTGGAACGCGGCCCTGGAGACCGGTGGCGTGATGGTCAGCGACAAGGTGAAGCTGACCTTCGACATCTCCGCCGTCAAGACCGCCACCCAGGCCTGACCCCCGTGCGGATCAGCGACCGAGGCGCCGCAGACAGTCGATGACGTCGGCGCCTCGGTCACCGGCCGCGCTCAGCGCTATGTGGTTGTCGGGCCGCACGAGCACAAGACTTCCCCGGCCTTCCGCCACCCCGTACGCCGCGCGGGCATGCCCCTCGGGATCCGCGAGCCCCTCCCCGGGCCCCCCGTCGACAAGGCAGGTGCGAACAAAGGCACCGCACTCCCCCGCGACCTCCGCCAGCGCCTTGGCGCTGTCCTCGCCGAAACCCAGCAGCGTGAAACGCGGTCCGGCGAAGACGTCGAAGAGCCGCACCGGCCGGCCGGTGACCGCGTCCACGCAGGGCGCGTCCGGCGCCCGGTCGCCCGCCGTCTCCCCACCGTGGGCCAGCGAGCTCCAGCGGTAGCCCACACCCAGCGTGGTGGCCGCGTCGTCGACGACCACCTCCGTGCCGACGCCCGCTTCCTTGACGGCCTCCCGCACCACCCGCATCCGCTCATCGGTGGTCCGGAGCGTCCAGGCCGCGACGGGGAGGCGCTCCTCCTCGTACGTGTCCAACAACCCCTCCCCCGCCTGTCCCTTGGCGACGAGCGCGAGCTTCCAGCCGAGGTTGAAGGCATCCTGGATGCCGGTGTTCATCCCGAGGCCGCCCGCTATCGGCTGCACATGGGCCGCGTCGCCCGCGAGGAAGGCGCGACCGACCCTGAATCGCCCGGCCATCCGTACGTTGATGCGGTAGGTCGAGATCCAGGTGGGGTTGGCGAGCCGCACCCCGGGTATCCGCGCGTGCCGGTCGAAGAGGCGCTGGAAGGTATCCAGCGAAGGTGCCACCAAGCAGCCCCCGGCATCGCGCTCGGGCGTCCCCTGGAGCTGCCAGGAGTTGGTGCCCGGAATGGGCCAGAGCATGATCGCGCCGTCCTCGTCGAACCACTGGTGCCAGTAGGCGCGGTCCAGCCCGTCGGCCTCCACGTCCCCGATCACCATGCATTCCTCGTCCTCGGACTCGCCCTCGAAGGGCACGCCGAGCGCCTTGCGCAGCACACCGCGCCCGCCGTCGCACCCGACGACGTACGACGCCTCGATGCCTCGGCCGTCCGCGAGGGTGACGGTCGCCTTCTCCTCGCCCTGCGTCAACCCGGCCACCTCGCAGCCGAGTTCGACCTCGACCCCGTACTCGGCGAGCTTGGCGCGGAGGATCTCCTCGGTGCGCCACTGCGGCAGGGACAGACCCTTTCCGTACGGCGCGGTGGGCGTCGGGACCGCTCCCGCGAAGATCTCGGCGTCGGCCAGCGGGACGCCTCCCCGGTACTTGCGCAGCACCGTGCGCTCCACGCCCGCGGCATCGAACTCCGCCGCCAGGCCGAGGTCCGCGAACACCTCGCGGCTGCGCTGATTGGGGCCCTTGGCGCGTGAAGTGCGGTGGAAGGCGGGGGACTTGTCGATGATGCGGACCGGCACCCCGGCCCGGGCGATCGTGCAAGCGAGAGTCAGCCCGGTCGGCCCGGCGCCCACGATCAGCACTGTGGATGTCATGCGGTGTCCCTCCGTCGTTCGGTGTCTCCATGAAAGGCCCACGGAGCAGAAAATGCAACCGGGTAACGAATCTTTCTTGGTAACGAGAATTTCTGGTAGGGTGGGCCGCGTGAACGAGGCGACCGGACTGCGGGAACGAAAGAAACAGCGCACACGAGAGGCGCTGTCCAGCACGGCGATCGAGCTCTTCCTGGAGCGCGGCTTCGATCAGGTGTCGGTCGCGGACGTGGCGGCCGCGGTGGAGGTGTCCAAGCCGACCCTGTTCCGCTACTTCCCGGCCAAGGAGGATCTGGCCCTGCACCGGATCGCCGACCACCAGGGCGAGTCCGCCCGCGTCGTGCGCGACCGGGCCGCCGGCCAGTCTCCGCTGGCCGCCCTGCGCGCCCACTTCCACGCGCGGCTCGACGCCCACGATCCGATCACGGGTCTCAACGACGACGCCCGGATACGGGCGTTCAACGACATGCTCTACACCACGCCCAGCCTGCTGGCCCGACTCGTGCGCTACACCGGCCGGGACGAGGAGGAGCTGACCGAGGCGCTCTACGAGACCGCCGACGACGGCGCGCCGGGGGCCCGGTTCACGGCCGGGCTCGCGGCCGCCCAGGTCATCACCCTCCACCGGCGTCTGGCCGAGGCGAACTGGCGCAGGATCACGGACGGCCGCACCGCCGAGCAGGCGCTGCCCGAGGCGCACGCCGCCGCCGACCTCGGTTACGACCTGCTCGACGGCGGCCTGGCGGTCCACTACGGCTGACGGCGACGGCAGAGGCGCCGAGCGGGCGCGCCGCACGGCGCCACCCGCCCCAGGGCCCCGGAGCTACTCCTGCGGCTCGACCCCCGCGCGCCGCAGACCGTAGGCGTAGGCGTCGTCGAGCGCCTGCCAGGACGCGGCGATGACGTTCTCCGCGACACCGACGGTGGACCACTCGCCGTGCTCGTCGCTCGTGGAGACCAGGACCCGGGTGATCGAGCCCGTGCCCAGACTGCCCTCCAGGATGCGGACCTTGTAGTCCGTCAGCTTCAAGGCGGCCAGCTTCGGATAGATGCGTTCCAGCGCGACGCGCAGCGCGCGGTCGAGGGCGTTGACCGGGCCGTTGCCCTCCGCGGTGGCGACGATGCGCTCGCCCTTGGCCCACAGCTTCACGGTCGCCTCGTTGGCGTGCGTACCGTCGGGGCGGTCCTCGACGATCGCGCGCCAGGACTCCACACGGTAGTAGCGGCGGGCTCTGCCTTCGACCTCCGCGCGCAGCAGCAGTTCGAAGGACGCGTCGGCTGCCTCGTACGTGTATCCGGCGAGTTCACGCTCCTTGACGCGCTCGACGACGCGCGCGACCAGGGCGCGGTCGCCGCCGAGGTCGATGCCCAGCTCCTTGCCCTTGAGCTCGATGGACGCCCGCCCGGCCATGTCGGAGACGAGCATCCGCATGGTGTTGCCGACCCGCTCCGGGTCGATGTGCTGGTACAGATCGGGGTCGACCTTGATCGCCGATGCGTGCAGTCCCGCCTTGTGGGCGAAGGCGGAGACCCCCACATAGGGCTGGTGGGTGGAGGGCGTGAGGTTGACGACCTCGGCGATGGCGTGCGAGATGCGCGTCATCTCCGCCAGCTTTCCCGCCGGCAGCACCCGCCGGTCGTACTTGATCTCCAGCGCCGCGACCACGGGGAAGAGGTTGGAGTTGCCGACCCGTTCGCCGTAGCCATTGGCGGTGCACTGCACATGCGTGGCGCCCGCGTCCACGGCGGCGAGCGTATTGGCCACCGCGCAGCCGGTGTCGTCCTGGGCATGGATGCCGAGCCGGGCGCCGGTCCCGGCCAGCACGGCCGCCACGACCTTGTGGACCTGGGCGGGGAGCATGCCGCCGTTGGTGTCGCAGAGCACGACCACGTCGGCGCCCGCCTCGTGCGCGGTGCGCACGACTCGCGTCGCGTAGTCGGGGTTGGCGTGGTAGCCGTCGAAGAAGTGCTCGCAGTCGACGAAGACGCGACGTCCCCGCTCCCGCAGGTAGGAGACGGTGTCCCGCACCATCGCGAGGTTCTCCTCCAGCGTGGTGCGCAGGGCGAGTTCGACGTGCCGGTCATGGGACTTGGCCACCAGTGTGACGACCGGGGCGCCGGAGTCGACCAGCGCGGCGACCTGCGGGTCGTCCTCGGCCCGTACGCCCGCCTTGCGCGTGGCGCCGAACGCGACGAGCTGCGCGTGCCGGAAGTCGATCTCGGCGGCGGCTCGCTGGAAGAACTCGGTGTCGCGGGGGTTGGCGCCGGGCCAGCCGCCCTCGATGAAGCCGACGCCGAAGTCGTCCAGGTGCCGGGCGATGGTCAGCTTGTCCGCGACGGTGAGGCTGATGCCCTCGCGCTGTGCGCCGTCGCGCAGCGTCGTGTCGAAGACGTGGAAGCTGTCGTCGACCTGAAGGCCGTCCTCGGCGGGAAAGCCGTCCTCGGGTGCGTCCGTCATGCTGCTCTGACTCCTGTCGAGATCTCGGTCTACCGGAATAACCGGTTCCACCGTCCCCCTATGATCCCGCGCGATACGCCTCCGGCGTGGTGGGCCGGGAAACGAAAAGACCTCTCGCGGGTGCGAGAGGTCTGCGCGCGGGTCTGGGACGACGGTGTCCGCGTCGTACGGGTTGGGTACGAGGCGGTCACTGCGGACCGGCGCGCCTGCTGCCAATAATCATGGCGAACGAGAGCATGGCGCCATCCTGGCACGGTGTCTCGTGTCGGCGCTGCCGAGTCTCACAATGCGGATGCGGGTGCCTCCGGCGGTTCGGGTGGATCCCATGACGCGGTCAGGGTCGCCCTCAAACGCCGGGCGGGCTTGAATTTCGCGGGCCCGTGACGTCGTCAGGCACCGGGACGGCTGGGCTCCGCCGTGTCCTCGGTCGCCGCTCTGGCCGGAATCACGGACCCCGTGGTGCCGACGTTCTTCAGGTCGATGTCCCGTGTCTCGCGCATGGTGAGGTAGACGACCAGCGAGACGGCCGCGCAGCCCGCCACGTACCAGTAGTAGCCGGACTCGATGCCACCCTTCTTGAACCACAGCGCCACGTATTCCGCCGTCCCCCCGAAGAGCGCGTTGGCGATGGCGTAGGGCAGGGCCACGCCCAGCGACCGTACTCCCGTGGGGAACAGCTCCGCCTTCACGCACGCGTTGATCGACGTGTAGCCGGTGACGACGATCAGCGCCAGCAGGGCCAGGCCCAGCGCCGGCCAGAAGGAGCCCGCGTGGCCGAGCAGCGTCATGATCGGCACGGTCAGGAAGGTGGAGCCCACGGCGAAGGTGACGAGCAGCGGGCGGCGGCCGATGCGGTCCGAGAGGGCACCCGCGAGCGGCTGCAGGCACATGAAGACGAAGAGGGCGCAGAAGCTGACGAGCGTCGCCGTCTGCTTCGACAGACCGGCGCTGTTGGAGAGGTACTTGGTGAGATAGGTCGTGTATGTGTAGTACGCGACCGTGCCGCCCATGGTCAGCGCGACGACGAGGAACGCCTCGCGCTTGTGCCGCAGCAGCGCCTTGATCGTGCCGCGGTCCTCCTCGGTCGTCCCGCCCGACTCCTCGTACACCTCCGTCTCCAGCATGTTGCGCCGCAGATAGAAGATGACGGCCGCGCCCAGCGCGCCCACGACGAAGGGGATGCGCCAGCCCCAGCTGTGCAGCGCGCTGTCGGACAGGGTGTGTTGCAGCAGGATCTGCAGGCCGAGGCCGACGAGCTGGCCCGCGGTCATGGACACGTACTGGAAGCTGGAGGCGAAGCCGCGGCGGCCGGGCGCGGACGCCTCGGTGAGGTAGGTGGCGCTGGCCGCGTACTCGCCGCCGACCGAGAGGCCCTGGAGCAGCCGGGCGACCAGCAGGACCGCCGCGCCGCCGTAGCCCGCGACCGCGTAGGTCGGCGCGATGGCGATCAGTACGGCGGAGGCCGACATCAAAGTGACGGTCAAGGTGAGCGCCGACTTGCGGCCGCGCCGGTCGCCGACGCGGCCGAGCAGCCAGCCGCCGAGGGGGCGCATGAAGAAGCCGACGGCGAAGAGCCCCGCGGTGTTCATGAGCTTGGCCGTGTCGTCACCCGAGGGGAAGAAGGCGCCCGCGAAATAGGTGGCGAAGCTGGCGTACACGAACCAGTCGAACCATTCGACCATGTTGCCGGCCGAGCCGACCCAGATCTTCTTCCAGTGCTGTCGTCCCATGGTCGATCACGGTGGCGGAGCGACACGTGTCGGACAAGGGGCACGGCGGCAACGATCATGCCAACTTGCGTGCGTTGCGTTCACGACCGTCCTCGGAGCCCGTACGGCCGAGGCCGCCCCGACGGTTCGTCGGGGCGGCCTCGGCGGCGAAGAGCGGGGCTCAGCCCAGCGGGTGCATCCAGCCGCGGGTGTCCTCGGCCTTGCCGGTCTGGATGGCGAGCAGCGCCTCGCGCAGCTTCATCGTGACCTCGCCCGGCTGGCCGTCGGCCTGGGTCCACTCGGCGCCCGCGGACTTCACGGAGCCGACCGGGGTGATGACCGCGGCCGTGCCGCAGGCGAACACCTCGGTGAGCGTGCCGTTCTCGGTGTCGCGCTTCCAGTCGTCGGTGGAGATGCGGCGTTCCTCGGACTCGTAGCCGAGGTCCTTGGCCAGCTTCAGCAGCGAGTCACGGGTGACGCCGGCGAGGAGCGAGCCGGTGAGCTCGGGGGTGACGATCCTGGGCTGCTCATTGGCTTCGGCCCCGTACACGAAGTACAGGTTCATGCCGCCCATCTCCTCGACCCAGCGGTGCTCCAGGGCGTCGAGCCAGACCACCTGGTCGCAGCCCTTCTCCGCCGCCTCGGCCTGGGCGAGCAGGGAGGCCGCGTAGTTGCCACCGGTCTTGGCGAAGCCCATGCCGCCGGGCACCGCGCGGACGTAGTTCTCCGAGAGCCAGACGGACACCGGCTTCACGCCGCCGGGGAAGTACGCGCCGGCGGGCGAGGCGATGACGATGAAGAGGTACTCGTTGGCGGGCCGCACACCGAGGCCGACCTCGGTCGCGATCATGAACGGGCGCAGATAGAGCGACTCCTCGCCGCCGTGCTCGGGCACCCACTTCTTGTCCTGCTCGACGAGCACGTCACAGGCCTCGATGAAGGTCTCGACGGGCAGCTCCGGCATCGCCAGGCGGCGGGCTGACTTCTGGAAGCGCTCGGCGTTGGCCTCGGGCCGGAAGGTGGCGACCGAGCCGTCGGGGCGGCGGTAGGCCTTCAGGCCCTCGAAGATCTCCTGCGCGTAGTGCAGGGTCATGTTGGCCGGGTCGATCGACAGCGGCGCGTACGGGACGAGCTGCCCGTCGTGCCAGCCCCGGCCCTCGGTCCACTTGATGGTGACCATGTGGTCGGTGAAGTGCCGGCCGAAACCAGGGGCGGCCAGGATCTTCTCGCGCTCCGCGTCGGACAGCGGGTGCGAGGAGGGCTTGAGCTCGATCGTGGGCGTCGTCATGAATGCGTGTCCTTCACCTTGGTGTGTGGCGGACCGCGCTCATTCCGTCCCGATCGGCTCGAGGACGTCCGAGCTTCCCCTCATGCCGCGGCCCCACGTTCGATTATCTCTCCCGTGGGGCCGTGGACGAAAAAACTGCGCGCGGCCCTGGATGGATGGTCGCACCCAACCGCGCGGTAGCACAGCGACCCATCTCATACAGCGGTGCTCTGCATGTGCAGCACTGCTGTCGAGGATGGCGCCGGGAGCCGTGGCGGCCGGGTCAGCCGGATACTCGTGCGGCGAGCGCGTCGCCGATCTCGTCCGTCGTCCGGGGACCGGCGCCGCGGGCGGCGAGGTCGTCGGCGACGGCGGCCTCGACGCGGGCCGCCTCCGCCTCGTGGCCGAGGTGGCGCAGCAGGAGTGCGACGGAGAGGACGGCGGCCGTGGGGTCGGCCTTGCCGGTGCCGGCGATGTCGGGCGCGGAGCCGTGGACCGGTTCGAACATCGACGGGAAGGCCCCGGTCGGGTTGATGTTCCCGGAGGCGGCCAGCCCGATGCCACCGGTGACCGCGGCGGCGAGGTCGGTGAGGATGTCACCGAAGAGGTTGTCGGTGACGATGACGTCGAAGCGCTCGGGCTGGGTGACGAAGAAGATCGTCGCCGCGTCGACGTGCAGATAGTCGGTGGTGACCTCGGGGTACTCCCGGCCGACCCGGTCGAAGACGTTCTTCCACAGGTGGCCCGCGTAGACGAGGACGTTGTTCTTGTGGACGAGGGTCAGCTTCTTGCGCGGCCGGGCCTGCGCGCGCTCGTACGCGTCGCGCACCACGCGCTCCACGCCCAGCGCCGTGTTGAGGCTGACCTCGGTGGCGACCTCGTCGGGGGTGCCGGTGCGCAGGCTGCCGCCGTTGCCGACGTAGGGGCCCTCGGTGCCCTCGCGGACGACGATGAAGTCGATCTCCGGGCGCCCGGCGAGCGGGGTGGACGTGTGCGGAAAGAGCTTCGACGGACGCAGATTGACGTAGTGGTCGAAGGCGAAGCGCAGCTTGAGCAGCAGCCCGCGCTCCAGCACGCCGGACGGCACGGAGGGGTCGCCGACCGCGCCGAGCAGGATCGCGTCGTGGTCCTTGAGGGATTCGAGCTCGGCGTCCGTCAGGGTCTCGCCGGTCGCGTGCCAGCGTCGGGCGCCGAGATCGTACTCCCGGGTCTCCAGCTTCACGTCCGGAGGAAGGACGGCCCTGAGGACCTTGAGGCCCTGGGCCACGACTTCCTGGCCGATACCGTCACCGGGGATCACTGCGAGGCGCATGGTGCGAGACATAGCGGGACCGTACTCCGCCGTCCCGGTGGTTGACACGCAATGTCCACGATCCGGACAGATGGCGGTCCGGTCAGGTCACGTTCACCCCAAGTACGGGACGGTGTCGCTCGTTCCTGGGACGTTTTCGAGCATGGAGACACCACGGGTAGGCATCCCCGATCACCTCGCCGTCCGGATGACGATGGCCGAGCAGCACGAGTACCTGCGGACGAAGCTCACCCGGCGCGGGATGCTGCGCGCCGGTGCCGCCACGGCCGGCACGGTCGCCGGGGTGGGCGTCCTCGGCGGCGCGGGCGCGTACGCCGGCCCCGCCCTGGTCGGCGCGCCCGCGACCGCCCGGGTGGACGGCTCGCTGGTCGCGCCCTTCGGCCGCCATCTCGCCTTCGGCGCCGACCCGAAGACGCAGATGCGGATCTCCTGGCAGGTGCCGTTCGCGGTCAAGGGTCCGTTCGTCCGGGTGGGCCTCGAACCGTGGGACCTCGGCCTGCGCATCGACGCGGAGGTACGCGACCTGCACACGCCGGCGCTCAGCAACAAGCTCCCGGCCGTCGACCAGGTCTATCTGCATGCCGCGCTGGACGGCCTCCGCCCGGGTAGGACCTACTACTACGGCGTCGGCCACACCGGCCACGACCCCGCCGACCCGCGCCACTTCGCGACCATCGGCACCTTCCGCACCGCTCCGGAGAGCGCGGAGAGATTCGTCTTCACCGCCTTCGGCGACCAGGGCGTCAGCTACGACGCGCTCGCCAACGACCAGCTGATCCTCGGCCAGGACCCGGCGTTCCATCTCCACGCGGGCGACATCTGCTACGCCGACTCCAGCGGCGCGGGCAAGCCGACGGACGTCTACGACGCGCGGGTGTGGGACCAGTTCCTCGCCCAGACCGAGTCGGTGGCGGCGCGGGTGCCGTGGATGGTGACCACCGGAAACCACGACATGGAGGCCTGGTACTCCCCCAACGGCTACGGCGGTCAGCGTGCCCGCTGGACCCTGCCGGACAACGGCTTCGACCCGCGCCACGCGCCGGGCGTCTACTCCTTCACCTACGGAAACGTGGGTGTCGTCGCGCTGGACGCCAACGACGTCTCCTACGAGATCGCCGCCAACACCGGCTACACCGGCGGCAGACAGACCGCTTGGCTGGACCGGCGGCTGCGGGAGCTGCGTGGGCGGCGCGGGATCGATTTCCTCATCGTCTTCTTCCACCACTGCGCGTTCTCGACGACGAAGGCCCACGCGTCGGACGGCGGGGTGCGTGACGCGTGGCTGCCGCTGTTCGAGAAGCACCAGGTGGATCTGGTGATCAACGGGCACAACCACGTCTACGAGCGGACCGACGCGATCCGGGGCAGGCGGGTGGGCCGGAAGGTCCCGATCGGCGGGAGCGTCGATTCGACGCGCGAGGGCATCGTGTACGTCACCGCGGGCGGGGCGGGCAAGGCGCTGTACGACTTCCCGGTGCCGGACAGCTACGAGGGCCATGTGAAGGACCTCGACGGCGTCGCCAGCTACCACTGGGAGAAGGGCCGGGTGAAGCGCCCGGAGACGGTGGAGTGGTCACGTGTGCGCTACACCGGCTTCTCGTTCCTCGCCGTCGAGGCCGAGCCGGGCCGCCACCCGCGACTGCGGGTGACGGCGCTGGCGGAGAGCGGAGCACGGGTGGATCACTTCGAGGTGACGCGGAGCGGAGCCGAGAAGGACCAGCACGGCGAGGTGACGCGGAGCGCGGGCGCGGCGTGACGCGCAGCGGAGGAGAATCAGCGGCTGCGGGCCGCCTCACGCGCACCACCGCTGCGCGGCGGTGTCCTCAATCGCCGGACGGGCTTATTCAAGCCCGTCCGGCGATTGAGGACGCGCCCGCAGGGCGCCCGCCGCCGCAGGTC
>NZ_JBVIQR010000005.1:0-44004 GCF_055576875.1 Streptomyces sp. NPDC033229 | reverse complement strand
GGGGTGGTGCCCGAGCCCGGGGGGGGTTTCCTTCACTCCTTTCTGGGGGGTGAAGCCCGCGCCCGCAGGGCGCCCGCCGCCGCAGGCGGCACAGACGGCCCGCAGCCGAAAGATCCGCCGGACGGGCGATCAGTGGCCCGTCACGCCGCCGTTGTCGCGGCGGTCGAGCGCGCGCTGGAGCGCGGCGGCGGCGTTGGCGCGGTCGGTCTTGCGGGCGGTGGTGTCGGACGTGCGGGTGCCGCGGGCGCTGCGGCGGGTCCTGCGGACGACGGTCTCGGCCATGAAGTCACGTCTCCTCTGAATGGAAGCCCGAGAAGTGCGGATGAGAGCCGGAAAGAGTGCGGGGGCCCGCGTACGGCAGGGGTCACCTGCGCTCACGCACCGGGCCGCAACCGCCTTCGCTCGATGGAGCGGGCCGTTCGGCTGCTTCCACGCTAGGTCAGCGGGGCCGCGCTGTCTGCACATTTAGTCGGCCTTCCTACTATCTGAGACGGGCGCGGGTCCACCCGCCCGCTCGGCCCGGAAACGGGTCGGCGACAGTAGGGCCCATGAACGGCCAGTACGTACGCGAACCCTGGGCCCCGGCCCGTCTCCTGCCCGACGAGGCGCGATGAGCGCGCTGCTGGAGGCCGAGGAGGCATTCGGCCGCGCCCTGCCCGTCGTCGCGGTCGCGATGGCCGTCGCCGGCCTGGCCGTCGCGGTTCTCCCCGCGCGCGTCACCGCCCGTCGTGAACTGCGCCGCGCCTGGGGCACCTCGGTCGTGGCGGCGCTGTTGTTCCTCGCCGCGCTGTACCCGGTGGACTCGCCGGGGCCGCTGCTGCTGCCGGCTGTGCTGGGGCTGATCGCGGTGGCCGAGTACGCGGCTCTCATGCGCCTCGGCCGGGGCGAGCGGGTGGTGCTGGGCGTCGCGGCCGTGCTGCTGCCGCCGGTGGCGTATGTGGCCCACGCGCTGCCGGAAGACGTGCGTTTCGGTCTGCGGTTCCCGGTGCTCGTGCTGATCGTGTGCGTGTTGGCGGCGGTGCTGTCCGGGGACCCGGCGAGGGCCGGTGAGCGGGCGGCGCGCACGGTCTTCGGGCTGTTGTGGATCCCGTTGGCGCTGAGCGGGCTCGTGGTACTGGAGGGCACGGCGATCGCCGTGGTCGTGGCGGTCGCCTTCGGTGACGTGGCCGCCTGGTGCGGCGGGGTCCTGGCGACCCGGCTGGGCGGCGGCCTCGCCCGGCCGCTGTCCCGGCTCTCCCCCGACCGGACGTGGGCGCACGCGCTCACCGGGGGCATGGGGGTGGCCGCCGGCCTGGGCGCGGTCGGCGGGTTCACGGTCACGCTGTGGGCCGCGGTGCTGTGCGGCTGTGTCGTGGGCGGCCTGCTCGGATCCGCGATCACCCGTGAGGCCGGCGTGCGGGGCACGGGCACCTGGCTGCCGGGCTTCGGCGGCCTCCTCGACCCGCTCGGCTCGCTGCTGCTCGCGCTGCCACTGGCGATGCTGGTGACGCTGTGACGGCTGCCGCCGTGACAGGGGCGTGACAAAACCGCCATACGAGCACGACCCGACGGCGCCTAAGGTGATCGCCGCGGCAGCAGCCGCGATCTTGATTCACCGTTCCACCCCTCGCTCCACCCACCGGAGGACATGCCCGTGCGTCGAATATCCCTCGCGCTCACCACCGTCGCGCTGCTCGGCACCGCCGCCCTGGCCGCCCCGGCCCAGGCGGCCACCGCGGCGCCGCAGCGCGCGGCGGCCGCCAAGCCGTGCAACGCGGACAACGCGGTCATCTACACCGACGGCACCCGGCTGCGCACCAAGGCGAGCGCGTCGAGCGGCGTCAAGGGCCAGCTCTACTTCAAGGACCCGATCCGGATCCTCAGCAAGTCGGGCAAGTGGGACTACGTCCAGCTGAAGGCCAAGAGCAGGGGCGGGCTGCCCAAGGGCACCCGTGGCTATGTGGCCCACGCCAACATCATCCCGCCGTACTGCGGCGGCCTGTAGTACCACCGCCGCCCCCTCCGCGGCACCCCTCCAGGGCCGGTCCGGCGGCCGGCCCTGGAGGACCCCGAAAAAGCGACGCCCCCGCCCGGCTGGGGAGCCGGACGGGGGCGGAACTCATGAAGGGCTGATCAGCCCATGTGCGGGTAGCCGTACTCGGTCGGCGGAACCAGCGTCTCCTTGATGGAGCGGGTCGAGGTCCAGCGCATCAGGTTGGACGCGGCGCCGGCCTTGTCGTTGGTGCCGGACGCGCGGCCGCCACCGAAGGGCTGCTGGCCGACGACGGCACCGGTCGACTTGTCGTTGATGTAGAAGTTGCCCGCGGCGAAGCGGAGCTTCTCCATCGCGTCGGCCGCCGCGTAGCGGTCCTGAGCGATGATCGAGCCGGTCAGGGCGTACGCCGAGACGGACTCCATCTGGGCCAGCATCGCGTCGAAGTCGGCGTCCTCGTAGACGTGGACGGCGAGGATCGGGCCGAAGTACTCGGTCGTGAAGACCTCGTTCTCCGGGTCCGTGCACTCGATGACCGTCGGGCGGACGAAGTAGCCGACCGAGTCGTCGTACGTGCCGCCCGCGATGATCGTGCAGGTCGGGTCGGACTTGGCACGGTCGATCGCGGCCTTGTTCTTGGCGAACGAGCGGTCGTCGATGACGGCGCCGATGAAGTGCGACAGGTCGGTGACGTCACCCATGGTGATGCCGTCGACCTCGGCCGCGAACTGCTCCTTGAAGCCGTTCTCCCAGAGGGAGCGCGGGATGTAGGCGCGGGAGGAGGCCGAGCACTTCTGGCCCTGGAACTCGAAGGAACCACGGGTCAGCGCGGTCTTCAGGATCGCCGGGTCGGCGCTCGGGTGGGCGACGACGAAGTCCTTGCCGCCGGTCTCGCCGACCAGACGCGGGTAGGACTTGTACTTCTCGATGTTGTTGCCGACCGTCTTCCACAGGTACTGGAAGGTCTTGGTCGAGCCGGTGAAGTGGATGCCGGCCAGCTCGGGGTGGTTCAGGGCCACCTCGGAGACGGCGATGCCGTCACCGGTCACCAGGTTGATGACGCCCTTGGGCAGGCCCGCCTCCTCCAGGAGCTGCATCAGCAGCACGGCGGAGTGGGTCTGGGTCGGGGACGGCTTCCATACGACCACGTTGCCCATCAGGGCCGGGGCGGTCGGCAGGTTGCCCGCGATGGCGGTGAAGTTGAAGGGCGTGATCGCGTAGACGAAGCCCTCGAGCGGACGGTGGTCGCTGCGGTTCCACACACCGGCGGAGTTGGCGACCGGCTGCTCGGCGAGGATCTGGCGCGCGAAGTGCACGTTGAAGCGCCAGAAGTCGACGAGCTCACAGGGGGTGTCGATCTCCGCCTGCTGGGCGGTCTTCGACTGGCCGAGCATGGTGGAGGCGGCCAGCGTCTCGCGCCAGGGGCCGGCCAGCAGCTCGGCGGCGCGCAGGATGATCGCCGCGCGGTCGTCGAAGGACATCGCGCGCCACGCCGGGGCGGCGGCCAGGGCGGCGTCGACCGCGTCCTGGGCGTCCTGGGTGGTGGCGTTGTTGAAGGTGCCGATGACGGCCGCGTGGTTGTGCGGCTGCACGACCTGGAACGGCTCGCCGCCGCCCATCCGCTTCTCACCGTTGATGGTCATCGGGAGGTCGATGGGGTTGCCGGCCAGCTCCTTGAGCTTGGCCTCGAGGCGGGCACGCTCCGGGGAACCGGGGGCGTAGCTGTGCACCGGCTCGTTGACCGGCGCGGGGACCTGGGTGACGGCGTCCATGAGTTCCGTGTCTCCTTCGGGGCTCTTGCGGGGGTTCGGGGGTCAGCCCGTGGTGAGGATGGAACGGGCGAAGAACAGCAGGTTCGCGGGCTTCTCGGCGAGGCGGCGCATGAAGTAGCCGTACCAGTCGGTGCCGTACGCGGTGTACACCCGCATCCGGTGGCCCTCGGCGGCCAGCCGGACGTGCTCGTCGCTGCGGATGCCGTACAGCATCTGGAATTCGTACTCATCCAGTTTGCGCCCCGCCTGCCGGGCCAGCTCCTGCGTGATGGCGATCAGACGCGGGTCGTGCGACCCGATCATCGGATAGCCCTCGCCCTGCATGAGTATCTTGACGATGCGGACGAAAGCCTTGTCGATCTCGGCCTTGTCCAGGTACGCGACGGAGGCGGGCTCCTTGTACGCACCCTTCACGATACGCACCCGGCTGCCGGCCGCGGCGAGCCGGCGGGCGTCGTCCTCGGTGCGGAAGAGGTAGGCCTGGATCACACAGCCGGTCTGCGGGAAGTCCTTCCGCAGCTCCTCGTGGATGGCGAACATCGAGTCGAGGGTGGTGTGGTCCTCGGCGTCCAGGGTGACCGTGGTGCCGATCGCGGCGGCGGCCTCGACGACCGGGCGCACGTTGGCGAGCGCCAGCTCGTGGCCGCCCTCCAGCGCCTGGCCGAACATGGAGAGCTTGACCGACATCTCGGCCTTGGTGCCGAGGCCGAGCGCCTTGAGGCGGTCGACCAGCTCCAGGTAGGCGTCACGGGCGGCGTGCGACTGCTCGACCGTGGTGATGTCCTCGCCCACGACGTCCAGGGTGACCTCGAGGCCCTTGGCCGAGGCGTCCTGCACGATCGGGATGACCTGGTCGACGGTCTCGCCGGCGATGAACCGGTCGACGACCTGCTTGGTGCCCGGGGCAGCCGACACGAAACGGCGCATCTTGTCGCTGCGCGAAGCGGCGAGAATCACGGGAGCCAGCACGGGCACCTCCACAATGACGGCCGCTCCCACCTGGGGAGTCGGCATAAGTAACTCAACGTGAAACTAAGAGTTCATGCCACCGCGCGACCATCGACAGCTGTCACGCATCCGTGGCCGGGATCTCAGACAGATGTATGACAATGGGGGCACGGGCATGGGGAATACCCGAGGAAAGGAGCGGAGCGCGGCATGCGGGGCGACTATCAGCAGCTCGTGGACGACATCTCGGCGGCGCTCGGCGCGCCCGCGACGCTCGAGGACCGCGACTTCGGGCTGATCGCGTTCGGCGCCCACGGCGGTGACGACGATCTCGACCTGATGATGGACCCGGTCCGCACCCGCTCGATCCTCCAGCGCCGGTCGACGGCGGCGGTCCGGGCATGGTTCGAGGCGTTCGGCATCGCGCGGGCGCTGTCGCCGCTGCGGATCCCGCCGGACCCGGCGGCGGGGGTCTTCAAGGGGCGCATCTGTCTGCCCGTGCGCCACCGCGGGGTGGTCCACGGCTATGTCTGGCTGCTGGACGACGAGCAGCTGGCGGGGCTCGATCTCGCCCTGCCGTACGCGGACCCCCGGCTCGCGCACGCCATGGAGACCGCCGACCGCATCGGCGCGCTGCTGGCCGCGGAGGCCCGGTCCGGGGCCGAGCTGGGCGAACTGCTGCGGGAGCTGCTGACGGCCCGCCCCGCCGGGCGGGACGCGGCGCGCGGCGCGCTGCGGGAGGCGCTCGGAGCGGCGGCGGACGGCCCGCTGGCGCTCGTCGCGGTGGCCCCCTGGCACCCGGTGGGCGAACCCGGTTCCACCGGGGCCGAGCCGGACCGGTCGGCGGTGCCGCCGGACACGGGCCCCGGCTCGATGCTCGCGGCGCAGTCGGGCGTGGCCGCGCTCTGCGCCGTCCCGGACGCGACTCCGGGCGGCTCGGCGGCGCTCGCCGCACTGGTCCGGCTGCGCGCCCTCACCACGCCCGCCCCGGCCCGCACCGCTGCGGAGCGGCTGCTGCGCTCCCCGCGTGCGGCCGGTCCGGCCTCGGCCGCCACGGCGGGGATCGGCACCCCTCGCCGGGGCCTGGCCGAGCTGCCCACCGCCTGGTCGGAGGCGCTGGCCGCGGCCCGCGCGGCGGGAGCCGCAGCCGGCTCGGGGCGACGGCTGGGACCGGTGGCGGAGTGGGAGACGCTCGGCGCGTACCGGGCGCTGACGGCGCTGCCGGCCGACCGCGCGGCGGATCCGGCCGTGCTGCGCCTGCTGGAGCCCGCGAACACCGAGCTGGCCCGGACCGCGGAGACCTTCCTGGACTCCGCGGGCCAGGCGGGCCGGGCGGCCGCCGCCCTCGGCATCCACCGCCAGACGCTCTACTACCGGCTCGCGCGCGTGGAGCAGCTCACCGGCCTCGACCTGGACGAGGGCGAGGACCGGCTGCTGCTGCACATGTCGCTCAAGGCGTCCCGGCTGTAATCATCCCGGGGACGACTTCAGGCTTCCTTGGCCGTGATGGCCTGGACGGGGCAGGCCCGTGCCGCCTCCCGTACGAGCGGGTCGCCGGCGCCGTCCTCACGGCCCGGCAGGACGGCGCCGAATCCGTCGTCGTCCTGGGTGAAGACACCGGGCGCGGTGAGGGCGCACTGGCCGCTGCCGATACAGGTGTCCGCATCGATGCTGATCTTCATGTGACGGGCTCCGTTCTCTCCATGGGCCGCTGGTCGGCCGCTCTCGTCACCACGCGACCGGCAGGGTGAACAGTCCCTGCAGCGTCGTGGCGGGCTTGATGAGCAGCTCGTCACGGGCAACGGTGATCCGCAGGCTCGGGATGCGGGTCAAAAGGGTGGTGAGGGCGATTTCCAGCTCGGCGCGGGCCAGGTTCTGGCCCAGGCACTGGTGGATGCCGAAGCCGAACGCGACGTGGTGCCGGGCCGAGCGGCGCACGTCGAGCACCCCGGGCCGGTCGTAGACCTCCGCGTCACGGTTGATCAGCGAGGCCGAGAGGACGACCCCGTCCCCCGCCCGGATGGTCCGGCCGTCGATCTCGATGTCCGAGGTGGCGACCCGCATCATGACGTCGGCGATCGACAGATAGCGCAGCAGTTCCTCGACGGCCCCCGGCATCAGTGCCGGATCGGCGCGCAACGCGGCGAGCTGGTCCGGGTGTTCGTGGAGGGTGTACATCCCGAGGGTGATCATGTTGGCCGTGGTCTCGTGCCCGGCGATGAGCGTGACCATGGCCGTCATGACCAGCTCGCGGCGGTTCAGCTGCCCTTCCGCGAGCCGGTCGGCGATGAGTTCGTCGAGCAGCCCGTCGCCCGGTGCCGCCTCCTTGCGGGCGATGAGCCCGTCGAGGTAGTTCTCGAACTCCAGCCGTTTCTCGCGCGCTTCGGCGCTCGTCTCGGAGAGCAGCAGGGCCCGCGACAGGGACTCGAAGAGTTCGTGCTCCTCATAGGGGACGCCGAGCAGTGAACAAATGACCATGGACGGCAGGGGCAGGGCGTACGCGGAGACGAGCTCCGCCTCCGTGCCGTCGGCGAGCATCGCGTCGATGAGCTCGTCCGCGATCCGCTGGATCTGCGGGCGCATGGCGGCGATCCGCTTGAGCCCGAAGCTGGGGATCAGCATGCGCCGTTGCCGGGCGTGTCCGGGGTCGTCGTAGCCGATGAGCGGAAGGGGGGTCTCGCCTTGCCCCTCGGCCCGGGGGGCGAAGACCGGAAAGGCCGGATTCTGCCGGTCCGAGGAGAGCCTCTGGTCGGTGAGCAGGGCTCGCCCCTCGGCGTGCCCGGTCACCAGCCACACCTCACGGCCGTCGTACAACGTCACGCGTGAGAGGGGGCCGTCCGCGACGAGGGCTTCATGGCCGGCGGGGGGCTGGTAGGGGCAGGTGCGTTCATGGGGGAAAACGGGTGCGGTGGCGCTCTTCTCCGCGCGGCTGTCGGCTTCGGTGGTGCCGTCGTCGACAACGACGTCGCTGCTGGTGCGGCTCCGGGTCACGGTCAACCTCCCAGTTCGGGACTGACGTCCTCCCCCTTCCCTACCCATGGCGGGGCATCAGGTTGCCGGACTGCGTACGGTTCGGGCCATATTTCCGTTCAACAGCCAACAAGTCCCCCGCGCACCCGCACCCGTCAGGCGTCCGGCAGGGGCTCGCTGCTCAGGGCCGCGCCGGTCAGGACCCTGCGCATGCCCTCCACCAGCTCACGCCCCGTCGGCACGGCCTCCGGGTTCATGAGCCACTGCACCCACATGCCGATGAAGAGCGCGTGGACGAAGGCCCCCGCGGTCCGCGTGGCCTCGGCGGGCACATCGACGTCGTCGACGCCCTCGAAGATCGCCAGCATGCCCTCCCGACCGCTGGGCAGGACCTCGGCGAAGCGCTTCTTCAGATCGGGGTTGCGGTCCAACTGGCCGATGACCTCCATCTGGACCAGCCAGAACTGCCGGTCCCGCTCGAACTCCCCGAACATCGCGTCCACGGTCTGCGCGAGCTGCCGCTCCGGGCCCGACTCCCGGTCGCGTCCCGCCGCGAGCCTGCGCGTGGCACCGTCACCCCACTCCTCGACCAGTTGGAAGAACGCCGTCGTCATCAGCGCGTCCTTCGAGCCGTAGTGATAGCCGATGGAGGCGAGGTTGGCGCCGGAGGCGGCCACGATGTCGCGCGCGGTGGTGCGCACCCAGCCCTTGTCGAGCAGGCAGCGCTTCGCGCCTTCGAGCAGATCTTCACGATGTCCCATGCCGGAACCCTAGCGCCGCCCCATACGCCCGTACCAGACGAGCGTCTTATACAAGCGTCATAGACAAGCGTTTAATACATCCGTATATTCGTGGCCATGACGAACCCCAGCGCACGCGCCGGGCGGAAGGAATGGACGGCTTTCGTCGTCCTCCTACTGCCCCTCCTTCTGGTCTCGATGGACGCCTCCGTCCTGTTCTTCGCGGTCCCCTCCATCAGCGAGTCGCTCGACGCCTCCGCCACCCAGCAGCTGTGGATATTCGATGTCTACGCCTTCGCCCTCGCCGGGCTGCTGATCACGATGGGGTCGCTCGGTGACCGGATCGGCCGGCGCAAGCTGCTGATGTTCGGCGCGGCGGCCTTCGGGGCGGCCTCGGTGGCGGCGGCGTACGCGCAGAGCGCGGAGATGCTGATCGCGGCGCGTGCCGTGCTCGGGATCGGCGGTGCGACGCTCATGCCGAGCACGATGGCGCTGGTGCGGAACCTGTTTCACGACGACACCCAGCGCACCAAGGCCATCGGCATCTGGTCCGGCGCCATGGCGGGCGGGATCGCGCTGGGGTCCGTGCTCGGCGGGGTGATGCTGGAGCACTTCTGGTGGGGCTCGGTCTTTCTGATCAACGTCCCCGCGATGGTGCTGCTCCTGGTGCTCGTGCCGTTCCTGGTGCCGGAGTACAAGGACCCGAAGCCGGGCCGGTTCGACCTGCTGAGCGTGCCGCTGTCGATGGCCGCCGTGCTCCCGGTGACCTACGGGCTCAAGGAGATCGCCGCCGAGGGGTTCAGCGCGGCGATGGCCCTGTGCGTCGCCGCGGGCCTGGTCATGGGCTGGATCTTCGTACGCCGCCAGCGCACCCTGCGGTCCGCGATGATCAGCCGGGAGCTGTTCCGCCACCGCGCCTTCGGGGCGGGCATCGCGCTCAACACCGTCGCGGCGTTCGGCATGATGGGCTCGGTCTACTTCACCACCCAGTATCTGCAGTCCGTGCTCGGCAAGGGCCCGATGGAGGCCGCGCTGTGGAGCGTCGTCCCGTCCCTCGCCGTCGGTATCGCCGCCCCCCTCTCGACGGCGATCGCGCAGAAGGTCGACAAGGCGTACGTCATCGCCGCCGGATTCGTCGTCGCCGCCCTGGGCTACGCCGTCCTGACCCGGGCCGGCACCGACTCGCTGTGGACCACGTTGATCGGCGCCGGCGTCATCGGCTGCGGCATCGTGACGGTCATGGCCCTGGTCTCCGACATGGCCCTGTCCACCGCCCCGCCGGAGAAGGCCGGTTCGGCGGCCTCGCTGCTGGAGACGGGGCAGGAGTTCGGCGGTGCGCTCGGCATGGCGGTCTTCGGCAGCGTCGGCGTCGCCGTCTACCGCCGTGACGTGACCGACTCCCTGCCCGCGGACCTGCCGCACGGGGCACTGGAAGCGGCCCGCGAGACGCTCGGCGGGGCGGTGGGCGCGGCGGCCGGGCTGCCGGGCCGGGCGGGCGAAACCGTGCTGGCCGTCGCCCGCGACGCCTTCACCCACGGTATGAACCTCGCCGCCCTCGGCGGAGCCGCCGTGCTGGCCCTCGCCGCCGTCGGTGCGGTGGCCGCGTTGCGCGGTGTGACGACGACGCCGGAACGACCCGTCGCGGAGACCGCCCCCGAGGCGGTCCTGGCCCGCCACTGAGCCGCTCGCCCGGCCGGCGGTTCTTCGGCCGCGAGCCGTCCCGGCCGCCTGCGGCGGCGGGCGCCCTGCGGGCGCGTCCTCAAACGCCGGACAGGCTGGATGTGGCTGAGCTCAGCCACCAAGCCCGTCCGGCGTTTGAGGACACAGCACAGCAGCCCGTCCGGCGTTTGAGGACGGCCGTCAGTCGATCAAATTCACGGCGCGGGCGGACGCGGCGCCGATCTCCTCGGCGATCTCCGCGAGCACGGGTGCCGGGATCGACTCGTCGACCGTAAGGGCGACCAGCGCCTCGCCGCCCTCCGTGGCGCGGGAGACCTGCATGCCGGCGATGTTGATGCCCGCCCCGCCCAGGATGCGGCCGACCGTGCCGACGACGCCGGGGCGATCGCCGTAGCGGAGGAAGGCCATATGGTCGGCGAGGCCGAGGTCCACGTCGTGCTCGCCCACGGCGACGATCTTCTGGAGGTGCTTCGGGCCCGCCAGCGTGCCGGAGATGGACACCTCGCCGCCGCCCGAGAGCGTGCCGCGCACGGTGACCACATTGCGGTGGTCGGGCGACTCGGAGCTGGTGGTCAGCCGGACCTCGACGCCGCGCTCCTGCGCGAACAGCGGGGCATTGACGTAGCTCACCGTCTCGTCGACGACGTCCTCGAACACACCCTTGAGCGCGCTCAGTTCGAGCACCTTCACATCGTGCTGGGTGATCTCGCCGTAGACCTCGACATCGAGCCGGACCGCGACCTCGCCCGCGAGGGCGGTGAAGATCCGGCCGAGCTTCTCGGCCAGCGGCAGCGCGGGCTTGACGTCCTCGGCGATGACGCCGCCCTGGACGTTGACCGCGTCCGGCACGAGCTCGCCCGCGAGCGCGAGCCGCACGGACCGCGCGACCGCGATGCCCGCCTTCTCCTGCGCCTCGCCCGTGGAGGCGCCGAGGTGCGGGGTGGCGACCACGTTGTCGAACTCGAAGAGCGGGGAGTCGGTGCACGGCTCGGTGGTGTAGACGTCCAGGCCCGCGGCGGCTACCCGGCCCTCCTTCAGGGCCGTCGCCAGCGCGGCCTCGTCCACGATCCCGCCGCGAGCGGCGTTGACGATGCGGACCGAGGGCTTGACCTTGTGCAGCGCGTCGTCACCGATCAGCCCGAGGGTCTCGGGGGTCTTCGGCAGGTGCACGGTGATGAAGTCCGCGACCTCCAGCAGCTCGTCGAGGGTGAGGAGCTTGACCCCCATCTGCGCGGCGCGCGCGGGCTGGACGTACGGGTCGTAGGCGACGACCTTCATGCCGAACGCGGACATGCGCTGGGCGACGAGGACACCGATCCGGCCGAGGCCGACGACGCCGAGGACCTTCTCGGACAGCTCGACGCCCGTGTACTTCGAGCGCTTCCACTCGCCGTTCTTGAGCGCGGTGTTGGCCTGCGGGATGTTGCGGGCGGTCGCGATGAGCAGACCGCAGGCCAGCTCGGCGGCGGTGACGATGTTGGACGTCGGGGCGTTGACGACCATCACGCCGGCCTTGGTGGCGGCGGAGACGTCGACGTTGTCCAGGCCGACTCCGGCGCGGGCCACGACGCGCAGCTTCTTCGCGGCCGCGATGGCCTCGGCGTCGATCTTGGTGGCGGAGCGTACGAGGATGGCGTCCACGTCGGCGACGGCGGGCAGCAGCTCGGCGCGGTCCGCGCCGTTGCAGTGCCGGATCTCGAAGTCCGGGCCGAGGGCGTCGACAGTGGCGGGCGACAGCTCTTCGGCGATGAGTACGACGGGTTTACGGGACGAAGCAGTGCTCACGTGGTCCTCACTAGTCCTTTGCGGGACGGCCGTCCCTACGGCCGAAGGCGGTGAAGGGGGCAGCCGCGTGGAAGACGCACGACGCTGTGAGCCTGACGCGTTTGTGCTCCGCAGTGTATCGGGGACCCGGGCCCGGCCTTGGGCGGACGGGAAAAGGTCACCCGCCCGGTGCGGGCGCGTGTCGCGGGACGCCGCGGGGCGGGCTCGACGGCGAGCCCGCCCGGCGACGCACGGCGCAGACGCTTACTCCTTGTCGTCCACCCAGCTCATCAGCTTGCGGAGCTTCTTGCCGGTGGTCTCCAGCAGGTGGTCCTCGTCGGCCTTCTTGTACTCGTTGTACTTCGGCAGACCGTCGTTGTACTCCTTCATCCAGTTGTTGGCGAAGGTGCCGTCCTGGATCTCGCCGAGGACCTTCTTCATCTCGGCCTTGGTCTGGTCCGTGATGATCCGCGGGCCGGTGACGTAGTCGCCCCACTCGGCGGTCTCGGAGACCGACCAGCGCATCTTCTCCAGGCCGCCCTCGTACATCAGGTCCACGATCAGCTTGAGCTCGTGGAGGCACTCGAAGTACGCGATCTCCGGCTGGTAGCCCGCCTCGACCAGGGTCTCGAAGCCCGCCTTGACCAGCGCGGAGGCGCCGCCGCAGAGCACGGCCTGCTCACCGAACAGGTCGGTCTCGGTCTCCTCGGTGAAGGTGGTCTTGATGACACCGGCGCGGGTGCCGCCGATGGCCTTGGCGTAGGAGAGCGCGAGGGCGAAGCCGCCTCCCGTGGCGTCCTGCTCGACGGCCGCGATGCACGGAACGCCGCGGCCCTCCTCGTACTGACGGCGCACCAGGTGGCCGGGGCCCTTGGGGGCGACCATGCAGACGTCGACGCCGGCCGGGGGCTTGATGAAGCCGAAGCGGATGTTCAGGCCGTGGCCGAAGAACAGCGCGTCGCCGTCCTTGAGCTGGTCCTTGATGGACTCCTCGTAGACCTTGCCCTGGATCGGGTCCGGAACGAGGATCATGATGACGTCGGCCTCGGCCGCCGCCTCGGCCGGGGTGACGACCCGCAGGCCCTGCTCCTCGGCCTTCGCCTTGGACTTGGAGCCCTCGTGCAGACCGACGCGGACGTCCACGCCCGAGTCGCGCAGCGACAGCGCGTGGGCGTGGCCCTGGCTGCCGTATCCGATAACCGCGACCTTGCGGCCCTGGATGATGGACAGGTCGGCGTCGTCGTCGTAGAACAGCTCGGCAGCCACTGGGATATCTCCTTGATTTCCGGTTGTACGTCCCACCGTATGACGGGCGGGTGCGGGAAGGTGTTCGGGTCTCGGTATCCGGGCGCGTCCCGGATCGAGGGGCGGGGCGGGCGGCGACGTCCCTCGCGAGGACGCCGCGCGCCGCGGTGTTCGTCAGGCCGAGCGGTCCAGGGCGCGCAGGCTGCGGTCCGTGATGGACCGGGCGCCACGCCCTATGGCGATGGTCCCGGACTGCACCAGCTCCTTGATGCCGAAGGGCTCCAGCATCTTGAGCATCGCGCCGAGCTTGTCGCTGCCGCCGGTGGCCTCGATGGTCACGGCCTCCGGGGAGACGTCGACGGTCTTGGCGCGGAAGAGCTGGACGATCTCGACGATCTGGGAGCGCGTCTCGTTGTCGGCACGGACCTTCACCAGGACGAGTTCACGCTGGATCGCGGCGCTGTCCTCCAGCTCGACGATCTTCAGGACGTTGACGAGCTTGTTGAGCTGCTTGGTCACCTGCTCCAGCGGCAGCGTCTCGACGTTGACGACGATGGTGATGCGGGAGATGTCGGGGTGCTCGGTGACCCCGACGGCGAGCGAGTCGATGTTGAAGCCGCGGCGGGCGAACAGCGCGGCGATCCGGGTGAGGATGCCGGGGGTGTTCTCCACCAGGACGGAGAGCGTGTGCTTGGTCATCTCGTTCTTCCTCGTCGTCCTCTTCGGTCCTCAGTCGTCTTCGTTGTCGCCGAAGTCCGGGCGGACGCCGCGCGCCGCGAGGATCTCGTCGTTGGAGGTGCCGGCGGCGACCATCGGCCAGACCATGGCGTCCTGGTGGACGATGAAGTCCACCACCACGGGGCGGTCGTTGATGGCGTTGGCCTGCTCGATGACGGCATCGAGCTGGGCCGGGTCCTCACAGCGGAGCCCCACGCAGCCCATGGCCTCCGACAGCTTGACGAAGTCCGGGACCCGGGTGCCGGCCGCCGCCTCCTTGCCGTCGTGTCCGGGACCGGAGTGCAGCACGGTGTTGGAGTAACGCTGGTTGTAGAAGAGGGTCTGCCACTGGCGGACCATCCCGAGCGCGCCGTTGTTGATGATCGCGACCTTGATCGGGATGTTGTTCAGCGCGCAGGTGACCAGTTCCTGGTTGGTCATCTGGAAGCAGCCGTCGCCGTCGATGGCCCACACCGTGCGCTCGGGCACACCGGCCTTGGCGCCCATGGCGGCCGGGACCGCGTACCCCATCGTCCCGGCGCCGCCGGAGTTCAGCCAGGTGGCGGGCTGTTCGTAGTCGATGAAGTGCGAGGCCCACATCTGGTGCTGGCCGACGCCGGCCGCGTAGATGGTGCCCTCCGGGGCGAGTTGCCCGATGCGCTGGATGACCTGCTGCGGGGAGAGGCTGCCGTCCTCGGGCTGGTCGTAGCCGAGCGGGTAGGTGTCGCGCCAGCGGTTGAGGTCGGTCCACCAGGCGTCGTAGTCACCCTTGTGGCCGGCGGCGTGCTCCGCCTGGAGCGCGACGATCAGGTCCGCGATGACCTCGCGGGCGTCACCGACGATGGGGACGTCGGCGGCGCGGTTCTTGCCGATCTCGGCGGGGTCGATGTCCGCGTGGACGATCTTGGCGTACGGGGCGAAGGAGTCGAGCTTCCCGGTGACGCGGTCGTCGAACCGCGCGCCGAGGGCGACGATCAGGTCCGCCTTCTGCAGGGCGGTGACGGCGGCGACCGCGCCGTGCATGCCCGGCATGCCGACGTGCAGCGGGTGGCTGTCGGGGAAGGAGCCCAGCGCCATCAGGGTGGTGGTGACGGGAGCGCCGGTCAGCTCGGCGAGGACCTTCAGCTCGGCCGTGGCACGGGCCTTCATCACACCGCCGCCGACGTAGAGCACCGGCCGTCTGGCCTGCGTGATCAGCTTGGCGGCCTCGCGGATCTGCTTGGCGTGCGGCTTGGTGACCGGGCGGTAGCCGGGCAGGTCGGTGTGCGGCGGCCAGACGAAGGTGGTCTGTGCCTGGAGGGCGTCCTTGGCGATGTCGACGAGCACCGGGCCGGGTCGGCCCGTGGAGGCGACGTGGAACGCCTCGGCGATGGTCCGGGGGATCTCCGCCGGGTCGGTGACCAGCCAGTTGTGCTTGGTGATCGGCATGGTGATGCCGCAGATGTCCGCCTCCTGGAAGGCGTCCGTGCCGATCGACTTGGAGGCGACCTGACCGGTGATGGCGACCAGCGGGACGGAGTCCATGTGGGCGTCGGCGATCGGGGTGACGAGGTTGGTCGCGCCGGGGCCCGAAGTGGCCATGCAGACCCCGACCTTGCCGGTGGCCTGCGCGTATCCGGTGGCCGCGTGACCCGCGCCCTGCTCGTGGCGGACCAGGACGTGGCGGACCTTCGAGGAGTCCATCATCGGGTCGTACGCGGGGAGGATCGCACCGCCCGGGATGCCGAACACGGTGTCGGCCCCGACCTCCTCCAGCGCGCGGATGAGGGACTGCGCACCCGTGACGTGCTCGACGGTGGCGGGCTGCTGCGCCCCGCCGCTACGGGCCCGCGGCTGCGGATGATGGGCCCCGGTGGCCTGCTCGGTCATCGACTTCTCTTCTCGAAGGATTCGGCGATTTCGACGGATTCGATGGAAATACGACGGAGATTTGTGGGGGTCTGCGAGGTTCCGGTGCAACAAAAAACCCCTCGTGCCGGGAGGCAAGCGAGGGGAGCGCGTCGGGGTGGTCGGCAGGGGATCAAGACGATGCCCTGCTTCAGCCGACGCGCTTTCCAAGTACGAGAATTCGGGTGCGCATGGCACTGACCCTCCCCCCGGCGCCCACGAGGTGTCAAGTGGGTGGGACGGGCGTCTCATTATTTGAGCGCAATGGAGCATGCGCGAGCGAGCCCGCGCCGCCCGCCGCCCCGGATCGTACGGGCAGCGAACCCCCGACGAGTACCTGTTCCGCCTCTTCCACCGGAACGGATTCGGCGGCCGGTACGGCGTACGCCCCCCGGTCGAGGGCGTGGCGCAGCCGGTGCTCGTCGACGGGCCCGGCGAAGGCGGCGCCCAAGGCGTGGGTGCAGCCCATGGTGCGCAGGGCGTGCGCCTGCTCGGGGACGTCCACGCCCTCGGCGACGGACTGCATCCCGAGATCGTCCGCGATCTTCAACAGCCCTGCGGTGATCTTGTGCAGCCGGGGGGATTCGATGACTCCTTCGACCAGCCCCCGGTCGATCTTGAGCACATCGATCGGGAGCCTGCGCAGCGCGCTGATCGCGGCGTATCCGCTGCCGAAGCCGTCCAGGGCGATGCGTACCCCGAAGCGGCGCAGCGCGACCAGCCGGCGCTCCAGCTCGTCCAGCGGGATCCGCGGGTCGCTGCCGGACAGCTCCAGGGTGAGCGCGCCGGTGGGCAGGGCGTGCCGGATGAGCAGCGCCTCCAGATTCTTCGGGGGCTGGGACTTGTCCAGCAGGCGGGCGCCGGAGAGCCGGACGTAGACGGGCACGCCGTAGCCCGCGAGGCGGCGCTGCGCGGCGTGCTCGAGCGCCTTCTCCAGCGTCCAGCGGCCGAGCTCTGCGGTGCGCGCGCTCTCGTCGGCCCGCTCCAGCTCGGCGACCCGGAGGAACTCGGCCGGGGTGAAGAGGATGCCCTGGGTCGAGCGCCAGCGGGGCTGTGCGGCGACCGCGGTGATCCGGCCGGTCGACAGCTCCACCACCGGCTGGTGCAGCAGCGCGAACTCGCCGTCGTGCAGGGCGGTGCGCAGCCGGGTGGCCTGCTCGGCGCGGCGGACCACGTCGGCCTGCATCTGCGGTGCGTACAGCTCGACGCGGCCCTTGCCGGCCTGCTTCGCGCGGTACATCGCGAGGTCGGCGTTGCGCATCAGGCCGCCGGGGGTGATGCCGGGCTCGGCGAAGGCGACACCGATGCTGGCGGCGACGCGGACCTCCTGGCCGCCCTCCACCTTGTACGGCTGGGAGAGGGTGAGCCGCAGCCGGTCGGCGATCTCATGGATGCGGTACTCGCGCGCGGCGGGGTCACGGGTGCCGTCGCCGATGATCAGCGCGGCGAACTCGTCACCCCCGAACCGGGCGGTGCTGTCCCCGGCCCGCACGGACTCCTGGAGCCGACGGGCCGCCTGGACGAGGAGCTCGTCGCCTGCCTGGTGGCCGACGGTGTCGTTGACCGCCTTGAAGCCGTCGAGGTCGATGAAGAGCACGGCGGTGCCCGCGTCGGTCGCTCTGCGGCCGGCGAGGGCCTGCTGGACGCGCCGGGTGAACAGGGCGCGGTTGGGCAGGTCGGTGAGCGGGTCGTGCTCGGCCGTGTGCTGCAACTGGGCCTGGAGACGGACCCGCTCGGTCACGTCCCGGCTGTTGAAGATGAGGCCGCCGTGGTGGCGGTTGACGGTGGACTCCACATTGAGCCAGTCGCCGCTGCCGGAGCGGAAGCGGCACTCGATGCGGGTGGTGGGCTCCTCGGCGGGTGGCGCGGCGAGGAAGCGGCGCACCTCGTGGACGACCCGGCCCAGGTCCTCGGGGTGGATGAGGGAGGCCAGCTCGGAGCCGACCAGCTCCTCGGCGTCACGGCCGTAGACCCCGGCGGCGGCGGGGCTGACGTAGCGCAGTATTCCGGTGGGAGCGGCGATCATGATGACGTCGCTGGAGCCCTGGACCAGGGAGCGGAAGTGGTTCTCCTTCTGCGCCAGCTCCTGGGTGAGGGAGATGTTGTCCAGCAGCATGATGCCCTGCCGGATGACGAGGGCCAGGACGACCGTGCAGCCGGTGAAGAGCACGACGCGGTCGACCTGGTGGCCGTCGAGGACGTTGTACAGGATGCCCAACGTGCAGACGGCGGCGGCGAGATACGGGGTGAGCGCGGCGAGCGAGCCGGCGATGGGTCGGCTGGGGTGCTGGCCCGTGTACCCCGCCTGGGCCACGCTCTCGTCGCCCTTCTCCCGGGCCACCCAGGGCGCGTACGCCATCAGCATGTAACCCGCGAACCAGCCCGCGTCGAGGATCTGGCCGGAGCGGTAGTTCACCTTCAGCAGCGGCGAGGTGAACAGGGCATCGCACAGGACGGTCAGGGCGAGGGCCGCGATGGCGGTGTTGATCGCGGAGCGGTTGGCGGAGGAGCGGCGGAAGTGCAGTGCCAGCACCATCGAGACCAGCACGATGTCGAGCAGCGGGTAGGCCAGCGAGAGCGCGGTGTGCGCCACGGTCTCGCCCTCGAAGTGCGCGGTGTGCGCGAGCGCCAGGCTCCAGGAGAGCGTGAGCAGGGAACCGCCGATCAGCCACGCGTCGAGCGCGAGGCAGACCCAGCCGGCCCGGGTGACCGGGCGGCGGGCGAGGACCAGCAGGCCGATGATGGCGGGCGGCGCGAAGAGCAGGAAGCAGAAGTCGGCCGGGGACGGGGTGGGCACCGGCTGGCGCAGGATCACCTCGTACCAGCCCCAGACGGCGTTGCCGAAGCCGGCCATCGCGGAGGAGGCCGCGAAGAGCAGCCAGGCGGGGCGGAAGCGGGTGTTGCGCGTGCGGCTGTACCAGGAGCAGGAGATCGCGGCGACGACGGCGGCGGCGCTGAGCCCGAAATCGCCCATGACCCGCGCCAGCTCGGGCGAGCCCCAGCCGAGGGCCGCGCCCGTGGCGTAGCCGCCGCAGACCAGGGCCAGCAGGAGCTGGGACCACAGCCCGGAGCCGGCGGGGGCCGGCTGGCGGGGCAGCGTCGCTCCGGGGGCGCTCACCGCGCCGCCGTCCCGGGCCGGGGGCTCGCAAGGAGCCGTGGAACAGCGGTCGCGTCGTGGCGGAGTCGTGATCGGCGCATGAGCCGCGTCGGGTAGATCGTCCATTGGCCGTGCATCGCCCGTCGCCCCCCTCGAGTCGCGGTCCCTCGCTGCGGCCGTACGGTGCGCGGCGCAGCCCCCGGTCGGGACGATACACCAGACTCGTCACTCAGGGACATAGCTCATATACACAGCGTAACCAGGCGGGGGTTTATGGATACGCAGTGCAGTCAAACGGTACCTCTACGTGCCGCTACGCGGCGCTGACTACGACATTTCGTAGAGGCTCGTCCAGTACAAATCTGGCCAGTTGATCGCGGAGCAGGGCCTTGGCGCGGGGCAGGAACGCCGACGAAGGACCACCCACATGGGGGGTGATGAGAGTTCCCGGAGCGGTCCACAGCGGGTGCCCCGGGGGCAGCGGCTCGGGGTCGGTCACGTCCAGTGCGGCCCGCAGCCGACCGCTCTCCAGCTCGGCGAGGAGCGCCTCGGTGTCCACCACGGCGCCGCGCGCGACGTTCACCAGAAGGGCCCCGTCCTTCATCCGGCCGAGGAACCCCGCGTTGACGAGCCCCCGGGTCTCCTCGGTGAGCGGCGTCGCGAGAATCACCACGTCGGCGTCGGGAAGCAACTCGGGCAGGGAGGCGACCGGATGCACCGGCCCGCGCGCGGTGTTACGCGCGGAGCGCGCGACGCGCGCCACCCGCGCGCACTCAAAGGGCGCAAGCCGGTCCTCGATCGCACTGCCGATCGAACCGTAACCCACGATGAGTACGGAGCTGTCGGCGAGCGCCGGGCGGAACCCCTGCCGCCACTGCCCCGCGTCCTGGGCGCGCACGAAGCCGGGGATGTCCCGCAGGGCGGCGAGGGTCAGCGCGAGGGCCAGCTCGGCGGTGCTCGCGTCGTGCAGCCCGCGCGCGTTGCAGAGCAGGGTGCCCGACGGCATCCGCGGCACGGCGGGCAGGATGTCGTCCACGCCGGCGGTCAGGGTCTGCACGACCCGCAGCCGCGGCATGTGCGCCAGGGGACGGGCGGACACCTCGGGGGGCGCCAGATAGGGGACGCCGTAGAAAACGCACCGGGCGGGGTCGGTGGGGAAGTCCGAGACCCCGGCCCAGTAGGCGTAGTCGAGTTCGGCGGGCAGCCCGTCGATCTCCTCGGGGTGGAGGGGCAGCCATGCCAGTGGGCGCCCGGAACCGCTGTGATCTGCACTCATGCCAGGAGGCTATGCGAACCGGGCCGGAGCGCAGAGGTTAGTTTGGGGGCGAGGAACGGGAGGGCACGGCGGGTGGAGCGCAGGACAATCGGTGCGACGGCGCTCGAGGTGGGCGCGATCGGCCTCGGCTGCATGCCCATGCACTGGGCGTACACCGCCTCCCAGCAGAGCGGCGAGGGAGCTCTGCGCACGGTGCACGCGGCGCTCGACGCCGGGGTGAGCCTGCTGGACACCGCCGATATGTACGGGCCCTTCACCAATGAGCTGCTCGTGGGGCGGGTGTTGCGGGAGCGGCGCTCGGAGGCGTTCGTCTCGACCAAGTGCGGGCTGCTGGTGGGCGAGCAGCACATCGTCGCCAACGGCCGCCCCGGCTATGTGAAGCGGGCGTGCGACGCCTCGCTGCGCCGCCTCCAGACCGATGTCATCGACCTCTACCAGCTCCACCGGCCCGACCCCGAGGTGCCGATCGAGGAGACCTGGGGCGCGATGGCGGAGCTGGTCTCCGCCGGCAAGGTCCGCGCGCTGGGGTGGTGCGCGATCGGGGCGCGCACCCGTCGCCGGTCCCGGGCGGGGCTCTACGACGCGACGGTCCGGCAGCTGGAGCGGGTGCAGCAGGTCTTCCCGGTGAGCTGTGTGCAGGCGGAGCTTTCGGTGTGGTCGCGGGAGGCGCTGGACGCGCTGGTCCCGTGGTGCGCGTCGCGAGGGGTCGGGCTGCTGGCCGCGATGCCGCTGGGGAATGGTTTCCTCAGTGGCACGCTCACGCCGGGGCAGGGCTTCGAGCCGGAGGACATCCGGGCCCGCCACCCGCGCTTCACGGCGGAGATGATGGCCGCCAACCAGCCGATCGTGGCGGGGCTGCGCCGGGTCGCGCACCGCCACGGCGCGTCCGCCGCGCAGGTCGCGCTGGCGTGGGTGCTGGCCCAGGGGCGACACGTCGTGCCCGTGCCGGGCACGAAGAAGGCACGGTGGGCGGTACAGAACGCCGCGGCGGCCGAACTGCGGCTCACCGGGGAGGACTTCGCCGAGCTGGCGGCGCTGCCGAGGGCGCTGGGCTCCTGGTACTGACCGGGCGGCCCCGGCGCCACCGGCACGGCGGCGCGGTACCCGTGGTGCGGCACGGTCCGTGACGGTGCGGTGTATAAGGAACGCAGTACAGCAGCACACAGGAAATCAGTCGCAGTACGCAGGAACGCAGTACAGGAGAGCGCCGCGCTCCGGCGGGCCGTCCCCGTGAGAGGAACGAACCGTGCGACGTACCGCCGTCACCGCCGCGCTGGCCGCCGCCGCGCTGCTGATCGTCACGGGCTGTTCCACCGGCGAACTCCCCGAGGGCGTCACCACCTCCGGCGACCGGGCGCCGTCCGGGGCCAAGTCCCCCGGCGCGGGCGGACCTTCGGGCTCCGCCACGGCCGCCGCCTCCCCCGCCCCGGCCAAGGGATCGGTCGAGGTCGTCCGTACGCTCGCCACGAAGCTCAATGCGCCGTGGGGCGTGGCCACGCTGCCCGACGGGGATCTGCTGGTGGGCTCCCGCGACACGGCGAAGATCTTCCGGGTCGCGGTGAAGGACGGCAAGCAGACCGAGCTGGGCTCCGTGCCCGGCGTCGCGCCGGGCGGCGAGGGCGGGCTGCTGGGCCTCGCCGTGAGCGCCGACTTCGACACCGATCACCAGGTGTACGCCTACTTCACGACCGAGTCCGACAACCGCGTCGCGAGCATGCTCTACGACGAGCGGAAGCCCGCGGGACGCCGGCTCGGCGCGCCGAACACGATCTTCCGGGGCATCCCCAAGGGCACCGTCCACAACGGCGGCCGGATCGCCTTCGGCCCCGACAGGATGCTCTACGCGGGTACGGGCGAGAGCGGGCGGCGCGGCCTGTCCCAGGACCGGGAGTCGCTCGGCGGGAAGATCCTGCGCATGACCCCGGACGGCAGACCCGCCCCGGGCAATCCGTGGCCCGACTCGGTCGTCTACTCCTTGGGGCACCGCAATGTGCAGGGTCTGGCCTGGGACGCGGACAAGCGGCTGTGGGCGGCGGAGTTCGGCCAGGACACCTGGGACGAGCTGAATCTCGTCGAGCCGGGCAAGAACTACGGCTGGCCGCTCGTCGAGGGCAAGGGCGGCAGGAGCGGCTACGTGGACCCGGTCGCGCAGTGGAAGACCGCCGACGCCTCCCCCAGCGGCCTCGCCTACGCGCAGGGCTCGCTGTGGCTCGCCGGTCTGCGCGGCGAGCGGCTCTGGCGCGTCCCGCTGGCGGGCGCGAAGCCGGTCGCCGACCCGCAGCCGTTCCTGCCGGGTGAGTACGGGCGGCTGCGGACGGTCGTCGCGGCGGACGACGGCGGGCTGTGGCTCACCACGAGCAACACCGACGGCCGCGGCACCCCCGGTGACCAGGACGATCGTCTGCTGCGGCTGAAGGTGCGCTGACGGTCCCGGGTGCCGCCGGGTGCGCGCGCCCGGGGACGCGCGCACCGTCTGCCTACACTGAGGGGGACAGTTGAGCGATGGGGGTTGACGTGTTCAACGTTTTCGAAGAACTGTTCGCACCCGGGCGGAAGCACGAGGAAGAGGAGCAGAACCGGCTGGCGCTGGTCCGCGACGACATCGGCGACGCCGACCCGGGCAAGGGCCCGATCGACCTCGAGTCCGGCCAGGTGGTCATCCGGCCTCGGCAGGGCTGAACAGCCGGAACCGGTGGGCCAGGGCCGCCGCCTCGCCACGGCCCGAGACTCCCAGCTTGGCGAGGATGTTGGACACGTGCACGCTCGCCGTCTTCGGCGAGATGAACAGTTCCTCGGCTATCCGGCGGTTGCTGTGGCCCAGCGCGACCAGCCGGAGGACGTCCCGCTCGCGCGGGGTGAGGCCGAGCGACTCCGCGGGCGCGGGCTCCTCGGCGGCCCGCGGCGCCGCGGTGGCCGGGGTGAGCGGCAGCCGGGCGCGGCGGGCCAGCAGCTCCACGGCCTCGCGCAGGGGCCCGGCGCCGATGCGCTCCGCGGTCCCGTGGGCCTGCCGCAGTGGCTCGGCGGCGGCCTCCGCCCCGGCTCCGTCGGTGGCGAGCAGGGCCTCGGCCCAGCGGTAGCGGACCCGGGCCAGCTCGTAGGGGCGGCCCGTGGCCTCGAAGGCGGCCACCACCTCCGCCCAGCGGTCCGCGTCCTGCCGGCCGTCCTCGGCCCGCTCGAGTTCGGCCTCCAGGAAGATCCCGTACGCGTCCCAGACGGGCACGGACCGGGCCAGCTCCTTGGCCCCGGCCCGGATCCGGGCGAGCACAGCGGCCCGGCCGGGCTCGGCGGCGGGCAGACCGCGGGCGTCGGCCTCGGCCGTGGCGGCGGCGACCAGGAGCGGCCAGACGTAGCGCTGGACGGCCGGGTTCACCCCCTGCTCCAGCACGCCCTCCAGGGCCGCGCGACCCTCGGCGATCCTGCCCCGGACGGCGGCGAGCTCGACGGTGAAGCGGGCGAGGGGGATGGTGTGCTGCGGTTCCGGCTGGTGGGCGTCGTAGTGCTCACGGGCGGCGGCCAGCTCGCGCTCGGCAAGCTCCCAGTCGCCACGGACCAGTGCCAGCCGGGTGAAGCGGCTGGCGGCGATGCCGCGCGACTTGCGGCTCTGGGCGATGCGCAGGCACTCGCGGGCGGCCTCCTCCGACTCCTCCCAGCGGGCGAGCGAGAACAGCGACTCCGACGCGTTCCCGAACACCCAGGAACGGGCGTCGGGCAGGCCGAAGCGGCGCAGTTCCCCGGCTCCCTCGGCCGTCACCTCGACGGCTTCCGCCGACCGGCCGACGCCCTCCAGGGCGGAGGACAGGTTGATGTAGCACCTGCCGAGCACATGGACGTTGCCCAGCTCGACGACGCGCCCGCAGACCGCGCGCATCTCGGCGATGCCGCCCTCCGCGTCCCCGGCGTCGATCTTCAGGCCGGCCAGGGTGAGCCGGGCGTTGAGCTCGATGCTCTCGGCACCGACGAGACGGGACAGCTCGACGGCCCGTTCGGCGATGCCGTAGCTCCCCGGTCCCGGGGTGTGGGTGGCCTCCCAGGCGGCGACCTGCGTCAGCACCTCGGCGTGCACGGCGGACGGCGGCAGCCCGCGCACCAGCTCCTGCGCGTGGGCGAACTCCACCCGGGCGTCGCCCCGGCCGAGGGCTCCCAGCATCCTGCCGCGCTGGGTGCGGAACCAGGCGGCCCGCAGCGGGTCCTTGTGCTCGTCGAGCAGCCGCAGCCCGCTCTTGATGATCGCGAGGGCCCGTTCCCGGTCGCCCGCCATCTGCGCGGCGACGACGGTCTCGGCCAGCAGGTCCAGCCGGCGCAGGGCCTCGTCGCTGCACCCGCACGCGGGGTAGACGCCCGCGTCGTCGACGGGGCGCTGGCGCTTGCGGACCTCGGTCGGCACGTCCTCCCACAGCTCGAGCGCGCGCTCCAGCAGCCGCAGTTGCTCGGCGTAGGCGTAGCGGCCGCGGGCCCGCACCGCCGCGTCGAGCACGGCGGGCAGCGCCTTGGCGGGATCGTGGGCGTGGTACCAGTAGCTGGCCAGGCGGGCCGGGCGCTCGTCGGCCCGGACGATGCCCGGCTCGGTCTCCAGCGCCTCGGCGTAGCGGCGGTTGAGCCGGGAGCGCTCGCCGGGCAGCAGGTCGTCCACGACGGCCTCGCGCACCAGGGCGTGCCGGAAGCGGTAGCCGTCGCCGTCGGGTGTGGGGAGCAGGATGTTGGCGCCGACGGCCGCGCGCAGCGCTTCGATCAGCTCGTCCTCGCCGAGGCCGGTGACGGCGCGCAGCAGTTCGTACTCGACGGTGGAGCCGCCCTCGGCGGCGATGCGGATCACGCGCTGCACACGGTCGGGCAGCGCCTCGACCCGGACGAGCAGCAGGTCGCGGAGGGACTCGCTGAGCCCGGTGGAACAGCCGCAGGAGAGCGAGGCGACGATCTCCTCGACGAAGAAGGCATTGCCGTCGGAGCGCTCGAAGACCCGGTCGAGGAGCTCGCGGTCGGGGCGGGCGCCGCTGATGCCGGTGAGCTGGGCGCCCACTTCGGCGCGGGTGAAGCGGGAGAGTTCGACGCGGTGCAGGCTGCGCATGCGGTCGAGTTCGGCGAGGAAGGGGCGCAGCGGGTGGCGGCGGTGGATGTCGTCGGAGCGGTAGGTGGCGACGATGACCAGCCGGGCGGTCTGCAGCGAGCGGAAGAGATAGCCGAGGAGCTCGCGGGTGGAGCGGTCGGCCCAGTGCAGGTCCTCGATGGCGAGCACGAGCGTGCGGTCGGCGGTGAGCCGCTCCAGCAGCCGGGCGGTCAGCTCGAACAGCCGGGCGCGGCCGTCCTCGTCGTGCGACTCGCGGGTGGTCTCGCCCAGTTCGGGCAGCAGCCGCGCCAGTTCGCCCTCCTGGCCGGCGGCGGCGACGGCGAGGGCGTCGCCGAGCTTGCGGTGCAGGGCGCGCAGGGCGGTGGAGACGGGCGCGAACGGCAGGCCGTCCGCGCCGATCTCCACGCAGCCGCCGACCGCGGTGACCGCGCCCGCCGCCGCGGCGGCGGTCAGGAACTCCTCGACGAGCCGGGTCTTGCCCACGCCGGCCTCTCCGCCGACGAGCAGCGCCTGCGGCTCGCCCTCGGCGGCACGGGCGAGCGCGTCGGTGAGCGCGGCCAGTTCATCGGCGCGGCCGACGAACACGGGGCTGACGTTGGTGTTCTGCACGGTGGTGAGCATCGCACAACCGTCCGACAACGGGGTACGGATATCCACGGATCCGAGGGTCGGCACGGCCCTCGGATCCATGATCACCGGGTGCGTCGCCGTGGGCAGGATGGCTGCCACGGTGCTCAGGCGGTGGCGCGGTGGGTCCGGCCGTGGCGACGGGCGAGGCGCCAGGCGCCCGTGGTCCTCACCCGCCCCTCGGCTTCCCGGCGTACCTGACGGGTCCCGCGGGCACCCTCGGTCCGGGCGGCGAGCCGGGCCTCGTCGGCCAGCCGGTGCTCGGCGGCGTCACGGGCGAAGTCGGCGGCGCGGAAGTGGTGGAGGGCGAGGTTGGAGTCGAACATGGTGGTTTCCCCCTGGTGATGACGGGCTTCTCGGTTTCTGCCGGGCCTTTCTTGGCCCACGAGAAGCTTCGCCCCCCAGGGGGGTCGCACACATCGGGCGACTGCCTCATCCCCGCCCCCGGTGGGGCCTTAGGCAGGTCTTCGACCCTGCTCAGAGGACCTGGGAAGGGACCTTGGCCGGCTCGGCCGCCGCCGGGACCGGGATGAGGTCCATCGGGCCCACCGGGCTCGCCGGGACCACCGCGCTGTCCTCGTGCGGTTCGATGCTGATGCGCGGCAGCCTGCGGTCCAGCCACTTCGGCAGCCACCAGTTGGCGCCGCCCAGCATGTGCATGAGGGCCGGGACCAGCAGGGTCCGCAGCACGAACGCGTCCAGGGCGACGGCCGAGGCCAGTCCGATGCCGAACATCGAGATGACGCGGTCGCCACTGAGGACGAAGGCCAGGAACACGGCGATCATGATGACCGCGGCGGAGTTGATGACGCGGCTGGTCTCGGCGAGGCCGACGCGGACGGCCCGGGTGTTGTCGCGGGTGGCGAGCCACTCCTCGTACATCCGGCTGACCAGGAAGACCTGGTAGTCCATGGAGAGCCCGAAGAGCACCGAGACCATCACGACCGGCAGGAACGGCTCGATCGGGCCCGCGGCCCCGAGGCCGAGCAGCTCGCTGCCCCAGCCCCACTGGAACATCGCGGTGACGACGCCGAAGGAGGAGGCGACGGCGGCGATGTTCATCGCGGCGGCCTTGAGCGGGATGCCGATGCTGCGGAACGCCAGGAGCAGCAGGACGCAGCCGAGGCCGACGACCGCGCCGACGAACAGCGGCAGCTTGCCGAGGATGACCTGGGCGAAGTCGTCGTAGCTCGCGGTCACGCCGCCGACGTGGACGTCCATGCCGGTGGTGGCGGTGGCCTTCGGCAGGACGTCGGTGCGCAGCCGTTCGACGAGTTCGCTGGTGTCGGTGGACTGCGGGGAGGCGCTGGGAACGACGGTGATCACACCGGTGTCGCCGCTGCCGCTGAGGGTGGAGGAGCTGACGGAGGCGACGCCCTCGGTCTGCCGGAGGGTGCCGGGCAGCTTGTCGAAGGCGAGCCGGTCGGCGGCGCCGCCGAGGTCGGCGACGAGGGTGAGCGGGCCGTTGACGCCGGGGCCGAAGCCCTCGCCGAGCATGTCGTAGGCCTGCCGGGTGGAGGAGGCCGCCGGGTTGTTGCCCTGGTCGGAGGTGCCCAGGTGGAGGGAGAGCGTGGGCAGGGCCAGCACCAGCATGACGGCCGCGGCGAGGGTGCCCAGCAGCTTGGGGTGGCGCTCGACGAACGCGGACCAGCGGGCGGCGAGCCCGGTGGGGATCTCCGGCCGCGGGCCGTGCTCGGTCAGCCGGCGGCGTTCGCGGCGGCTGAGCGCCCGCGGCCCGATGACCCCGAGGAGGGCGGGCAGCAGGGTGACGGAGGCGGCGACGGTGAGGACGACGGTGAGGGAGGCGGCGATGGCGACGCCGTTGAGGAAGCTGAGCCGCAGGATGAGCATGCCGAGCAGAGCGACGCAGACGGTGCCGCCGGCGAAGACGACGGCCCGCCCGGTGGTGGCGACGGCCCGTTCCGCCGCGACGTGCACCGGGAGCCCGGCCCGCAGGCCGCGGCGGTGCCGGGTGACGATGAACAGGGCGTAGTCGATGCCCACCCCGAGCCCGATGAGGGTGCCCAGCATGGGGGCGAAGTCCGCGACGGACATCAGGTGGCCGAGCAGGACGGTGCCCATGGCGGCGGTGCCGACGCCCACGAGGGCGGTGGCGATGGGCAGCAGGCTCGCGGCCAGTGAGCCGAAGACGAGGAAGAGCACGACGGCGGCGATGACCACGCCGATGATCTCGCTGAGGTGGCCGCTCTTGCCCTCGGCGGCGCCGGCGGCGCTGCCGCCGACCGCGACGTCCAGATTGCCGGTGGCGGCGGACCGCGCGGTGTCGATCACCCGCTGGACCTCGGCCTTGTCGAGTTCGCCGGAGGAGCTCTCGAAGGCGAGGGGGGCGTAGGCGGTGTGCCCGTCGGCGCTGATCCGGCTCGCGCCGTCGCTGCCGTACGGGCCGTTGACGAAGGCCACGCCGGGCAGCTCGGCGACCTCGCGCAGGGTGTCGGTCATGCGCTGCTCGATGTCGGCCGCCCGTACGGTGCCCCGGTCGGTGTGCCAGACGAGGGTGGCGCTGTCGCCGCCCTGGCCGGGGAACGCCTTCTCCAGGAGGGCGGTGGCACGGGACGCTTCGGTGCCGGGGACGGTGTAGTCGTTGGAGTACGCGGACCCCGTCAGCGTCGCGGCGGCGGTCGTGCCCGCGAGGGCGACGAGCCACAACACGATGACGACGAAACGGCGGCGCAGGCACCACCGGGCAAGTGAGGTCAAAGTCGCTGCTTCCCGGGTATCGCGTCGATCTCACCGGGAAGATCCCGTGGTGCCGATCGCATGGCTACTGGGGCGGATGGGCCGCTGCCGATACTGAGCGGGGGCCCTCTGCCGAGCAACTCTGACAGCCGGAAAAGATCATTTGTCCCTTTTGTGGGTTAGCCCACAAGGCGCTAACAGTGAGCCGAACGGGCGTATCAGCCGGTGACGGAACCGGCCCCCAGGCGCGGGGCCGGACACTGCTTCGTTCCCCGGGCATGCCGAGGGGGGTCGACCGGGGGAAGAGCCCCGGCCGGCCCCCACGGTCGGCGCGCGAACGGCCGGCGGACTCGCCGCCGGTCGGTTCGGGTCAGTCCAGGGCGCCCCACCGGTGGGCGACGTCGATCACGATGCGGTGGTCCCACTGGAAGACCCGGAACGGCAGCCGGGCGCGGACACCCAGACCGATCTGGGTGTCGCCCTCGAAGCTGCCGACGAACCGGGTGTCCTTGAAGGTGCGGTAGTCCGTGACGTCCACGCCCGGCAGCCGCTGCCCCGCCCTCGCGCGGTAGGTCGCCCTGCCCGTGGCCGGGTCGTAGCTGGGCGCCGCGACCCGGACCTCCAGGACCGCCCCGCCGGCGACGTGGATGGCATCGCCGGAACCGTCCTGGTTGAGGTTGTCGACGTAACCGACCCGGTATCCGACCGGGCGGTGTCCCTGGCCCTCCACGTCGAGAACCATCCGGTCGAAACACTTGTGCCGCCCGGTTCTCACCTCGGTCAGCGGCTTGTACGAGGTGTCGGCGCCGGTCTTGCCGTAGCTTCCCCAGCCGACCTCGCACATCGCCGAGGACGGGCCGGTCACCGACGCGGTCCGGGACGCCGAGGCCGGAGCCGTCGTCGTCACCAGCCCGGCACCCGCCAACAACAGCGCGGCCAGCGCTGCACTCCACCGTCGCATGCACCTACCCCCAGCCTTCGGGTACGGACTCCGAACCGGCCCGTTTCCCGGGATCATGCCGGACCATTCGGAATGTGCGCCCCACACCGACCAATTCCGGCCAATGCACCCATGCGCAAAGGCCGCCCCTCGGTGAGAGGGGCGGCCTTGTGTTCTACGAATGCGCTGCTGGACGCGGTGCGGGGATCAGCCCTCGACGCCCAGCTTCTCCGGACTGTGCTGATTATTCTTTCGGGGCAAGCCGCTCAAGAATGAGCTCCCGGACGCGCGCCGCGTCCGCCTGGCCACGGGTGGCCTTCATGACCGCGCCGACGAGCGCGCCCGCCGCCGCGACCTTGCCGGAGCGGATCTTATCGGCGATGCCCGCGTTGGCCGCGATGGCCTCGTCGACGGCCGTGCCCAGCGCGCCCTCGTCGGAGACGACCGCGAGACCGCGGCCGGCGACGACCGCGTCGGGGTCGCCCTCGCCCGCGAGCACGCCCTCGATGACCTGCCGGGCGAGCTTGTCGTTGAGGGAGCCCTCGGCGACCAGCGCGCACACCCGGGCGACCTGCTCCGGGGTGATCTCCAGGGCGGCGAGGTCGGTACCGGCCTCGTTCGCCCGACGGGCCAGCTCACCCATCCACCACTTGCGCGCGGAGGCGGCGTCCGCGCCCGCGTCGATGGTGGCGACGATCAGATCGACGGCACCGGCGTTGAGGATGGACTGCATGTCGTGCGCGGAGACGCCCCACTCCTCGCGCAGCCGGTTGCGGCGCACGCGCGGCAGCTCGGGCAGGCCCTTGCGGAGCTCCTCCACCCACTCCCGGGAGGGAGCGACCGGCACCAGGTCCGGCTCGGGGAAGTAGCGGTAGTCCTCGGCGTTGTCCTTGATGCGACCGGCCGTGGTCGACCCGTCCTCCTCGTGGAAGTGCCGGGTCTCCTGCACGATCGTGCCGCCGGAGGACAGCACCGCCGCGTGCCGCTGGATCTCGAAGCGGGCGGCGCGCTCGACGCTCCGCAGCGAGTTGACGTTCTTCGTCTCCGAGCGGGTGCCGAACTTCTCGGTGCCGTTCGGGCGCAGCGACAGGTTCACGTCGCAGCGCATCTGGCCCTGCTCCATGCGGGCCTCGGAGACGCCGAGCGCCTTGATGAGCTCGCGCAGCTCGGCGACGTAGGCCTTGGCGACCTCGGGGGCCCGCTCGCCCGCGCCCTCGATCGGCTTGGTGACGATCTCGATGAGCGGGATGCCGGCCCGGTTGTAGTCGAGCAGGGAGTGGGACGCGCCGTGGATACGGCCGGTGGCGCCGCCGACGTGCAGCGACTTGCCGGTGTCCTCCTCCATGTGGGCGCGCTCGATCTCCACGCGGAAGATCTCGCCGTCCTCCAGCTGGACGTCCAGGTAGCCGTTGAAGGCGATGGGCTCGTCGTACTGGGAGGTCTGGAAGTTCTTCGGCATGTCCGGATAGAAGTAGTTCTTCCGGGCGAAGCGGCACCACTCGGCGATCTCGCAGTGCAGCGCGAGACCGATCTTCACGGCCGACTCGACGCCGACGGCGTTGACGACCGGCAGCGAGCCGGGCAGGCCGAGGCAGGTGGGGCAGGTCTGCGCGTTGGGCTCGGCGCCCAGCTCCGTGGAGCAGCCGCAGAACATCTTGGTCCTGGTGCCCAGCTCGACATGGACTTCGAGGCCCATGACGGGGTCGTAGGACGCCAGCGCGTCCTCGTACGACACCAGATCAATGGTGGTCACGGAAAACTAACCTCTCAGTCCGCGAGGACGTCGTCGCTGCTCATCCGGCGCAGTTCGCGCACGAGCAGGGCGACACCGGTGGCGATGGCGGCGGCGGAGACGACGGCGTCCACGAGCTGCAGGGTGTCCTGCTCGCCCCGGGCCTTCTTCGCCTGCTTGATGACGCTCACGGCCCCGAAGAGCGTGGTGCCGATGGACAGGTACGTGCCGGGCCGGGACTTCTTGAAGCCCTTGGCCTTCGCGAGCTTGCCGGTCTTTTCGGTCACAGTGACGGTGCCTCCTCGAGCAGCGGGTGACCCCAGCGGGCGTTGAACGCGGCCTCGACCGCGGCACCGACCCGGTAGAGCCGGTCGTCGGCCATCGCGGGCGCGATGATCTGCAGGCCCACCGGCATCCCGTCCTCGGGCGCCAGACCGCAGGGCAGCGACATGGCGGCGTTGCCGGCCAGGTTGGTCGGGATGGTGCACAGGTCGGCGAGGTACATCGCCATCGGGTCGTCGGCCCGCTCGCCGATCGGGAACGCCGTGGTCGGGGTGGTCGGCGAGATCAGCACGTCGACACCACCCTCCCCGAAGGCCTTCTCGAAATCGCGCGTGATGAGCGTACGGACCTTCTGCGCGGAGCCGTAGTACGCGTCGTAGTAGCCGGAGCTGAGGGCGTACGTACCCAGGATGACGCGGCGCTTCACCTCGTCGCCGAAGCCGGCCTCGCGGGTGAGCGCGGTGACCTCCTCGGCGGACTTCGTGCCGTCGTCGCCGACGCGCAGGCCGTAGCGCATGGCGTCGAAGCGGGCCAGGTTGGAGGAGCACTCGGACGGCGCGATGAGGTAGTACGCGGCCAGGGCCAGGTCGAAGGACGGGCAGTCCACCTCGACGACCTCGGCACCGAGCTCCTTCAGCAGCTCCACGGACTCGTCGAAGCGCTGCAGGACACCCGCCTGGTAGCCCTCGCCGCGGAACTGCTTGACGACGCCGACGCGCATGCCCTTGACGTCGCCGTTCCGCGCCGCCTCGACGACCGGCGGGACCGGGGCGTCGATGGAGGTGGAGTCCAGCGGGTCGTGGCCGGCGATGGCCTCGTGCAGCAGGGCCGCGTCCAGGACCGTACGGGCGCAGGGCCCGCCCTGGTCGAGGGAGGAGGAGAAGGCGACCATGCCGTAGCGGGAGACGGCGCCGTAGGTCGGCTTGACGCCGACGGTGCCGGTGACGGCGGCGGGCTGGCGGATCGAGCCGCCGGTGTCCGTGCCGATGGCGAGCGGGGCCTCGTACGAGGCGAGGGCGGCGGAGGAGCCGCCGCCGGAACCGCCGGGGATCTTGGTCAGGTCCCAGGGGTTGCCGGTGGGGCCGTACGCGCTGTTCTCCGTCGACGACCCCATGGCGAACTCGTCCATGTTGGTCTTGCCGAGGATGACGACGTCCGCTTCCTTGAGCTTGCGGGTGAGCGTCGCGTCGTACGGCGGGATCCAGCCTTCGAGGATCTTGGAACCGACGGTGGTCGGGATCCCCTTGGTGGTGAAGATGTCCTTGAGCGCGAGCGGGACACCGGCCAGCGGGCCGAGCTTCTCGCCGCGCTCACGCTTGGCGTCCACCTCGCGAGCCTGGGCCAGCGCGCCCTCGCGGTCGACGTGCAGGAAGGCGTGCACCTTCTCGTCGACGGCCTCGATGCGGGCCAGATGCGCCTCGGTCACCTGGACGGCGGTGACCTCGCCCGAAGCGATCTTCGCGGCGATCTCGGCCGCGGTGAGCTTGATCAGGTCGGTCATGTCAGTCCTCCCCCAGGATCTGCGGCACCTTGAAACGCTGCTGCTCCTGGGCCGGGGCGCCGGACAGCGCCTCCTGCGGGGTCAGCGACGGACGGACGTCGTCCGAGCGCATGACGTTGGTCAGCGGCAGCGGGTGGGACGTCGGCGGTACGTCCTCGTCGGCCACATCGGAAACGCGGGCGACCGCGCCGATGATGTCGTCGAGCTGCGTGGCGAAGTGGTCGAGCTCTTCGTCCTTCAGCTCCAGACGTGCCAGCCGTGCGAGGTGGGCGACCTCCTCGCGCGTGATGCCAGGCATGCGGCGATCCTCAGGGTTCGTGACGGTTCTGGGCGGGTTATTGCGCCCAATCCTATGGCGCGGCGAGCACTGCCCGCGAAACGGTTTCGCTGGGCGCTGTGCCGATGCCGATTTCCGCACCGTCGGGGAGGGATCCGCAGCGCCGCGCGGGCCGCCTGCGGCGGGCTGTGAGTGGGGTCCCGGGCCTCGGACCTGTCCGACGGGGCTTCGGCTGCGGGCCCGTCGTTGCCGCCACTCGCCTGACCGGCGGGCCTTCGGCTGCTGACCGCTGTGCCGCCTGCGGCGGCGAGCGCCCTGCGGGCGCGTCCTCAAACGCCGGACGGGCTGTTGTGCTGTCTCCCCGGCGCGACGCGCCCGCCCAGGGCCGGCACTCCATCCCGCCGCAACGGCGCGCACCCACGACGGCGCGGTCCGGCGGTGCCCGACGGACCGGCCTGGGGCGTGGCCCCACCGGCCACCGCTCCCGGGCCCTGGCGGAACCGACCCGTGGGGGGGAACCGCCGTACCAGCCCGACCGCTAGGTCACGGGCTGGTCCGCTTCCTCCTCCGCCGGGGCCGTGGACGTCGCGGCCGCCGCCGCGGCGGCGGCCGCGTGGAGGGGTTCGTCCTCGCGGTGCCAACCGCTTTCGCTGCGCAGTCGCAGCCACGCCGTCGTCTCGTCCGGCGGCATCGCCGCCGCGACCAGCCAGCCCTGGACCGCGTCGCAGCCCAGGTCCCGCAGGCGCTCCCAGGTCTCGTCGTCCTCGACGCCCTCGGCGACGACGACCAGGCCGAGGGAATGGGCCAGGTCGAGCGTGCAGCGGACGATCTCGGCGTCCTCGTTGTCGATGGCGAGGCGGGCGACGAAGGAACGGTCGATCTTGAGCTCGCTGACCGGCAGCCGACGCAGGTGGACGAGGGAGGAGTAGCCGGTGCCGAAGTCGTCGAGGGACATCTTCACGCCGTGGCCGGTGAGCCCGGCGAGGGTGTCGGCGGCGCGCTGCGGGTCCTCCAGAAGGACGTGCTCCGTTATTTCCAGCTGGAGCGATCCGGCGGGGACGCCGTGCCGGGCGAGGCGGGCGGCGACCGAGCCCGCGAAGCCCGGTGTGTGGACGTCGCGCGGCGAGACGTTGACCGCGACAGGCACCTCCAGGCCCATGGCGCGCCACTTGGCGACCTGTCCGAGGGCGGTCTCCAGGACGTACTCGGTCAGCCGGGGCATCAGGCCGGACGATTCGGCTATCGCGATGAACTCGTCCGGCGAGACCCTGCCGCGCTCGGGGTGCACCCAGCGCACCAGCGCCTCCAGCCCCGCGACGTGACCGTCGAAGCCGACCTTGGGCTGGTAGTGCAGCTCGACGTCGCCCGCGTCCAGGGCGCGCCGCAGATCGCCCAACAGGCCGAGCCGGTCCGGGGTGTTGCCGTCGCGACGGGCCTCGTAGACCTCGACTCCGCTGCGATCCCGCTTGGCCTGGTACATCGCCACGTCGGCGCGGCGCAGCAGCCCTTCCGCGTCGAGGGCGTGGTCGGGGTAGACGGCGACGCCGGCGCTGGCTTCGAGGACGAGGGTGAGGCCGTCCAGGTCGAGCGGTGAGCCGAGCGCGGCGACCAGCGACCGGGCCACCCGCTGGGCGCTGGTCAGGGAGTCGGTGGTGGGCAGCAGTACGGCGAATTCATCGCCGCCGAGCCGGGCGGCCTCCGCGCCGTGCGGCAGCGCGAGCCGGAGCCGCTCGGCTATCTGCAGCAGCAGCCGGTCGCCTGCGAGGTGGCCGAGGGTGTCGTTGACGGACCGGAAACGGTCGAGGTCGATGAGGACGAGGGCGGCGCGGTCGCCGGCCTGCTCGGCCTCGTCGAGGGCGTTCCAGGTGCTTTCCAGCAGCCATTGGCGGTTGGGCAGCCCGGTGAGGGGGTCGCGGAGCTGTTCCTCGGCGCGGGCGTGGGCGATCCACAGCGTGGAGTCCAGGGCGATGAGCGGGACCGCGAAGAGCGGCAGCAGCAGGGGCGCGTGGTCGGCGACGACGGCGATGAGCGGGGCGATGCCGAGGAGGGCGCCGCCGACGAGCGCCTGCCGGACCAGGGCCGTGCGGGCGATGCTGCTGATGCCGCCGTTGCGCGGGGCCATGGAGTACCAGAGCAGGGCGCGGGTGACGACGAGGTAGAGGAAGGCGGCGACGCCGATCTGGGGGATGTCGGTGAGCTGCCAGGTGTCCGGGAGCCAGGGGTCCTCGACGGTGGCGGCCGTCCCGCACAGGGCGAGGGCGAGACCGGCGGCGACGATCCCGAGGATGTCCACCGCGACGTGGAGTAATGCCTGCCGCCAGCGGTGCCTTCGGGCGGCGGCGACGAGGGTGACGACGGCGATGCTGATGAGGGCGGCCGGGACCCAGCCGTAGAGCATCAGGACGGCGAGGGTGAGGGCGGCGCCGGAGCCGGTGCCGCCCCACCAGCGGTCCCGGCCGAGCGCGACGAGATGGGCGACGATGAGCGCCGTCAGCGTCGCCAGCGACCAGCCGACGGCACGGCCGGGAAAGAGCCCGTGTCCGGTGCTGAGTGCCCAACAGATTCCGGTGGCGAGCGCGAGCGCGGCCATCACGACACAGACCGCCGGCAGCGCGGGCGGGGGGACCCGGCGCAGCCGCGAGGCCGGTTCGGCGCTGTCGGTGGGTTTCATGCCCGTCCCTCTCACAGCCGGCGGTGCCCGCGCCACGGCAGGCGCACATCTCAACAGTAGGCCGCAGAAGGCCACGACGGGCAGCGATCGGCAGCGGTTGCCCGATTGCGATCCGCCCTCCTCCGGCCTTTGGTAGGCGCTGTAGAGGTAATGCCCACTGACTATGCGGGCATTACTCCGCTGGGGTGGCGACCTGGGTGCCGCCACCCCCGCGCGCCCCCCGGCGAGCCGGTGAGCTGGCTAGCCGGCGGCGGGTACGTCGGCCTTGCCGGCACCCGAACCGGCATCGGGACCGGCCCCCGCGCCGTCACCCGAACTGTCGTCCGTGCCGGCGCCCGCGCCACCCTCCTGGGGGACCGCCGCCGCGCGGGCCGCCTCGGGCCCTTCGGCGAGCAGCACGGCGAAGCCGTCCTCTTCCAGGACGGGGACCTTCAATTGCATGGCCTTGTCGAACTTCGACCCGGGGTTGTCCCCCACGACAACGAAGTCCGTCTTCTTGGAGACCGATCCGGTCACCTTCGCGCCCCGGCTCTGGAGGGCTTCCTTCGCTCCGTCACGGGTGTGGGAGGCCAGCGTTCCGGTGACGACGACCGTCAGCCCCGCCAGCGGGCGGGGGCCTTCGTCCTCGCCGACCTCTTCTTCCATGCGGACGCCGGCGGCCTTCCACTTCTCCACGATCTCGCGGTGCCAGTCCTCGGCGAACCACTGACGCACCGAGGCCGCGATGGTGCCGCCGACGCCCTCGACGGCGGCCAGCTCCTCCTCGCTCGCCTCGGCGATCCGGTCCAGCGAGCGGAATTCCCGGGCCAGCGCGACCGCCGCGACGGGCCCCACATGGCGGATGGAGAGCCCGGTGAGGATGCGGGAGAGCGGGCTGGACTTGGCCCGCTCCAGCTCGTTCATGAGCTTCTTGGTGTTCTCCTTCGGCTCGGGAGGCAGCGTGCGCTTCTCCTCCCCCCGGCCCACCGTCTTCCCCTGGCCGTAGAAGTACGGGACGAGGAGGCGGTCGTCCTCGGCCGCGCCCTTGCGGGTGTCGCGGCGCCACATGCGGACGTCGCGCAGGTCCTCGACCTGGAGGTCGAACAGGTCGGCCTCGGTGGTGAGCGCGCGGGGGCCCTCGTCGGGGCTTGTGAGGGCGCGGACCGTCTCCTCGCCGAGCGCCTCGATGTCGAGCGCCTTACGGCCCGCCAGGTAGAAGATGCGCTCCCGCAACTGTGCCGGACAGGACCGGGCGTTGGGGCACCGGAGGTCGATGTCGCCCTCCTTCATCGGGCGTAGCCCGGCCCCGCACTCCGGGCACTCGGCGGGCATCACGAACTCCCGCTCGGTGCCGTCGCGCAGATCCACCACGGGGCCCAGGATCTCGGGGATCACATCGCCGGCCTTGCGGAGCACGACGGTGTCGCCGATGAGGACGCCCTTGGCCTTGACGACCTCCTGGTTGTGCAGGGTGGCGAACTCGACCTCGGAGCCCGCGACGGTGACCGGCTCCACCACCGCGTACGGGGTGACGCGCCCGGTGCGGCCGACGCCGACACGGATGTCGACCAGCTTGGTGTTGACCTCCTCCGGGGCGTACTTCCAGGCGATGGCCCAGCGCGGGGCGCGCGAGGTGGAGCCGAGGCGGCCCTGGAGGGGGATCTCGTCGACCTTGACGACCGTGCCGTCGATCTCGTGCTCCATCGAGTGCCGGACCTCGGGATCGCCGTAGTGGGCGATGAACTCCCGCACCCCGGCCAGCGAATCGACGACCTTGGCGTGCGCCGCGGTGGGCAGGCCCCACTCACGCAGCAGTTCGTACGCGTGCGACTGGCAGTCGATGTCGAAGCCCTCGCGGGCGCCGATGCCGTGCACCACCATGTGCAGCGGCCGGGTCGCGGTGATCTTGGGGTCCTTCTGGCGCAGCGAGCCGGCCGCCGCGTTGCGCGGGTTGGCGAAGGGCGGCTTGCCGGCTTCCACCAGGCGGGCGTTCAGCTCCTGGAACTTCTCCATCGGGAAGTAGACCTCGCCGCGCACCTCGACGAAGGCGGGGACGCGGTCGCCCTGGAGCCGGTTGGGGATCTCCTCGATGGTGCGGACGTTGGGCGTGATGTCCTCGCCGGTGCGGCCGTCACCGCGGGTGGCGGCGCGGACGAGCCGGCCGCGCTCGTACGTGAGGTTGACGGCGAGTCCGTCGACCTTGAGCTCGCACAGGAAGTGGTACGGGGTGCCCTCGCCGATGTCCTTGGCGACGCGCTCGGCCCAGCCGGCCAGCTCTTCGTCGTCGAAGGCGTTGTCGAGGGAGAGCATGCGCTCGCGGTGCTCGACGGCGCTGAATTCCGTCTCGTAGGACCCCGCGACCTTCTGGGTGGGCGAGTCGGGGGTGCGCAGCTCCGGATACTCCTCCTCCAGGGCCTCCAGCGAGCGCAGCAGCTGGTCGAACTCGGCGTCGCTGACGACCGGGGCGTCCTTCACGTAATACCGGAAGCGGTGCTCCTCGATCTGCTCGGCCAGCAGCGCGTGCCTCTCCCGCGCCTCCGCGGGTGCCGTAGCAAGCGGCGTCTTCGCCTCGAGCTGTTCGCCGTGCTGTTCGCCAGCCACCGTCTCGTCCTCCCGTTTATTCCAGAGCGCAGTCACTCAGGGTTGTCTGCGAGTGATCTCGCCGCCCGGGCGCAGTGGCCGAGGGCCGCCCGGGCATATGCGGGCGAAGCGCCCGCGAGCCCGCACGACGGGGTGATCACCACGGACTCCGCGAGAGTCCCCGGCGACAGCCCCAACCTGCGCCACAGCGTCCTGACACCCATGACGCTACCGGCAGGGTCTGACAATGGACCGTCCACGCCCGGCACCACGCCAACGAAGAGCTTGGTGCCGGCCTCTGCGGCCTCGCCGATCACCTCGTCATCACGCTCGGTGAGCAGAGAGAAATCGAACGAGACGCCCTCGACGCCGGCTCGGCGGAGCAGTGCGAACGGCACACCGGGGGCGCACGAGTGCACGACGGGGGGTGCGCCGGTGACGTCCCGCGCGAGGCTCACCAGGTCGCGCAGCGCGCCCTCGACGACGGCCCGGTCGGGGGCGCGGTAGGTGCGGTAGCCGCTGGCCGTGCGGACCTGGCCGAGCAGCACGGCGGTCAGCGACGGTTCGTCGAGCTGGAGCACCACCTGGGCGCCGGGCACCCGGCGCCGCACCTCCGTCAGATGGTTCCGCAGCCCCTCCGCGAGGGAGGCGGCCAGGTCCCGGCAGGCGCCCGGGTCGCTCAGCGCCGCCTCGCCGCCGCGCAGTTCGAGGGCGGAGGCGAGGGTCCACGGGCCGACGGCCGACACCTTGAGCGGACCCTCGTACCCCTGGGTGAACTCCTCGATCGCGTCCAGGTCCTCACCCAGCCACGACCGTGCGCGCCGGGTGTCCCGGCCCGGCCGGTCGCTGATCCGCCAGCCGCTCGGCTCGACGTGCGCGAACACCTCCACGAGCAGCCCGGCGGTCCTGCCGATCATGTCGGCGCCGGGCCCGCGCGCGGGCAGCTCCGGCAGATACGGCAGGGCCTCCAGCGACCCCGTGACGGTTTTCGCGGCCTCTCGCGCGTCCGTCCCGGGCATCGAACCGACCCCGGTGGCGACGCCCGCACCCCAGCTGAACTTGCTCTTCTCGCTCACGCAGGAAGGGTACGGGGCCGGACCGGTCTCATGCCCGCGCCGGTGGCCGACCGCGGGCCCGCCGGAGTCCGCTCAGCGGCCCGGCCGGACCGTCAGGTCGTTGATCTCCGCGTCCCGCGGCAGGTCGATGGCGAGCAGGATGGTCGTCGCGACGGACTCGGGGTCGATGTACGCCGCCGGGTCGTACTCCCTGCCCTCCTGCTGGTGCACCTTCGCCTGCATGGGGGTGGCGGTGCGTCCGGGGTAGACGCTGGTGACCCGGACGCCGTTGCCGTGCTCCTCCTCGCGCAGCGCGTCGGCGAGCGCCTTGAGGCCGTGCTTGCTCGCCGCGTACGCGCCCCAGTTGGCATGGGCGCGCATCCCGGCACCGGAGTTGACGAAGACCACGTGCCCCTTGGTGACCCGCAGCTGCGGCAGGAACAGCCGGGTCAGCTCGGCCGGGGAGACGAGGTTCGCCGCGAGCTGGCGGTTCCACGCCTTGGGTGCCAGGTCACCGACGCCGCCGAGGTCGCAGACGCCCGCGATGTGCAGCAGCGAGTCGACGTGGTCGGGCAGTGTCTGCTGGCTGAGGGCCCAGGCCAGCCGGTCGGGGTTGGACAGGTCGCCGACGAGCGTGCGGGCGCCGGGGAACTGCGCGGCCAGTTCCTTGGCCCGGCCCGCGTCCCGCGCGAACAGATACAGCTCGTCGCCGCGCTCGAGCAGCCGCCGGGCGACCGCCGCCCCGATGCCGGAACCGGACCCAGTGATCAGATGTGTTGCCATACCGCCCAGCTTGCCCTACTGAATCCCCGCGGACTCCTCCAGGTACGCCATCGCGCCCACGCCGTCCTCCGCGAAGAACACCAGGTCGGCGAGGGGAAGCGGCAGAAAACCCTCCGCGTCCATCCGCTGGAACTGCTGCTTCAGCCCGTCGTAGAAACCCGCGGCGTTCAGCAGCACCACGGGCTTGGTGTGCATTCCGTGCTTCTTGAGCTCCAGGATCTCCGTCGCCTCGTCGAGCGTTCCGGTGCCACCGACCATGATCACGATTGCGTCGGCCCGCGCGAGCAACTGTGCCTTGCGCTCGGCGAGATCCTTGGTGATCACCATTTCGTCGGCGTCCTTACGGGCCTTTGCCGCGAGGAATTCCACCGAGATCCCGACCAGCCGCCCGCCGTGCGCCTGGACGCCGTCCGCCATGACCTTCATCAGGCCGGACTCCGAACCGCCCCAGACCAGGGTGTGCCCGCCCTTGCCGATGAGTTCGGCGAATTCCCGGGCGGGGGTGGTGTAGCGGTCGTCGAGGTCGGCGGCGGAACAGAAGACAGAAATACGCATAAGCCCACGGTACGCGTGCGGATATGCGGCCCGACGGCGACTCGACCCCGCCGGAACAAGGGCGCGAATCGTACGGACCTCCGCTATGACCTGCTTTCGGACATCCTCTGTCCCGTTTCCGGATCTGTTCCGTCGCGACCCCGTCACAGTTCCCGCCGCGATTTGGGGGCTCGGCCCGGCATTGCTAGCCTGACGTGCGCTCGTCAAACGGGCGTAATCAAGCCATTCCTCGGGGGAGTTCTCACGTGAAGCTTCGTCATGTCCGCGGCGCCGCTGTATTCGCCATCGCCGTCGTCGCCCTGACCGGTGCGCGCGGCAGCCACGGCGGCAGCTGTGGTGGCGGGTCCAGCCACCACAGCTCCTCGTCCTCCTCCGGCGGCAGCAGCAGCACCTCGGGCGGTACGTCCGGTGACTCGACCAGCGGCCTCACGAGCGGCGGCACGACCTCCTCCGGTACGACCTCCGGCACGACGAGCGGCACGTCCGGCGACTCGACGACCTCCTCCGGCTCGACCACCTACGGCTCGACCGGCGGCAGCGGCAGCCGGAACTCCGCGATGCGGGACATCAAGATCCTCGACTGCGCGTACACCGACCGGCTGGGCATCACCGCGAAGCTGGCCGCCACCAACAGCAGCTCGACGGCCTCCTACGACTACCGCATCACCGTGAAGTTCACCGGCCCGGACGGTGCCGTCGTCGGCACCCGCAACCCGTCCATCCCGTGGGTCCAGCCGGGCAAGACGAGCAACCTCGACGTCTCGACCCCCTACGTCCCCAAGCCGGGCGGCCCCACGAGCGGCGGCAAGTGCGAGGTCACGAACGTCGTGCGCACCACGACGCAGCACTGACCTCCGAGGGACACCTCTTCGTCCGGCGGCGCCGGGTGCCGGAAACACCGGCGCCCGGCGCCGCCGTGTGTGCGGGCCGGGCGTACCGGGACAGTCGTTCGGCAGTCGTCAGCCGCTGTGGGCCGCGCCCGCCGGGACGCGGTCGGTCGCGGCGATCGTGGCCGAGCCGACGACCCGGGTGCCGTCGTAGAGCACGATGGCCTGGCCGGGGGCCACGCCGCGGACGGGCTCGTCGAAGGACACGCGGAGCTCCTCGCCGACGAGCTCCGCCGTCACCGACGTCTCGCCGCCGTGCGCGCGCAGCTGCGCCGTGTACGTGCCGACGCCCTGCGGGGCCACCCCGCACCAGCGGGGCTTGATCGCGGTCAGGGCGGTCACGTCCAGGGCCTCCACCGGGCCGACCGTCACCGTGTTGTTCACCGGGGAGATGTCCAGGACGTAGCGCGGCTTGCCGTCGGGGGCCGGGTGGCCGATGCGCAGGCCCTTGCGCTGGCCGATGGTGAAGCCGTACGCGCCCTCGTGGGTGCCGACCTTGGTGCCGGTCTCGTCGACGATGTCGCCCTCGGACGTGCCCAGGTGCTTGGCGAGGAAGCCCTGGGTGTCTCCGTCGGCGATGAAGCAGATGTCGTGGCTGTCGGGCTTCTTCGCCACGGCCAGACCGCGGCGCTCCGCCTCGGCCCTGATCTCTTCCTTGGTCGTCAGGGTGTCGCCCAGCGGGAACATCGCGTGGGCCAGCTGCTTCTCGTCCAGCACGCCCAGGACGTACGACTGGTCCTTGGCCATGTCGCTCGCGCGGTGCAGCTCGCGGGTGCCGTCCTCGTTCAGCACGACCGTCGCGTAGTGGCCGGTGCAGACCGCGTCGAAGCCGAGCGCGAGGGCCTTGTCGAGCAGCGCCGCGAACTTGATCTTCTCGTTGCAGCGCAGGCAGGGGTTGGGCGTGCGCCCGGCCTCGTACTCCGCGATGAAGTCCTCGACCACGTCCTCGCGGAAGCGCTCGGCGAGGTCCCAGCAGTAGAAGGGGATACCGATGACGTCGGCGGCGCGGCGGGCGTCGCGCGAGTCCTCGATGGTGCAGCAGCCGCGCGCGCCCGTACGGAAGGACTGCGGGTTCGCGGACAGCGCGAGGTGCACACCGGTCACCTCGTGCCCGGCTTCGGCGGCGCGGGCGGCCGCCACGGCGGAGTCGACACCGCCGGACATTGCGGCGAGTACGCGGAGGCGACGGCCGTCACGAGGCCCTGAAGGTGCACCGGGGAAGTCAGTCATAGCTCTACCAGAGTAAGGGGTGCGTCCGGACGGGCTGGAAAACCAGCCCGTCCGGCGCTTGAGGACCGGGGTCCGGGGCGGAGCCCCGGCTGGAACCAGAGCGGCGCCGCACACGTTCTGCGCATCAGGGGGTCACACGTGGAACGAAAACGCATCAGCCGTCGCGGGCTGCTGATCGGCGGCGGGGCCGCCGTGATGGCCGCCGGGGCCGCGGGGTACGCGGGGCGGGACGGGCTCGTGCGCTGGTGTTATCGGGCCGCCGGGCTGGAGCATCCGCGCACGGACGGCGAGCTCGACCACGACGGCGCCGAGTGGGTCGCCGCGTCGTCGGCGAACTGGCGGTGGGCGGACCGGCCGGCCGACTACACCGTCGACCGGGTCGTCATCCACGTGGTCCAGGGCAGCTACGGCGACGCCCTCCGGGTCTTCCGCGATCCCCTGCACCAGGCCGCCGCGCACTACGTCGTGCGCAAGGACGGCCATGTCGCGCAGACCGTCCGCGAGCTGGACGTGGCCTTCCACTCCGGGAACCGCCGCTTCAACGAGCGCAGCGTCGGCATAGAACACGAGGGCTACGTGGACCGGCCCGGCGATTTCACGGACGCGATGTACCGGGCGTCGGCCGCGCTCACGGCCGGGATCTGCGCGCGCTACGGGTTCCCGGCGGACCGGGACCACATCGTCGCCCACTCCCAGGTGCCGGGCACGGACCACACCGATCCCGGCCCGCACTGGGACTGGGACCGGTATCTGAAGCTCGTCCGGGCGGCGAGCCGCTAGCACCTGACTGGCGGATCACGCGGGCGCACCACCGCTGCGCGGCGGTGTCCTCAATCGCCGGACAGGCTGTTTCGGCTGACCTCAGCGGAAACAGCCTGTCCGGGAGCACCTCCCAGCGGTAGCCGGGGGAGATTGAGGACGCGCCCGCAGGGCGCTCGGCGGCAACGACGGCCCGCAGCCCGAAGACCCATCGGACACGCCCTAGACGAGTCATTCCGATGTGATCAGTGGTCATAAGCGATCAAGGAGCGTATGACGGGCTGGCCGGTCTTGTGGTTGTGCCAGATCGCGGCGG
>NZ_JBVIQR010000004.1:308994-345676 GCF_055576875.1 Streptomyces sp. NPDC033229 | reverse complement strand
AACACACCTAGGGCCTGCTGGGAGGTGCCCCCAACGGGCTGGTTTCGGCTGAGCTCAGCCGAAACCAGCCCGTCCGGCGTTTGAGGACGCGCCCGTAGGGCGCTCGCCGCCGCAGGCGGCAAGACGGCCCGCAGAACCGACTCCTCATTGACCCCCGGCGTTCGGTCGTGATTCGTTGTGTTCAGTCCTGTTGGTTTGGTGAACCCAGGGAGCTGTTCATGAAGAAGACGGCGACCCGGCTCGCGGACGGCCGTGAGCTCCTCTACTACGACTCCCGCGACGACGCCGTACGCGACGCGGTCGACCCGCGGCCGCTCGACCCGGCCGATCGCGGCACCACCGATATCCGCCGCGACCCGCTGCTCGGTGACAGCGTCGCCATTGCCTCCCACCGCCAGACCCGTACGTACCACCCACCCCCCGGCCAGTGCCCCCTGTGCCCCTCCCGCGAAGGGCGGCATACCGAGATCCCCTCCGCCGACTACGACGTCGCCGTCTTCGAGAACCGCTTCCCCGCCCTCGCCGGGGACGCCGGCCGCTGCGAGGTCGTCTGCTTCACCGACGACCACGACGCCTCCTTCGCCGACCTCGACGAGGAACGCACCGCCCTCGTCCTCGACGCCTGGACCGACCGCAGCGCCGAACTCGCCACCCACCCCGGCGTCGAGCAGGTCTTCTGCTTCGAGAACCGCGGCCGGGAGATCGGCGTCACCCTCGGCCACCCGCACGGCCAGATCTACGCCTACCCCTTCGTCACCCCGCGCACCGAGCGCATGCTCGCCACGGCCGTCGCCCACCGGAGGACCACCGGGCGCAACGTCTTCGACGACACCCTGGCCGCCGAGCGGGCCGACGGGCGGCGCCTCGTCCTCGACGGCCGGCACTGGACGGCCTTCGTGCCCTACGCCGCCCACTGGCCGTACGAGGTCCACCTCTACCCCCGCCGCCGTGTCCCGGGCCTGCCCGACCTCGACGACGCGGCCCGCGCGGAGTTCCCCCGGATCTACCTGGAACTCCTGCGGCGCTTCGACCGGATCTTCGACGGGCGGCAGAGCCCCGGGCCCACCCCGTACATCTCCGCCTGGCACCAGGCGCCCGTCCACCACCCGCACAGGAATGAATTCGGGCTCCACGTCGAGCTTTTCACCAACCGCCGCACTCCCGGCAAGCTCAAGTTCCTCGCCGGTTCCGAATCCGGCATGAACGTGTTCATCAACGATGTGCCGCCCGAGTCCGCGGCCGAGCGACTGCGAGAGGTAGCGAGCGAATGAGCGAGTATTTGGTCACGGGCGGCGCCGGCTACATCGGGAGCGTCGTCGCGGCCCATCTGCTGGCCGCCGGGCACGCCGTGACCGTCCTCGACGACCTGTCCACCGGCCACCGCGACGGCGTGCCCGACGGGGCGCGCTTCATCGAGGGCCGCGTCCAGGACGCCGCCCGCTGGCTCGACGGCTCCTACGACGCCGTCCTGCACTTCGCCGCCTTCTCGCAGGTCGGCGAGTCCGTCGCCCGCCCCGACGCCTACTGGCGCAACAACGTCGGCGGCACCGTCGAGCTGCTCGCCGCCATGCGCGACGCCGGCGTCCGCACCCTCGTCTTCTCCTCCACCGCCGCCACCTACGGCGAGCCCGCCACCGTCCCCATCACCGAAGACGCCCCCACCGCCCCCACCAACCCCTACGGCGCCACCAAACTCGCCGTCGACCACATGATCACCGGCGAGTGCGCCGCCCATGGTCTGGCCGCCGTCTCCCTGCGGTACTTCAACGTCGCCGGGGCCCACGGGCGCCACGGCGAGCGGCACACCCCCGAGTCCCACCTCATCCCGCTCGTCCTCCAGGTCGCCCGGGGCGAACGCGAGACGATCTCCGTCTACGGCGACGACTACCCCACCCCCGACGGCACCTGCGTCCGCGACTACCTCCACGTCGCCGACCTCGCCGAGGCCCATCTGCTCGCCCTGGACGCCGCCCGCCCCGGCGAGCACCTCATCTGCAACCTCGGCAACGGCAACGGCTTCTCCGTCCACGAGGTCATCGACACCGTCCGCAAGGTCACCGGCCACCCCGTCCCGCACGTCGTGGCCGCCCGCCGCGCGGGCGACCCGGCCGTGCTCGTCGCCTCCGCCGCGCGCGCCCGCGACCTCCTCGGCTGGCGCCCCACCCGCACCGACCTGGCCCACATCGTCGCGGACGCCTGGGAGTTCGCCCGGCGCGCGGACGGCGCGTGAGCGCCGAGCGGGCCGCCGCGGCCTTCCGCGAGGTGTACGGCGCACCGCCCGCCGGGGTATGGGCGGCGCCCGGCCGGGTCAACCTCATCGGCGAGTACACCGACTTCAACGACGGCCTGGTCATGCCCCTCGCCCTGCCCCACCGCACCTGGGCCGCCGCCTCACCCCGCGGCGACGGCCGGCTGCGGCTGCACTCCGCCGCCGCACCGGGAGGCGTCGTCGAACTGCGGACGGCGGACCTCGCCCCGGGCGCGGTGCGCGGATGGGCCGCGTACCCGGCGGGGGTCGCCTGGGCGCTGCGCGAGGCGGGGCACACCGCCGGGGGAGCGGACCTGCACATGGAGTCCGACGTGCCGGTCGGCTCGGGACTGTCCTCCTCCGCCGCCCTGGAGGTCGCAACCGCCCTCGCCCTGACGGAACTTCACGCCCTCGGCCTGCCGCCCGACCGGCTGGCGCGCCTGGCCCAGCACGCCGAGAACGCCTTCGTCGGTGTCCCCTGCGGAATCATGGACCAGACCGCGGCGGCCTGCTGCACCGAGGGCCACGCGCTGCACCTCGACACCCGCGACCTCTCCCACCGCCATGTGCCCTTCGCGCCCGACGCCGAGGGACTGCGACTGCTGGTCGTGGACACCCGGGTCCGGCACGACCTGGGCGACGGGGCGTACGCGCGGCGGCGCGCGGGCTGCGAGCAGGGCGCGCGGGCACTCGGCGTGCCCTCACTGCGCGATGTCGCGTACGGGCAACTCGCCGACGCCCTGGAGGCGTTGGCGGGGGAGCCGGTCGTGCGGGCTCTCGTGCGGCATGTGGTCACGGAGAACGACCGGGTGGCCCGCGTCGCGGGCCTGCTCGCGGCGGGCGACCTCCGTGCGATCGGCCCGGTCCTCACCGCCGGGCACGCCTCGCTCCGCGACGACGTCGCCGTCTCCTGCGCCGAGCTGGACCTGGCCGTCGCGGCCGCGAACGGCGCGGGCGCGCTCGGGGCGCGGATGACCGGCGGCGGCTTCGGCGGTTCGGCGGTCGTCCTGGCCGAGGCGGCGGGGGCCGACGCGGTCACCGAGGCCGTCACCGGAGCTTTTACGGCGGCCGGGCACCGCCCGCCGCGCATCTTCCCGGTGCGACCGGCGGGGGGCGCCCGCAGGGTGCTGTGAAGCGTCAACGGCCGGACGGCCGAAGCGACTTAGGGCGTGTCCGGCGTTTGAGGACGCGCCCGCAGGGCGCTCGCCGCCGCAGGCGGCAACGAAGCCCGCGGCCGAAGACCCTTCGGGTCGGCCGACCATTCCCCTTGGCCTGGCGGTGAGTTGGGAGTCGCGGTACCACGGACGCGCATGGACCACATCGCGTCGTTCCTCGTCGTTCACCGCCCCAATACTGAACATAAAGCTCACGATAAACAGCCGGGCCAAGCAGTTTTGTCAATCGGCTTCCGATGTCGTACCCCCGCCGTACGCTGATGCACAGCGTTCGGTGGGGGCCGACGCTGATCAGGGGGCGAGACAGGCAGGTACGACGCCCGGGGTGGGGTAGATGTCAGGGGCACGGCGGCGGCCGTGCGCGTGTGGCGACCCCGTTCCGGGCGCCGTGCCCGCACTGCCCGCCTCCCGGGATATGGGGGTGGCTGTGGCACGTATTCGGGTTCTGGTGGTCGACGACCACCGCATCTTCGCCGAGTCGCTCGCCGCCGCCCTCGCGGCCGAGCAGGACGTGGACGTCTCGGCGGCCGGCAGCGGGCCGGCGGCGCTGCGCGCCCTGGAGCGCGCGGCGGGCGAGGGGCGGCGCTTCGACGTGCTGCTGATCGACGCCGACCTGGGCGCGGCGGCGACGGACGTCGCGCAGGTACCGGGACAGCTCCGGGGACCGGGGCAGGAGGGCGGCGGGCCGGGTGAGGGCGTGGTGGACGGGATTTCCCTGGTGGCGGGGGTCCGGTCAGGGCAGCCGGCGGTACGGACGGTGGTGCTCGCCGAGCGCGACGACCCCCGGCGGGCCGCCGCCGCACTGCAAGCCGGGGCCAGCGGCTGGGTCGCCAAGGACTGCTCGTTGTCGCGGCTGTTGTCCGTCATACGGGGGGTGCTGCGGGATGAGACCCATCTGCCGCCCGCCCTGCTGACCGGTGTGCTGCGGGAGCTGACCGCCGCGCGCAAGCACCGCACGGAGAGCGAGCGGCTGGTCGAGTCGCTGACCCCGCGCGAGCGCGAGGTGCTGCGCTGCATGGTGGCCGGGCTGGGCCGCAAGGCGGTCGCCGAGCGGCTCTATCTCTCCCCGCACACGGTCCGCACCCATATGCAGAACGTGCTGGGCAAGCTCGGGGTGCACTCCACGCTGGCCGCGGTGGCGCTGGCCCGGCGGGCCGGGGTGGGCCCGGTGGACCTAGCCGGGGATGTTGTCGAACGGGGCGGTCAACTGGCGTAGCAGACCGGCCAGTTCCAGGCGCTGGGCGTGGGACAGCTCGGCGAGGATCGCCCGTTCCTGGGCGAGCAGGCCGGCGAGCGCCTGGTCGGCGCGGTCCCGGCCCTCGGCGGTCAGCCGCACCAGCACGCCGCGCCGGTCGCTGGGGTCCGGGAGCCGCTCGACGAGGCTCTTCTTGGTGAGCCGGTCGATGCGGTTGGTCATGGTGCCCGAGGTGACCAGGGTCTGGGTCAGCAGCTGGCCGGGCGAGAGCTGATACGGCGGTCCCGCGCGGCGCAGTGAGGTGAGGACGTCGAACTCCCACGGCTCGAGCTGGTGCTCGGCGAAGGCGATCCGCCGGGCCCGGTCGAGGTGGCGGGCCAGCCTGCTGACACGGCTGAGCACCTCGAGCGGTTCCACGTCGAGGTCCGGGCGCTCCCGGCGCCATGCTGCGACCAGCCGATCGACCTCGTCCTCCATGACGATCAGTGTAGAGGGTCTGTCGACATGAAGTCTCTTGACGTCAAGATACAACGGGGGGAATGCTGGAGGACAGGTCACCGGGAGCGCCGCCACGCCCCGGTCGCCCCGGCTTGTCCACCCCCGCAGGGAGGCCCCCATGCACAGCGCACCCACCTGGGACCCGCGGCAGTACCTCCGCCACGCCGACCACCGGACCCGCCCCTTCCAGGACCTGCTCGCCCGGATCGCCGAACCCTCGGCCCGCTTTCCGCGGATCGCCGACCTCGGCTGCGGCCCCGGCAACGTCACCACGATCCTCGCCGACCGCTGGCCGACCGCCCACATCACCGGCTTCGACAACTCCGCCCCGATGCTCGCCGACGCCCAGGCCTACGCGGGCCGCACCCCGCACGGCGGTCTGCTCGACTTCCGCCACGCTGACCTCGACCACTGGGTGCCCGACGAGCGTTACGACCTGATCGTCTCCAACGCGGCCCTCCAGTGGGTGCCCGGCCACGCCGCGTCCTTCCGCACCTGGACCGACGCACTGGCTCCCGGCGGCACCTTCGCCTTCCAGGTCCCCGGCAACGCCGACGCCCCCAGCCACGCCATCCTGCGCGAGCTGTGCGGCAGCAAGCGCTGGAGCACCCGGCTGGGAGAGGCCGGCCGCCGCCGCGTCGCCGTCCTCGAACCCGCCGACTACCTGGAGCGACTGACCGGACCCGGCTATGAGGTGGACGCCTGGGAAACCACGTATCTGCACCTGCTCACCGGCGAGGACCCCGTTCTCGACTGGGTCAAGGGCACCGGCCTGCGCCCGGTCCTGACCGCCCTGGACGGCGACCCGGCGGCCACGGAGGAATTCCTCGCCACGTACCGCAGCCTGCTCCGCGAGGCCTACCCATCGGGCCCGCACGGCACCGTCTTCCCCTTCCGGCGGATCTTCACGGTGGCCCGGAAAGGGGAGTGACATGATCGTCGCACTCGACCACGTCCAGCTCGCGGCGCCGCCCGGCAGCGAGGAAACCGGCTCGAATTCCTCGAACCCCGCGAAGCCCGAACCGGCGCCGCCGGAAGCGCGCCGTCAGGACCGGCGGTGCCCGATCAGCCGGGGCTTCGGCTCCAGACCGTCCAGCCCGTGCCAGGCCAGATTCACCAGATGGGCCGCCACCTCGGCCTTCTTCGGCTTACGGACGTCCAGCCACCACTGGCCCGTCAGCGCCACCATGCCGACCAGCGCCTGCGCGTACAACGGAGCCAGCTTCGGATCGAAGCCCCGGGCCTTGAACTCCAGCCCCAGAATGTCCTCGACCTGGGTCGCGATATCGCTGATCAACGACGCGAACGTGCCCGTCGACTGCGCCACCGGCGAATCCCGCACCAGAATGCGGAAGCCGTCCGTATACGTGTCGATGTAGTCCAGCAGGGCGAACGCCGCCTGCTCCAGCAGCTCCCGCGGATGCCCCGCCGTCAGCGCCCCCGTCACCAGATCCAGCAGCTGCCGCATCTCACGGTCCACGACCACCGCGTACAGCCCCTCCTTGCCGCCGAAGTGCTCGTACACCACCGGCTTGGAGACCCCGGCCTTCGCCGCGATCTCCTCCACCGACGTGCCCTCGAACCCCTTCTCGGCGAAGAGTGTGCGACCGATGTCCAGCAGCTGCTCACGGCGCTCCGCGCCGGTCATCCGCACCCGGCGGGAGCGACGGCCCCCCGAAGCCGGGGTCCGGTCCTTGTTACTGGTGTTGCTATCGATCGCCACGCCGTCAATCATGCCGCGTGTCCGGCATCTTCCTTCCGTCGGGATTCGACGCGGCCGGCATCGGGCCACCGCACGTCATACGCCCAGCCCGCCTTCTCGAACCAGCGGATGATCCGGGCACTGGAATCCAGCTGCCCCTTCAGCACACCGTGCCGCGCCGCCGTCGGGTCAGCATGGTGCAGGTTGTGCCACGACTCCCCGCAGGAGAGCACCGCCAGCCACCACACATTGCCCGACCGGTCACGCGACTTGAACGGACGCTTGCCCACCGCGTGACAGATCGAATTGATCGACCAGGTCACATGGTGCAACAGCGCCACCCGTACCAGCGAACCCCAGAAGAACGCCGTCACCGCGCCCTGCCACGACCACGTCGCCAGACCGCCCACCACCGGCGGGATCATCAGCGACACCACCGTCCACAGCACGAACTGCCGGGACACCTGCCGCAGCGCCGGGTCCTTGATCAGATCCGGGGCGTACTTCTGCTGCGACGTCTGCTCCTCGTTGAACATCCAGCCGATGTGCGCCCACCACAGGCCCTTCATCAGCGCCGGCACGCTCTCACCGAACCGCCACGGCGAGTGCGGATCACCCTCCGCGTCCGAGAACCGGTGGTGCTTGCGATGATCCGCGACCCAGCGCACCAGCGGCCCCTCGACCGCCAATGACCCCATGATCGCCAACGCGATCCGCAACGGCCGCTTGGCCTTGAACGCACCGTGCGTGAAATAGCGGTGGAAGCCGATCGTGATGCCGTGGCAGCCGATGTAGTACATCGCCACCATCAGCCCCAGATCCAGCCAGCTCACCCCCCACCCCCAGGCCAGTGGGACCGCGGCGACCAGTGCGACAAATGGGACGGTGATGAACAGCAGCAGCGCGAGCTGCTCGACCGAACGCTTGCTGTCGCCACCCAGCGTGGCGGAGGGGAGCGAAGTTTCCTGGGCCATCGGCGCGTCTTCGATCACGTCGGGGCTTGCAGTCATTGGGTTCCCTCAGGGGGCTCGGGGCAAGGCTACGGTTCCGTAACCTACGGCTACGTAAGTATGGCAGGACCGGCACCCCGAACACGAGGGCTGTGGACAACCGCGCGTCGAGCGGAGACCTATGCTGGGGACCGTCGGACAGCGCGGTCCGCAACCCCTCCAGACGTGCTCAGAAATCTGCAAGGAGCCGCACCTGTGAGCAGTGCCGACCACACCCCCCTCGTCCCCGCCGACAACCGGGAGAGCGACGGCGAAGCACAGCGCAGCGCCGCCCTGCGCGCCGACATCCGCCGCCTCGGTGACCTCCTCGGCGAGACCCTCGTCCGCCAGGAGGGCGAAGAACTCCTCGACCTCGTCGAACGCGTCCGCGCCCTCACCCGCAGCGACGGCGACGCGGCGGCCCGGCTCCTCGGCGAAACCGACCTGAACACCGCCGCCAAGCTCGTCCGGGCCTTCTCCACCTACTTCCACCTGGCCAACGTCACCGAACAAGTGCACCGCGGCCGCGAGCTGCGCGCCAAGCGCGACGCCGAGGGCTCCATCCTCGCCCGCACCGCCGACCAGCTCAAGGACGCCGACGCCGACCACCTCCAGCAGACCGTCGAGCACCTCGGCGTACGTCCCGTCTTCACCGCACACCCCACCGAAGCCGCCCGGCGCAGCGTCCTCAACAAGCTCCGCCGCATCGCCGAACTCCTCGACACCCTCGGCACCGGCACCGGCGACGAGCGCCGCACCGACCTCCGCCTCGCCGAGAACATCGACCTGCTCTGGCAGACCGACGAACTGCGCGTCGTCCGCCCCGAGCCCACCGACGAGGCCCGCAACGCCATCTACTACCTCGACGAGCTCCACGCCCGAGCCGTCGGCGACGTCCTCGAAGACCTCGCCGCCGAACTCGAGCGCGTCGGCGTCACCCTGCCCGCCACCACCCGCCCGCTGACCTTCGGCACCTGGATTGGCGGCGACCGCGACGGCAACCCCAACGTCACCCCCCAGGTCACCTGGGACGTGCTGATCCTCCAGCACGAACACGGCATCACCGACGCCCTCGAACTCGTCGACGTCCTCCGCGGCGCCCTCTCCAACTCCATCCGCAACAGCGGCGCCACCGAGGAACTGCTCGCCTCGCTCCAGCGCGACCTCGAACTCCTCCCCGAGATCAGCCCCCGCTACAAGCGGCTCAACGCCGAAGAGCCCTACCGGCTCAAGGCCACCTGCATCCGCCAGAAGCTCGTCAACACCCGCGAGCGCCTCGCCCGCGACACCCCCCACCAGGACGGCCGCGACTACCTCGGCACCGCCGAACTCCTCGCCGACCTCCAGCTGATCCAGGACTCCCTGCGAGCCCACCGCGGCCGCCTCATCGCCGACGGCCGCCTCGAGCGCGCCATCCGCACCCTCGCCGCCTTCGGCCTCCACCTCGCCACCATGGACGTCCGCGAACACGCCGACGCCCACCACCACGCCCTCGGTCAGCTCTTCGACCGACTCGGCGAGGAATCCTGGCGCTACGCCGACATGCCCCGCGACTACCGCCGCAAGCTCCTCGCCAAGGAACTGCGCTCCCGCCGCCCCCTGGCCCCCCAGCCCGCCCCCCTCGACGCCGGCGGCGAGAAGACCCTCGGCGTCTTCCACACCATCCGCGAGGCCCTCGCCCGCTTCGGACCCGAGGTCGTCGAGTCCTACATCATCTCCATGTGCCAGGGCGCCGACGACGTCTTCGCCGCCGCCGTCCTCGCCCGCGAGGCCGGACTCATCGACCTCCACGCCGGCTGGGCCAAGATCGGCATCGTGCCGCTGCTGGAAACCACCGACGAGCTCAAGGAAGCCGACCGCATCCTCGACGAGATGCTGGCCGACCCCTCCTACCGGCGCCTCGTCGCCCTCCGCGGCGACGTCCAGGAGGTCATGCTCGGCTACTCCGACTCCTCCAAGTTCGGCGGCATCACCACCAGCCAGTGGGAAATCCACCGCGCCCAGCGCCGCCTCCGCGACGTCGCCCACCGCTACGGCGTACGACTGCGCCTCTTCCACGGCCGCGGCGGCACCGTCGGCCGCGGCGGCGGCCCCACCCACGACGCGATCCTCGCCCAGCCCTGGGGCACCCTCGACGGCGAGATCAAGGTCACCGAACAGGGCGAGGTCATCTCCGACAAGTACCTCATCCCCGCCCTCGCCCGCGAGAACCTGGAACTGACGGTCGCCGCCACCCTCCAGGCCTCCGCCCTCCACACCGCCCCCCGGCAGTCCGACGAGGCCCTCGCCCGCTGGGACGCCGCCATGGACACCGTCTCCGACGCCGCCCACAACGCCTACCGCCGTCTCGTCGAGGACCCCGACCTCCCCGCCTACTTCTTCGCCTCCACCCCCGTCGACCAGCTCGCCGAACTCCACCTCGGCTCCCGCCCCTCCCGCCGCCCCGACACCGGCGCCGGACTCGACGGACTGCGCGCCATCCCCTGGGTCTTCGGCTGGACCCAGTCCCGCCAGATCGTCCCCGGCTGGTTCGGCGTCGGCTCAGGCCTCAAGGCCGCCCGCGAAGCGGGACTCGACACCGTCCTGGACGAAATGCACGAACACTGGCACTTCTTCCAGAACTTCCTCTCCAACGTCGAGATGACCCTCGCCAAGACCGACCTGCGCATCGCCCAGCACTACGTCGACACCCTCGTCCCCGACGACCTCAAGCACGTCTTCGACACGATCCGCGCGGAGCACGAGCTGACCGTGCAGGAAGTCCTGCGCATCACCGGCGAAGCCGGACTCCTCGACGCCAGCCCCGTACTGCGCCAGACGTTCCACATCCGGGACGCGTACCTGGACCCGATCTCCTACCTCCAGGTCACCCTGCTGCACCGGCAGCGACTCGCCGCGGAACGGGGCGAGGCGGCGGACCCGCTGCTGTCGCGAGCGCTGCTGCTCACCGTGAACGGTGTGGCGGCGGGCCTGCGCAACACCGGCTGACGCCCGGAACGTCCGCAAGCGCCGGACGGGCTGCACAGCAGCCCGTCCGGCGCTTGCGGACAAAGGGTTACCGCTACGAGTTGTACGTGCCCTGCGCCCGCTCCAGGCCGTCCACGATCAGCGTCTCGACCGCGTCCGCCGCCCGGTCCACCTCGAAGTCCAGCTCCTTGCGCTCGGTGGACGAGAAGTCCTTGAGCACGAAGTCGGCGACCTGCATACGACCCGGCGGCCGGCCGATCCCGAACCGCACCCGGCAGTAGTCCGGACCCAGCGCCTTGGTGATCGACTTCAGACCGTTGTGGCCGTTGTCGCCACCGCCCAGCTTCAGCCGCAGCTGCCCGTAATCGATGTCCAGCTCGTCATGGACGGCGACGATCCGCTCCACCGGCACCTTGTAGAAGTCCCGCAGCGCGGCCGTCGGACCACCCGACAGATTCATGAACGACATCGGCTTGGCGATGACCACCCGCCGACCGGCCGGACCCGGCGCACCGAGCCGGCCCTCGACGACCTGCGCCCGCGACTTGTGCGCCTTGAACTTCGCCCGCATGCGCTCCGCGAGCAGGTCCGCGACCATGAAGCCCACGTTGTGCCGGTTCGCCGCGTACTCGGGGCCGGGGTTGCCCAGGCCCACGACGAGCCAGGGACTCGTGTCGTCCGTCATCCGCATACCTCCTTATAGCCAACCGCCGCCCCGCTCCGTGCGGAGCGGGGCGGCGGCGGCAAAGAAATACCTGAGCAGGCGAGGATCAGGCCTCGGTGCTCTCGGCCTCGGCCGGGGCCTCGCCCTGGGCGGCCATGACCTGCAGGACGACGATGTCACCGTCGACGGCCAGGGTGGTGCCGGCCGGCAGGACGATGTCCTTGGCGAGGACGGAGTCACCGGCGGTGAGGCCCGCGATGTTGGCGGTGACGGACTCGGGGAGGTGGGTGGCCTCGGCCTCGACCGTCAGGGTGTTCAGGATGTGCTCGAGCAGGTTGCCGCCCGGGGCCAGCTCGCCCTCGGTGTGGACCGGGACCTCGACGGTGACCTTCTCGCCCTTGGAGACGACGAGCAGGTCGACGTGGACCAGGAAGCCCTTGAGCGCGTCACGCTGGACGGCCTTGGGGATGACCAGCTCGGTGCGGCCCTCGATGTCCAGGGCGAGCAGGGCGTTCGGGGTCTTGAGCGCCATCATGAGCTCGTGGCCCGGCAGGGTCACGTGGACCGGGTCGCCACCGTGGCCGTAGACGACGGCGGGAACCTGGGCGGCGGCACGGGCGCGGCGGGCGAAGCCCTTGCCGAACTCGCGGCGGATCTGTGCGGGGATCTTGACCTCGGACACGGGGCACTCCTCGTAAGCAATCGGATCTGACGGCCGTTACCCGGCCCACGACAGACCTTGCTACGAAGAGCGCGTCGATAACGGACCGCCGCACACTGCGAACAGCAGTGCGGCCTCCCTCGCCGAGCAACTCGATGAGTCTACCCGGCGGGAAGGCCGCACTGAAATCGATCAGACCGAAAGGCAGTTACGCCTGCTCGTCGAAGAGGCTCGTGACCGAACCGTCCTCGAAGACCTCACGCACCGCGCGGGCGATCGTCGGCGCCATCGACAGCACCGTGATCTTGTCGAGCTCCAGGTCGCTCGGGTCGGGCAGCGTGTTCGTGAAGACGAACTCGCTCACCTTGGAGTTCTTCAGACGGTCCGCGGCGGGACCGGACAGAATGCCGTGCGTGGCCGTCACGATGACGTCCTCCGCGCCGTTGGCGAACAGCGCGTCCGCCGCGGCGCAGATCGTGCCACCGGTGTCGATCATGTCGTCGACCAGGACACAGATGCGGCCCTTCACATCACCGACGACCTCGTGCACGGTGACCTGGTTGGCGACGTCCTTGTCACGACGCTTGTGCACGATCGCCAGCGGCGCGTCCAGACGGTCGCACCAGCGGTCGGCGACCCGCACCCGGCCGGCGTCCGGCGAGACGACCGTGAGCTTGGAACGGTCGACCTTCGCACCCACGTAGTCGGCGAGCACCGGCAGCGCGGAGAGGTGGTCCACCGGGCCGTCGAAGAAGCCCTGGATCTGGTCGGTGTGCAGATCGACCGTGAGGATCCGGTCGGCACCCGCGGTCTTCAGCAGATCCGCGATCAGACGGGCCGAGATCGGCTCACGACCACGGTGCTTCTTGTCCTGACGGGCATAGCCGTAGGACGGGATGATCACGGTGATGCTCCGGGCGGAGGCCCGCTTCAGAGCATCGATCATGATGAGCTGCTCCATGATCCACTTGTTGATGGGAGCCGTGTGGCTCTGCATCAGGAAGCAGTCGCCGCCACGCGCCGACTCCTGGAAGCGGACGTAGATCTCACCGTTGGCGAAGTCGAATGCCTTGGTCGGGACCAGGTCGACACCCAGCTGGTGCGCGACCTCCTCGGCAAGCTCGGGGTGGGCGCGGCCGGAGAAGAGCATCAGCTTCTTCTCGCCGGTCGTCTTGATCCCGCTCACAGCACAGTCTCCTTGGATGTCCATTTGTGTGCGCTTATCACGGTACGCCCCGCACGGCGTGCCCGTGTCACGATCACTGCTCGCCGTCGGGCTCCGGGCGAGCGGTGGAAGCGGCCTGTGCGGCCGCGCTTCCGGGACGCTTACGGGCGACCCAACCCTCGATATTCCGCTGCTGACCACGGGCGACAGCCAGCGAACCCGGGGGCACATCCTTGGTGATGACGGAGCCGGCGGCGGTGTACGCGCCGTCCCCGACCGTGACAGGAGCCACAAACATGTTGTCCGAACCGGTCCGGCAGTGCGAACCGATCGTCGTGTGGTGCTTGTTCACACCGTCGTAGTTCACGAAGACGCTCGCCGCGCCGATGTTGGTGTACTCACCGATGGTCGCATCCCCGACGTAGGAGAGATGCGGCACCTTGGTGCCCTCGCCGATGTCGGCGTTCTTCATCTCGACGTACGCCCCGGCCTTCGACTTACGGCCGAGCTTCGTACCCGGCCGCAGATACGCGTACGGACCGACGGTGGCCCCCTCGCCGATCAGCGCGCTGTCGGCGACGGTGTTGTCCACCACGGCGCCCGCGCCGACGGAGGTGTCCTTCAGGCGGCTGTTCGGGCCGACCTCGGCGCCCGTGGCGACGTGCGTCGCCCCCAGCAGCTGCGTACCGGGCTGGACGAGCGCGTCCGGCTCGAAGGTGACCGTGACGTCCACCCAGGTCGTGGCGGGGTCGACGACCGTCACACCGCTCATCATGGCGTCGTGCAGCAGCCGCTCGTTGAGCAGCTTGCGGGCCTCGGCGAGCTGGACGCGGTTGTTGATCCCCAGGATCTCCCGGTGGTCGCCCGCGACAGCCGCCCCCACCCGATGGCCGGCCTCGCGCAGGATGCCCAGCACATCGGTGAGGTACTCCTCACCCTGGCTGTTGTCCGTACGGACCTTGCCGAGCGCGTCGGTCAGCAGCTGGGCGTCGAACGCGAAGACCCCGGAGTTGATCTCACGGATGGCGCGCTGCGCGTCGGTGGCGTCCTTGTGCTCGACGATCGCGGTCACGGCGCCGCTGTCGTCGCGCACGATGCGGCCGTAGCCGGTGGAGTCGGGGACCTCGGCGGTCAGCACGGTGACGGCGTTGCCGTCGGCGGCGTGGGTGTCGCTGAGGGCCTTGAGCGTGGCGCCGGTCAGCAGGGGGGTGTCGCCGCAGACCACGACGACGGTGCCGTCGAGGGCGATCCCGCTGTCGCTCAGCGACTCCAGGCCCATCCGCACGGCGTGGCCGGTGCCGTTCTGCTCGTACTGGACGGCGGTGCGGGTGGCCGGGTCGATCTCCGCCAGATGCGCGCTCACCTGCTCGCGGGCGTGCCCGACGATCACCACGAGGTGCTCGGGGTCCAGCTCACGGGAGGCGGCGACGACGTGCCCGACGAGGGAGCGGCCGCAGATGGCGTGCAGGACCTTGGGGGTCGCCGACTTCATGCGGGTGCCCTCACCCGCTGCGAGGACGACGACGGCTGCCGGGCGGTTGGCGCTCACGGGTGTGCCCTTCGGCTTCGAGTGGTGGACACCCGAAGGATACCGGTGCGTATGTCGGCCGAAACGCGGGCGGGTCCTGACCTGGAGGTCAGGACCCGATATTCGAACATTCAGCTCCCCCGCCAGGACTTGAACCCGGACAGATGGCACCAAAAGCCACAGTGCTGCCAATTACACCACGGGGGATGGTATCGGCCTAAACCGGACATTACGTCAGGCTGTCGACCGCGACCCCAACACTATGCCGTACCACCAGCCTTCGATGCGACGGTATAGGTCAGCTCCGTCGAGAACGCGCACCGCTAGGCACCCGCGATAGCCCTCTCCGACGTTCTTGCGGACGGTCTTGGGGTTGTGTTTCTTGAGGCTCGTCTTGCAGAAGGCGCCGACATCGGCGCCGACGTGCTCGACCCAGAAGCGTTCCGCCTCGGCCACGTCGGCGGACTCGTGGACCATGAGGTGAAACCGCAGACGGCTCTGATCGATGTCGAGAAGGCGAAGCCAGGCCAAGTAAAGGCTGATCACGTCCGGGTCACTGTTGACGAAGTTGGCGCGCTCGCTCTGCCGGTAAGGCTTGCTCTTGGAGCCCTCGGCCCAGTAGAGCGCGACACCTGCGATGAACAGGTCGCGGTCCGTGACGTCACCTATTTCGCGAGCTGCGGTGTCCTTGGTCTGCTGGCGCTCCAGATCCCGCGCCTTGCGGAGTGGCCCCCAGCGGGCCTCGGCCATCATGCGGCAGTGCTCTGCCACCTTCCGTTCCGGCCTCGGAAGATCCCGCACCCACAGCGACACCGAACTCTTCGACACGCCGAGCTCCGCCACGATCTCGTCGTACGTCTTCCCCGCCCGCCGCAGCTCCCGTGCGCGGGCCTTCATGTCTGTTTTGGCTTGGACCATGCACCGAAGCCTCGTCGTACGTGCGTGCACATGTGCCGAAAATCTGGCTGATTCAACAGTTCGATGGAAAAGCTCGCTATTCGTCCTTGTTCGCACACCCTCCGTGCTGCCGCGCGCACCGGAAAACCGGTGGCCGCCGCCCTTAGTCTGGGAGGTATGACCACAACGGGGGCAATCGCGGAAGCGGGCGCGCGGGGCGCGCCCTCGGGGCCTTGGTGGTGGGCCCGACGGCGGGGCATGGCGCTGGATGTCGCACTGGCTTTGGTGTCGGTGCTGGAGTGTGTGCTGGAGGGGGTCCAGTTCGCCGACGAGCACGGGTTGCCGGGGGCGCTCGGGGCGGTGGTCGGGGTGCCGGTCGGTGCGTCGTTGCTGCTGCGGCGGCGGTGGCCGGTCGCCGTGGTGCTGCTGTCGATCGCGATCACGCCGGCGGAGATGGGTTTTCTGCTGAGCATCGTCGGCCTGTACACGCTGGCCGCGTCCGAGGTGCCGCGTCGGATCACGGCCGTGCTGGCCGGGGCGTCGCTGGTGGGGACGCTGATCGTGACGTTCGTGCGGTTCGAGCAGGACATGGCCCAGGACGGTTATCAGCCGGGCTTCTGGGTGGTCGTGGCGTTCACGGTGGCGATGGCGCTGGGGCTGACGGCTCCGCCCGTGCTGCTGGGGTTGTACGTGGGTGCGCGGCGTCGGCTGGTCGACAGTCTGCGGGAGCGGGCGGACGGGCTGGAGCGGGAGCTGTCGTTGCTGGCGGACCGGGCGGAGGAGCGGGCGGTGTGGGCCCGTAATGAGGAGCGCACCCGGATCGCGCGCGAGATGCACGACGTGGTGGCGCACCGGGTGTCGTTGATGGTGGTGCACGCGGCGGCGTTGCAGGCGGTGGCGTTGAAGGATCCGGAGAAGGCGTCGAAGAACGCGGGTCTGGTCGGTGACATGGGCCGGCAGGCGCTGACGGAGTTGCGCGAGATGCTCGGTGTGCTGCGGACGTCGTCGGACGGGGTGGTGGCGGAGAAGCCGGCGGCGGCGCAGACGCAGCGGTTGGCGGCGGTGGCGGCGGTGGCGTCGGCGCGGGTGTCGGCGGGTGCCACGGGTGGTCATGACGACGACGGTCATGACGACGACGGGGGCCCGGTCGGTGACGGTCCGTGTCTGGACGGTCTGGCGGATCTGGTGGGGCAGTCGCGGGCGGCGGGGATGGCCGTGGAGCTGTCGGTGGAGGGCGAGGAGCGGGCGTACGGGCGGCGGGTGGAGCGTACGGCGTACCGCGTGGTGCAGGAGGCCCTGACGAATGTCCACAAGCACGCCCCGGGCGCGAAGGCGCAGGTGCGGTTGGCGCATCGGGAGGGTGAGGTGGCGTTGCAGGTGGAGAACGGCCCGTCGGACGGTGGTGCGGACGCGGGGTTGCCGAGTGGTGGCAATGGTCTGGTGGGGATGCGGGAGCGGGTGTCCGCGCTGGGTGGGGTGTTCGTTTCGGGGCCGACGGAGGCGGGTGGTTTCCGGGTGTCCGCGGTGATTCCGGATCGGGTGCGGGCGGCCTGACGTTCGGGGTGTCCGGCGCTCCGGACGGAGCGCGGGGGTCAGCGGCGTCCGGCGGACAGTCGTGCGGGGCGGGTTCCGGTGACCAGGGTGCCGATGGCGTGGTCGATGTCGGGGCCGAGGTACCAGTCGCCGGTGTGGTCGAGGCTGTAGACGCGGCCGTGGGTGTCGATGGTGAGCAGGGCCTGGTTGTCGGCTTCCTGGCCGAGGGGGCAGACCTCGGTGCCGAGTGCGCGGCCGAGGTCGGCGACGGTGCGGGCGAGGTGGAGGCCGTGCAGGGGGTCGATGTGGAAGGGCGTGGGGGCGATGTGGCGGCCCGCGCCGGGGGCGGCGACGCGCAGTCCGCCGAATTCGGCCCAGGCTTCGACGGCGGCGGGGAAGACCGTGTGCCGGTGGCCGGCGGGGGAGACGTGGGCGCGTAGGGCGTCGGCCCAGTTCTCGGCGGCTTTGATGTCCCAGCGGCCGGGCTGCCAGCCGGCTTCGCGCAGGGCCGCGTCGACGGCTACGGGGAAGCGGGTGGCGGCGGTGCGGTCGAAGGCGCGCATGTGTGTCAGCTCTTGCCGTTGGTGGAGGCGGCGGGGTCGACGGACCGTACGCCGAAGTGGGTCAGGAGTGCGGTGCAGGAGCGGCAGGGGGGTGCGTAGCTGCCGTGCCGGGGGTCGCCGTCCTCGCGGATGTGGCGGGCGGTGAGTTTGGATTGTTTGAGTGCGCGCCGGGCTTCGCCGTGGGTGAGGGGTTTGCGGGCGGCACGTTTGCTGCGGCCGGTCTCGAAGGCGCTGAGGTAGCGGGTGAGGAGTACGGCTTCGGGGCAGCGGCCGGTGAAGCGTTCGCGTCGCTCGCTGGTGAGGGTGTCGAGGAAGTCCTGGACGAGCGGGTGGAGGGCGGGTGGCTGGTCGGATCTGCCCGCGGTGCAGGTGAGGGTCTCGCCGCGGACGGAGAGCGCGGCGGCGACGGCGGGGAGTATGCCGTCGCGGCGGTGGAGCAGCGCGGGGGCGCGGTCGGCGTCGTCGGTGGCGCTCCAGGTGAGCCGGGGGTCGCCCGGTGTGCCGCCGTCGGTGTGGCGGTCCTGCGTCGTGTGCATGGTGGTTCTTCCCTCCCGTGCAATCCCCCTGTTGCGGGGATCAGACTGCCAAATGGGATGCGGGGTGTGGAAGTCAGGGCGGTGTTGTGCGCGCGTCGTGTGACGGATGTGCTTGATGAGGTCAGGGGTGGTGAGGCTGTGCGGGCCCTTGGCGCACTGGGGGCGGGCGGGGTGGAACCGGAGGCTCCGCGCGGGCGGTGGCGGGGGCGGCCCTTGCGCCACCGCATAGGCTGTCCGCCACGAGGTGTCCTCGGCCATGGGGACACCGACCGGCCGAGCCGCCCCGTGGTCCGGCCGGGGATCTGGTGGCCCGCGGCGTCCGCCGCATCTGTCCGGGCCTCCAGGAGACACAGTCAGCAGGGGGCATCCGCCATGACGACAGGTCGGCTCGGGCAGCAAGCCGCGCCACCGAACACGGCCTACGCAGGGCAGGTCGTGCACTTCCCGGACCCGGTCCGGGCCAGCCGCTACCCCAAGGGCGTGCGGATGGACGACGACGGTTTCCCGGACTTCTCGCCGTACGCGCGTGCCGCCGCGGAGATCGCGGAGCCGCCGGAGGGTTTCGGCGTGGACGAGCTGCGGCTGACCGACTACGTGTCGGCCAACGCCGCCCTGCACGCGGACGGTCATGAGTTGTGGGCCAGTCTGCCGCCGGTGGCGACGCCGCACGGCTGGACGTGGCACCACTCGGTCCGCAACCGCCGTCTGGAACTGGTCCCGGTGGAGGTCAAGGCGCTGTTGCGGCACCACGGCGGGCTGGCGACGGCCCCGGTGGACCAGGACAAGCGCGGTACGCGGCCGTTGGCCGAGACCCGGCCGGTGCATTTCGCGCTGCCGCAGCGGGACCTCGCGGTCTCGGAGGAGCAGGTGCGGGGTGTCGAGGAGGACCTGGGCTACCGGCTGCCGGGCGCCTACCGGGCGTTCCTGAAGGCGGCCGGCGGCTGCGCCCCGGTGGGTGCCGCGCTGGACGCGGAGCTGGGGCTGCTGCTGGACCAGCCGTTCTTCACGGTGCGGGACGAGGCGGCGGTCAACGACCTCGTGTACGTCAACAAGTGTCTGCGCGACCACTTCACCAAGGACTATCTGGGTGTGGGGTTCGTGCAGGGCGGCGTGATCGCGGTCAAGGTGAAGGGCGAGGCGATCGGGTCGGTGTGGTTCTGCCCGTACGACGACGCCCGTGACCAGGACGGTTTGACGGTGCAGGAGCGGGTGGAGCGGTTGCTGTTGCCCTGCGGTGAGGATTTCGACGCGTTTCTCTCCCGGCTGGCGGGTGGCCCGCCGGAGCTGGAGACCGTGGCGAACCTGATGGTGGACGGCGGCTTCGCTTACGCCGTCCCGGTGGAGGGGTGAGCGCGATGGTGACGTTCGCGCAGGCGCAGGAGCGCGCGGAGCGCTGGGTCAACGGCGACGTACCGGCGTATCTGCACCGTGAGGTGCGGGTGCGGGAGTTCGATCTGGGCTTCGTGGCCTGGGCCGAGGACCGTGCGGACTGTCCGACGGCGGACGGCGGACGGGTGCGCCTGGTGATCGCCCGTGACAGCGGGGAGACCACGCTGTGGCCGGGGCTGCCGGTGGGTGAGGTGATCCGTCGGTACGAAGAGGAGTACGGGGCTGTGGACGAGTCGGTACCGGTGGCGGACACTCCGCCGAAGCGGTTGGACCTGGAGGCGACGTCGTTCCTGCTGAGTCCGCCGCAGTGGTTGCAGGACGCGGCGGACGCGATCGGGATCCCGGACCGGAGGTCCGGGTCCTCGTCTTCCTCCTCGTCCCCCTCGTCTTCCTCCGACGCCTCGTCGTCCTCCTCGGCCGCTGCGGACGCCCCGTCCGTGCCCGCCGCCCGTGCGGACGAGGGCCGGCTGCCCGCCGAGGCCCCTGTTCCGGCGGCCCCTGTTCCGGCGACCCCGGCTACTCCTGCGGCCCCTGTTCCGGCTCCTGTTCCGACGGGGGCGACGCCGTGGGCCGGTGCCGACACGAACACGGGGGCGGACGACAGCGACCGTTCGGTCGGTCTGCCCGCCACGGTCTTCGCGCCCGCGCTGGAGGACACCGCCGCGCCGGACGCCGCGTCGCCCGCCGTGCCGGCGGACGCCAAGACGGCGCTGATGGCCGCGGGCAGTGCGCTGCCCCGTACGGCGATCGCGCCCGCGATCGATGACCCCGCCGCGCCTGTTCCCGCCGCGCCCGCGCCCGTTGCGGCTCCCGAGCCGCCGTCGGCTCAGCCGCCGGCCGCCCCGCCGCAGGCCGCTCAGCCGCAGGCGCAGCCGAGCGCACCGCCGAGTGCGCCTCCGGCCGCGCCGCCGGCCGCCCCGCCGGCCGCGCCGCCGGGTGGGTACGTACGCACGCAGCTCGTTTCGCAGCTCGATGACAGCCTCGGCGCGGGTATCCCCGGCGCGGCGAACGCGCCGGGCGGTGCGCAGGCGCCCGGTGCGCCGGTGCCGCCCGGTGCCCCGGGCACGCCGCCCGCCTTCCCGGGTGCTCCCGGTCAGCCTCCCGCCGCCGCGTACCCGGGTCAGCCCGGTGCGCAGCCTCCGGCGGCGCCCGCTCCCGGTCAGCCGCAGGGTGTGCACGCGGCGGCGACGATGCTCGCGGGTCCCGGTACCCCGGGCGCTCCTGCTGCCCCGGTGCCTCCCGGCCCGCCCGGTGCCCCCGGTGCTCCCGGGCACGGTCAGCCCGGCCGTCCGCAGGCGCCCGGCGCCCCGGGGCAGCCCGGTGCGCAGCCTCCGGCGGCGCCCGCTCCCGGTCAGCCGCAGGGCGTCCACGCGGCGGCGACGATGCTCGCCGGGCCGGGCACGCCGGGCATGCCGGGTGCGCCGGGCCGGCCTCCCGCTGCCCCGATGCCGCCGGCGGCCCCCATGGGTGCCGCGGCTCCCGCCGCCCCGGGTGGGTACGGGTATCCGCAGGCCGCTCCCACCGGGCTGCCGACCGTGGGGCCCGGTTACATGGCCGTGCTGCGCTATCGCGCGCAGGACGGTTCCGAGCAGCAGATCATCCGGCGCAGCGCGCCGGGTACGCCGCATCCCGAGTGGCAGATTCTGCATGAGCTGCGGGCGATGAACGTGCCGCCGCAGCAGGTGCTGGAGTTGCACACGGAGCTGGAGTCGTGTGATCTGCCCGGTGGTTACTGCGCCCGGATGGTGCGGGAGACGTGGCCGCAGGTGCGGATCAGTCATACGGCCGCGTACGGGCGGGACCATCTGACGCGACAGCAGGGTGTGCGGCACCTGGTGGAGCATCAGGGCGAGCTGCACCAGGTCGCGGACGGGCCGGCGCGTCCGGCGCCGAACCGGGTGCCGTTGCCGCACCCGAGCCAGGTGCAGCAGGCGCCGCCGGTCGCCCCGGACGGCATCGCGCGTGAGCTGGTGGAGGCGTTCGGCCCGCAGGGGATCTTCCGTTTCGACCAGCGGGCGGTCTCGCGTCAGGGTGTGCCGGACATCGTGGCGCAGACGTTGGTGTGGGCGGGTCTGCCGGTCGACTTCGGTCCGTTCTTCTGGGGGCAGGCGCAGCCTGGCCGTCCGGTGCCGACGCTGGCGGAGCTGGCGGCGGAGCGCGGGGTGCGGCCGTCGCCGGACGCGGGTTCGTATCTCGTCATGGGCAGTGATTTCGGCCGTCAGTTGTGTGTGCAGTACGGGACGGCGCACATCGTGGCGGTGCCGGTGGAGGCGGGTCCGGACGGTGGTTCGGTGGCGCCGCAGTTCGTCAACACGAGCCTGCCTCAGTTCGTACGCTGTTTGGCGCTGCTCGGGAAGATGTGGCGTTGGCGCTACGGGCTGACGCCGGAGCAGGCCGGGCGCTGGACCGTGGATTTCCAGGCTCAGCTCATGGCGTTGGACCCTGCGGCACTGTCGTCGCCGGAGAACTGGTGGGCCGTACTGCTGGAGCAGATGTGGGACGGTCTTTTCTAGCGACCGGCCATGCGTAGGTGAGGGCACAGGGCGCTCGACCCGGGTGAGGGGTCGGGCGCCCTGCGTCGTGGGTCGGCGCATCCTTGAGAGATATAAGGGGCGGAGTGTCGCGTTTTGGGCGCTTCGATGGTCCAGGAAATGATGTGCGCCGGATTGCGTCGCATACCGGATATCCGGATATAAGGGGCTTCAAGGATGAGTGCATCGGTGTCTCCTGACGGTTTCACTGTCGTGCGGGGCCGCGGCTACCGGCCTGAGCAGGTCGAGCGCGCGTCGGCGGAGTTCGCGCGCCAGCGGGACGGGGCGTGGGAGCGGGTGGCGCGACTGACCGTGCTCGCACGGGAGATGGAGAGCGAGGTGGAGCGCCTCGCTCAGGTGGTGGCGCAGCTTCCGCCGCAGACGTACGAGTCGCTCGGTTCGCGGGCCCAGGGGCTGCTGACCACCGCGGAGGCCGAGGCGGCGGGTCTGCGGGAGCGCGCCGAGGCGGCGGCGGCCGAGCTGCGGGAGGCCGCCGAGGCCCATGGCCGCGTGGTCCGGGACGAGGCGCACGCCCACGCCGTGGCGGTGAAGGCGGAGGCGGAGGGCTGGGCGCGGCAGGCGGTGCTGGCGGCGCAGTCCGCGGCGGACGAGCTGCGGGCGGAGGTGCGCCGGGAGGTCAAGGCACGGCGGGGGGAGTCGCTGGCGGCGCTGCGGGAGATGCGGCAGCACACGGCGGGTCTGCTGGCGGAGCAGGAGAAGGACCAGGCCGAGCGGTGGGACGCGGCGGGCCGCGAGATCGCCGAGCGGGAGGCGGCGATGGACGTGCGGGTGGCCGCCCTGGAGGAGTACGCGCGTTCGACGCTGGGGGAGGCGCAGCGCCGGTACGCGGAGGCGGAGGAGGCCGCGCGGCACGGTCAGGAGGACGCGGAGGCGCAGGCGGGGGCGTTGCTCGCGCAGGCGCGGGTGCGCGAGGAGCGCATCAACCGGGAGACCGAGCGGCTGCTGCGGGAGCACGAGGAGCGCCGCGAGGAGCTGCGCTCGCACATGGCGCACGTGCGGCACAGTCTGGCGGCGTTGACGGGCAAGCCCGTCGCCGAGGACGCGGGCACGGGCGATCTGTAGGAGCCGGCGCGGGGCCCCGCGATCCCGTGTCGTCCGCGCCCTCGCTGCGCGGTGGTGTCCTCAATCGCCGGACAGGCTGACGGCTGAGCTCAGCCCAATCCAGCCCGTCCGGCGTTTGAGGACGCGCCCGCAGGGCGCCCGCCGCCGCAGGCGGCAAAGTCGGCCCGCAGCCGAAGACCCGCCACGGTGCGGTGTCAGGCCTTCGGGGTGGCGCTCGGCTGCTGCGAGGCCTCAGCCGCCTTCACGTGCAGGTGCACGAGGAGGACCTGATCATCGGTGGTGACGATGCGGATGGTGAAGGCACCGGACAGGTCGTCGGCGAAGAACTCCGGCAGTTCGATCTGCCCGTTCCCGTCAGTCTTGCCAAGGTCGAACTTGCGGACCGGCTTGCCGTTCTTGTCCTTGAAGTAGGGGCCGGTCTTGACGGCCTTCTCGCCGTTGGCGGAGGCCACGGTGGCGGTCATGCCGATGCCGGCCACGGCCTTGCCGTCCTTGGAGGCCTGGATCACGACCTTGCAGGTGAAGGGGCTGTTCGGCTGGACCTCAGCGCACTCGTTGCCCACGCGCTCGATCTTGTCGGCGTGTGGTGCCGGGGCGGGCTTGACGGTCGCGTTGAAGTCGACGGGCGTGACGCCGTCCTTGCCCTCGACGGTGGCGCGCAGGGGGAACTGCCCGGCCACCTCGCCCGCGAGGATGCTCGGCGAGGTGGCGATGCCGTCCTTGAGCGTCGTGGCGGTGACCTTCTTGGAGCCGCCCAGGAAGCGGGCCTCGGTGCTCTCGCCGACGATCTCGAAGACCACCCGGGTGCCCGCGACCGGCTTGCCGGCCTTGTCGAGGGCCTTTACGCTCGCGCGCTCCTCAAAGACAGCGCCCGTTGTGGTCTCCCACTTGGCCGCGCCGATCCGCTCCAGGCGGGTGACGGGTGACGGCTTCGGCTTGGTGGGGTCGGGCTTCGGCTCGGGCTTCGGGGTCGGCTTCTGCGGGTCCGGCTTCGGATCCGGCTTCGGCGTGGGCTTGTTCGGGCCGGGCTTCTGTGGTGTCGGGGTCTGCCTGCCCGGGCTGGGCTTGTTGCTCGGCGGTGTCGTCGTCGGGCCGGTCCCGGGCGTGGTGCCGGGAGAGGGCGTGTTGGGGCTCCTGCCCGGGGTGTCGCCTGACGGGTTGTGCGGGGTGGCCGGGGTGTCGTCGGGCACCGTGCCCACGTTGCCGCTCTGGTACGTGCGCATCCAGGCCAGGACGGCGTTGACGTACTCGCGGGACTGGTTGTAGCTCAGCACGGCCTTGTCGAGGTCGGCGCTGCTGTTCAGGTCCCGGTTGTTCGCGCAGAGGTAGTGGGCGGTGCCCAGCGCGGCGTCGAAGATGTTGTTGGGGTCCTTGATGCCGTCGCCGTTGCCGTCGGCGCCCGACATCTCCCAGGTGGAGGGGATGAACTGGGTCGGGCCGACGGCCCGGTCGTACTCGGTGTCGCCGTCCCAGCGGCCCTTGTCGGTGTCCCGGATCTCGGCGAACTGACCGCCGGTCAGCCGGGGGCCGCGGATCGGCGTCTCGGTCGAGCCGTCGCTGCGCAGCCCGTAACCGCTGGCGTGCACCGACTCCACGCGGCCGATGCCCGCGATCAGCTCCCACGGGATGTGGCACCCCGGCAGCTGGGTCGCGGCGAGGCGCGCGGCGTTCTGATAAGCGGCCAGGGCGGTCTTGGGGATGCCCGTGTTGCCGTCCGGGGTATCGCCGCCGGTGCCGCCGCCGGGCTTGCCGGCGTTGCCCGGCTTCTTCGGGGCGAGGTCGGGCAGGGCGAGGTTGGGCACGCCGTGCGGCTTGCCCTGGGGGTCGGAAGGTCTGGGTGAGGATTCGTCGGCACCGGCGGTGTTGTGCGGCGGGCTGACGCCGACAGCCGCCGTGAGGCTGGCGACGAGCAGAGCAGTGCACAGTCCCTGCCGGGAGACGCTGGCAGCGCGAGTACGAAGTATCTTCACGGAGGCTGCTTCCTTGGGAGACCGACTGGCCGGTGCGAGGGGGGTCGCACGTGCCCCCCACGGCCATAGACCCGAACACTAATTCCCTCTGGCCCCAATTGTCTTGTCCCGGGACTGGCTTCACGTATTCTTCGCTCTTCGTTCCCCCCAAGGGGCCCGTTTCCCCCCTGTTACCCCCTGTCTTCGACTGTTCGTCCGCCCCCGCGACCCCGAGACGGCGGCGGCTCGGCGGGGCCCGTCCCCTAGGGGTGGATCCGTACATCCCCCCAGACCCGGCTCGTACCGCAGCAGGATGCTTCGGGCGAGGGCGATATCTAGCCTTTTTATGGGTGGCCGGAGGGGTGCCGGTAGGGCTGGCACCACCCCCAACACAGGGACGAGCACCATCGTGGCCGCGCCCGGATTCCCGCAGGCTTTGAGTCGTGCCACCCCGCCCGTGGCGGGACGCACCCGGGCACGACGATTTGCGACACGACGCGTCGCGCAGACATAGGAGACCTACCGTGAAAACGGCTGTATCGATTCCCACGACCGGGGGCAGTGGAGGACATGCGGCCGTCGCGGCGAGGGCCCGTCAGGTCCTCAAGGCGTACGGCGCGGGGGAGACCCGGGTCGTCGCCCTCGACCATGTGGACGTGGACATCGCCCGCGGGCAGTTCACGGCCATCATGGGCCCGTCCGGTTCCGGCAAGTCGACGCTGATGCACTGCCTGGCCGGCCTCGACACCGTCACCTCCGGGCAGATATTCATCGACGAGACCGAGATCACCGGGCTCAAGGACAAGAAGCTCACCCAGCTGCGCCGGGACCGGATCGGTTTCATCTTCCAGGCGTTCAACCTGCTGCCGACGCTGAACGCCCTGGAGAACATCACGCTCCCCATGGACATCGCCGGCCGCAAGCCGGACCGGGCGTGGCTGGACCGCGTTGTGGAGACCGTGGGCCTCGCGGGCCGCCTCAAGCACCGGCCCAACCAGCTCTCCGGCGGCCAGCAGCAGCGCGTCGCCGTGGCCCGGGCGCTCGCCGCCCGGCCCGAGATCATCTTCGGTGACGAGCCCACCGGAAACCTGGACTCGCGGGCCGGCGCCGAGGTGCTGGGCTTCCTGCGCCGGTCGGTCGACGAACTGGGCCAGACCATCGTCATGGTCACCCACGACCCGGTGGCCGCCTCGTACGCGGACCGGGCGCTGTTCCTGGCGGACGGGCGGATCGTCGACGAGATGCACCAGCCGACCGCCGACCTGGTCCTGGAGCGGATGAAGCACTTCGACGCGCGCGGGCGGGTGTCATGACCGTCCTTCGGACCTCGCTGCGCAACTTCCTCGCCCACAAGGGCCGGATGGCGCTGTCCGCCGTCGCTGTGCTGCTGTCGGTGGCATTCGTCTGCGGCACGCTCGTCTTCACCGACACCATGACCGCCACGTTCGACAAGCTCTTCGCCTCCACCGCCTCCGACGTCAGCGTCGCCGCGCCGAAGAACGACGACGCCCAGCAGACCGGCAGGCCGCAGACCGTCCCCGCGTCCCTGAAGGCGAAGCTCGCCGCGGCCGACGGGGTCGCGAAGGTCGAGCCGCACGCCACCAACCAGCAGATCACCGCCGCCGACGCGAAGAACAAAAGCATCAGCCCCAGCTCCGGCGCCCCCACCGTGGGCACCAACTGGGACGGCAGCCAGAAGAAGTCCGTCGACATCACCAGCGGCCACGAGCCGCGCGGCCCCACCGAGGTCGTCCTCGACTCCGACACCGCCGACAAGCACGGTCTGGAACTGGGCGACACCCTGCGCGTGATGGCCGCCCCGGGCGACTTCAAGGTCACGATCACCGGTCTCGCCACCTACCGGACCACCAACCCGGGCGCGGCGATCCTCTACTTCGACACCGCGACCGCCCAGAGCAAGCTCCTCGGCACCACCACCGGCTACAGCAGCTACGGCCTGACGGCCGCCGCCGGCGTCAGCGACGAGCAGCTCAAGAAGAACGTCACCGCCGCCATCGGCACCGGCTACACCGTGCACACCGCCGCCGAGACGAAGGCGGAGAACAAGAAGGACGTCGGTTCCTTCCTCGACGTCATGAAGTACGCGCTGCTCGGCTTCGCCGGCATCGCCGTGCTCGTCGGCATCTTTCTCATCGTCAACACCTTCTCCATGCTGGTCGCCCAGCGCACCCGGGAGATCGGCCTGATGCGGGCCATCGGCTCCAGCCGCAAGCAGATCAACCGGTCGGTGCTGGCCGAGGCGTTGCTCCTCGGCGTCGTCGGCTCGCTCCTCGGCATCGGTGGCGGCATCGCCCTGGCCGTCGGGCTGATGGAGCTCATGGGCTCCATGGGCATGAAGCTCGACACCTCCGAGCTGACCATCAAGGCCACCACGCCGCTGGTGGGCCTCGCGATCGGTGTCGTCGTCACCGTCCTCGCCGCCTACCTCCCCGCCCGCCGGGCCGGGAAGATCTCGCCCATGGCCGCCCTGCGCGACGCGGGCACCCCCGCCGACGGCAAGGCCGGCAAGGTACGCGCCGCCATCGGTCTGCTGCTCACCGGCGCGGGCGCCGCCGCTCTCGTCGCGGGCGGCTCGGCGGACCAGGCGCAGGCGGGCTCGGCGTTCCTGGGCCTGGGCGTGCTGCTGACCCTCGTCGGCTTCGTCGTCGTCGGTCCGCTGCTGGCGTCCGTCGTCGTCCGCGGCCTCAGCGTGGTCGTGCTGCGCCTCTTCGGCCCCGTCGGCCGTCTCGCCGAGCGCAACGCGCTGCGCAACCCGCGGCGTACGGGCGGCACGGCCTCCGCCCTGATGATCGGCCTCGCCCTCGTCGCCGCCCTCTCGGTGGTCGGCTCCTCCATGGTCGCCTCGGCCACGGACCAGCTCGACAAGTCGGTCGGCGCGGACTTCATCGTCGGCGGCGACAGCGGACCGCTGAGTCCCGCCATGGTCAAGGCCGTCCGGACGGCGGACCACATCGCGCACTTCACCGAGTACACCGGCGTCAACGCGAAGATCACCACCCCGGACGGCACCACCGCCACGGAACAGCTGACCGCGGCCACGCCCACGTACGCCCAGGACCTGCGGATCGAAACGGTCCGCGGCAAGCTGGCGGACGCCTACGCCAAGGACGCCATGTCGGTGCCCGAGGGCTGGGCGAAGGACCACGGCGTCACGATGGGCGACCGGCTGACCGTCGCCATGGTCGACGGCCGGACGGCGAAGCTGAAGGTCAACGCGATCACCACGGACGACACCACGTTCGACAAGGGCGCGATGTACACGGACATCGCCACCGCCAAGCGGTACCTCCCGGCGGACAAGCTCCCGGCGACCTCGATGATGTTCGCCAAGGCGGTGGACGGTCAGGAGAAGGAGGCGGCCGCGTCCCTGAAGGCGGCGGCCCGGGACTACCCGCAGATCGAGGTCCGTGACCAGGCCGACTACAAGGAGCTCATCAAGGGCCAGGTCGACCAGCTGCTCAACATGATCTACGGCCTGCTGGCCCTCGCCATCATCGTCGCGGTCCTGGGCGTCGTGAACACCCTCGCCCTGTCGGTCGTCGAGCGGACCCGCGAGATCGGCCTGATGCGCGCCATCGGCCTCTCCCGCCGCCAGCTGCGCCGCATGATCCGCCTGGAGTCGGTGGTCATCGCCCTCTTCGGCGCCCTGCTGGGCCTCGGCCTCGGCATGGCGTGGGGCATGACGGCCCAGAAGCTGCTGGCACTGCAGGGCCTGGGAATCCTGGAGATCCCCTGGCCGACGATCACCGCGGTCTTCCTCGGCTCGGCACTGGTGGGCCTGTTCGCCGCCCTGGTCCCGGCGTTCCGGGCGGGCCGGATGAACGTCCTGAACGCGATCGCCACGGACTGACCGCAGGCGGGGGGAACGGACCCGGCCCGGACGCGCCACGGGGGTGCGCGTCGGGGCCGGGCCTTTTCCGTCAGACGGGGAAGATCGACTTGAGGTCGATCTCCACGGGGAAGGGCACCTCGGTGCGGAAGCGGTCCGTGTGTACGGCGCCTTCGGGGCGGCTCGCCGGCTTGTAGACGCCGGTCGGGTGGTCCAGCCAGAACTCGTGGAGGACCGGCAGATTGTCCTCGCCACGCTCCACCCGCCAGTAGTGCGGAATGCCCGCCTCGGCATACAGCGCGGGCTTGCGGAAGCGGTCGTCGGACCGGGAGCCGTGCGACACCACCTCGAGGGCCAAGGAAACGGCGCCGACGGGCACGCATTCCAGTGTGAAGAAGTCGAGTCCGGAGCGGTCGTAGACGATCACATCGGGCTTGGGCGGGTTGTATTCGTCGATCATGATGCAGCGCTCGGCCTCCGCCTCGTACGGATCCTCTCGCGCCTGGTCCAGCTGTACATACAGCCTGTTCCGCACCCTGTCGTGCCAGTGATTCGTCATCCCCCGGGGCACGATCACTCCATCCACGAGTTCCCAGTCGAACGGCAGATCCAGGTCTTTGACCTGGTCATACGTCCAGCCCTTGGACGGCGGGTGCATCCAGTCGATCGGCTCGGCGGTCACGTGCCACCTCCCTTGCTGTCGCTGCGATCCAGCCTAGCCGCGCCCCGCCCCGGGCGAATCGTTCCGGCGGTGGCTGTCGGCCCGCCGTCGTAGGCTGGGGGCACCCCGGCCCGTAATCCACGTGTCGGGTGGTTCGCGTTGCCCACCCCCTGCACTCCTTTGTTCACATCGGGACGGAAGCCCCTCATGAGCCTGCACGGTCTGCTCGACGCCGTCGTCAATGATCCGGCGCTCGCCGAAGCGGTGAAGGCCGCGGCCGACGGGAACCGGCCGCATGTCGATCTCGTCGGCCCGCCCGCCGCGCGCCCCTTCGCCATCGCCGCCCTCGCGCGGTCCGCCGGGCGGCCCGTGCTGGCCGTCACCGCCACGGGGCGGGAGGCCGAGGACCTGGCGGGCGCCCTGCGGTCGCTGCTGCCGCCCGACGGCGTCGTGGACTTCCCGTCCTGGGAGACGCTGCCGCACGAGCGGCTGTCGCCGCGCTCGGACACCGTCGGCCGGCGGCTCGCCGTGCTGCGCCGCCTCGCGCACCCGAGCAAGGACGACCCGGCCGCCGGGCCCGTCAGCGTCGTCGTCGCACCCGTGCGGTCCGTGCTGCAGCCGCAGGTCAAGGGGCTCGGTGAGCTCGAGCCCGTCGCGCTGCGCAGCGGACAGAGCGCGGACCTCGGCGAGATCACCGAGGCGCTGGCCGCCGCCGCGTACGCCCGGGTCGAACTGGTGGAGAAGCGCGGCGAATTCGCCGTCCGCGGCGGGATCCTGGATGTGTTCCCGCCCACCGAGGAGCACCCGCTGCGCGTGGAGTTCTGGGGCGACGACGTCGAGGAGATCCGTTACTTCAAGGTCGCCGACCAGCGGTCCCTGGAGGCCGCCGAGCACGGCCTGTGGGCGCCGCCCTGCCGGGAGCTGCTGCTGACCGACGCCGTGCGGGCGCGGGCCGCGGAGCTCGCGGAGCAGCACCCCGAGCTCGGCGAGCTGCTCGGGAAGATCGCCGAGGGCATCGCGGTGGAGGGCATGGAGTCCCTCGCCCCGGCCCTGGTGGACGACATGGAACTGCTGCTCGACGTCCTTCCCGCCGGGTCCATGGCGGTCGTCTGCGACCCCGAGCGGGTGCGGACCCGCGCCGCGGACCTCGTCGCGACGAGCCAGGAGTTCCTCCAGGCGTCCTGGGCGGCCACGGCGGGCGGCGGCGAGGCGCCCATCGACGTCGACGCGGCGTCCCTGTGGGGCATCGCGGATGTCCGGGACCGGGCCCGTGAGCTGGGCATGATGTGGTGGTCGGTCAGTCCCTTCGCCGCGGACGAGGAGGAGGCGGACGGTGACACCCTCAAGCTCGGCATGCACGCCCCCGAGGTCTACCGCGGTGACACCGCCCGCGCCCTGGCCGACACCAAGGGCTGGGTCGCCGACGGCTGGCGCACGGTGTTCCTCACCGAGGGCCACGGCCCCGCGGCCCGTACGGTCGAGGTGCTCGGCGGCGAGGGCATCCCCGCCCGCCTCGACGCCGACCTCGCCGAGCTGTCCCCGTCCGTCGTCCATGTCTCCTGCGCGAGCCTCGACAGCGGTTTCGTCGACCCCGGGCTGAAGATCGCGGTGCTGACCGAGACCGATCTGACCGGGCAGAAGTCGGCGAGCAAGGAACTGGGCCGGATGCCGGTCCGCCGCCGCAAGACGATCGACCCGCTGACGCTCCAGACCGGTGACTACATCGTCCACGAGCAGCACGGCGTCGGCCGCTACATCGAGATGGTGCAGCGCACCGTGCAGGGCGCGACCCGCGAGTACCTGCTGGTGGAGTACGCGCCGGCCAAGCGCGGCCAGCCCGGCGACCGGCTCTACATCCCGACCGACCAGCTGGAGCAGGTCACCAAGTACGTCGGCGGCGAGGCCCCGACGCTGCACCGGCTCGGCGGCGCGGACTGGACGAAGACCAAGGCGCGCGCGAAGAAGGCCGTCAAGGAGATCGCCGCCGACCTGATCAAGCTGTATTCGGCGCGGATGGCCGCCCCCGGGCACTCCTTCGGCGCGGACACCCCCTGGCAGCGGGAGCTGGAGGACGCCTTCCCCTACGCGGAGACCCCCGACCAGCTCACCACCATCGCCGAGGTCAAGGAGGACATGGAGAAGTCCGTCCCCATGGACCGCCTGGTCTGCGGCGACGTCGGCTACGGCAAGACGGAGATCGCGGTCCGGGCCGCGTTCAAGGCGGTGCAGGACGGCAAGCAGGTGGCCGTGCTGGTGCCGACCACGCTGCTGGTGCAGCAGCACTTCGGCACGTTCTCCGAGCGGTACGCGCAGTTCCCGGTGGTCACCAAGGCGCTGTCCCGCTTCCAGAGCGACACCGAGGCGAAGGCGGTCCTGGAGGGGCTGCGGGACGGCTCGGTCGACATCGTCATCGGCACCCACCGGCTGTTCTCCTCCGAGACCAAGTTCAAGGACCTCGGCCTCGTCATCGTGGACGAGGAGCAGCGCTTCGGCGTGGAGCACAAGGAGCAGCTGAAGAAGCTCCGCGCCAACGTCGACGTGCTGACGATGTCGGCCACCCCCATCCCCCGCACGCTGGAGATGGCGGTCACCGGCATCCGTGAGATGTCGACGATCACCACGCCGCCGGAGGAGCGGCACCCGGTGCTGACCTTCGTCGGCCCGTACGACCAGAAGCAGATCGGCGCCGCCATCCGGCGGGAACTGCTGCGCGAGGGCCAGGTCTTCTACATCCACAACCGGGTGGAGTCCATCGACCGGGCGGCCGCACGGCTGCGCGAGATCGTCCCGGAGGCGCGGATCCAGACGGCGCACGGGCAGATGGGGGAGAGCGCCCTGGAGCAGGTCGTGGTCGACTTCTGGGAGAAGAAGTTCGACGTGCTGGTCTCCACGACGATCGTGGAGTCGGGCATCGACATCTCCAACGCCAACACCCTGATCGTCGAGCGCGGCGACAACTTCGGTCTGTCGCAGCTGCATCAGCTGCGCGGTCGGGTCGGCCGCAGCCGCGAGCGGGGTTACGCCTACTTCCTCTACCCGCCGGAGAAGCCGCTCACCGAGACCGCGCACGAGCGGCTCGCCACCATCGCCCAGCACACGGAGATGGGCGCGGGCATGTACGTGGCGATGAAGGACCTGGAGATCCGCGGCGCGGGCAATCTGCTCGGCGGCGAGCAGTCCGGGCACATCGCGGGCGTCGGCTTCGACCTCTACATCCGCATGGTCGGCGAGGCCGTGGCGGACTACCGGGCCTCGGTGGAGGGCGGGGTGGAGGAGGAGCCGCCGCTGGAGGTGAAGATCGAGCTGCCGGTCGACGCGCACGTCCCGCACGACTATGCGCCGGGTGAGCGGCTGCGCCTCCAGGCGTACCGGGCGATCGCCTCGGCCAACAGCGAGGCGGACATCAAGGCCGTCCGCGAGGAGCTCACCGACCGCTACGGCAAGCTGCCGGAGCCGGTGGAGAATCTGCTGCTCGTCGCGGGTCTGCGGATGCTGGCCCGCGCGTGCGGGGTCGCGGACATCACGCTCCAGGGCCCGAATGTGCGCTTCGGCCCGGTCGAGTTGCGCGAGTCCCAGGAGCTGCGGCTCAAGCGTCTCTATCCGCGTACGGTCATGAAGCCGGCCACCCATCAGATCCTCGTGCCGCGTCCGGCGACGCGGCCCATCGGCGGCAAGCCGCTGGTCGGCCGGGAACTGCTGGCGTGGACGGGCGAGTTCCTGACGACGATTCTGGGTTCGTAGCGAGGGCTCGTGAGGGCTCGTAGCGAGGGTTCGTAGCGAGCCTTCGGCGCCCGTGGTCGCGCGTTTCCCTGTGAGGGGGGCGCGGCCACGGGCGCTGTTCCAAGGGTGGATGTGCGCCTTCGCGCTGTTTGTGACCGTCTGTACCGGGACAAATTTCCTACGGCCCGGTGGGCGGTCCATGTCATCCGACGGTCACCGGAGCTCGTTCGCGCCGCCACCTCACAGACGGGACGACTCCCTTGCCTCGGTCCACGCTGTCCGCGTCCGCCGTCCTCGCCGCCGCACTCCTCGCCGTCGCCGGTTGTTCCTCGGAAGGGGGGAAGGGCGGGGACGCCAAGGGCGGTGAGGGTTCCGCCCTGAAGACGGTGTCCACCCTGACGGTCAAGGGGCGGGAGTCCATGTCGGGTTACACCCGGACGAAGTTCGGCCAGCCCTGGGCGGACACCGACGGGAACAAATGCGGCACCCGGGACGACATCCTCAAACGCGACCTGTCGGAGGTGAAGTTCGGCGACGGCCGCTGCACGGTCACCTCCGGCACGCTCACCAAGGACCCGTACACGGGGAAGTCGGTCCGCTTCGAGCGGGGGAAGAGCAGGATAGACATCGACCACGTCGTCGCCCTGTCCGACGCGTGGCAGAAGGGTGCCCGCGGGTGGGACCCGGCCAAGCGCGTCGCCCTCGCCAACGACCCGCTCAACCTGATAGCCGCCGACGCCTCCGCCAACCGCAGCAAGGGCGACGGCGACACGGCGAAGTGGCTGCCGGAGAACGAGGCCTACCGCTGTGAGTACGTCGCCCGTCAGGTGGCGGTGAAGAAGAAGTACGGCCTGTGGGTGACCGACGCGGAGAAGGCGGCCATGGTGAAGGTCCTCTCCGCCTGTCCCTCCCGCAAGCCGCCCACCGGGGGCAACCCCACCACGGCGCCGACCCGCTTCACGACCAGGTAGCGGACCGGGTGGCGGATCGGACAGCCGAAAGACCCTGTCGGCCGGTCACACCGGCCGACAGGGGCCTCGTCACAATCAGGAGCGTGCGGTCGCCGAGGACGGTTTGGGGGTGCCCGGCGCGCTCCCCAGGGGGACGTACCAGGCCTTCCCGGCCCGTTCGAGGGCCAGCCGGTGCCGGTAAGGGCGGCCCTTGCCGTCGGTGCCCCGGATGACGACGTCCGCGAAGTCGGGGCCGAATTCGTGGTTCACCGCCACGTCCTCGACCTTCACCCCCCGGCCGCCCTCGCGGGTGACGATGCCGCGGGCCTCCTTCTTCGCGCCCTCGTCGCGAGGACACCACCGCGCAGCGGGGGTGTGCACGACGTCGGACAGGCGCCCTAGGCGATCCGCTTCAGCACGACGTAACCGCCCTCGCCGCCGAGGACGCCGAAGCGCGAGCCGGGATGGCGCCGCTGGGCCTCGGCGGCCAGCTCCTGGGGCGGCTTGCCGTCGGTGACGTGCTGGGCGACGTAGTCGGGGACGACGCCCCGGGTGTCCCCGATCCACAGCACCCGGCAGCGGGAGACGAGCCGGCTTATCGGACCGACGTCCGCTTCCACGACGGAACCGTCGGGGATGCGGGCCAGCAGGCGTTCGGTCGCCTTCACGCCCTCGGATATCCGGTACGTGTCGGGCTCGGTCAGCCCGTACAGCGGCAGTGAGGCGCTCAGCGCGAGCGCCGCCGCGAGCACGGCGGTCGGCAGCTGGTGCGCGTAGCGGCGCAGCCACGGGCGCCGGCTGCGCCGGGCCGTGGCCAGCGCGTCGACGAGGGCGAGGAAGACGACGGGCATCAGCACGGCGCTGTAGTGCCAGTCGGTGCCCCAGTAGTGCTCCTCGTGGGAGAGGAACCGCCAGCCCAGCGTCGGCAGCGCGACGATCAGCAGCGGCGAGCGCAGCGCCAGCAGCCCGGTGGTGGGCAGCAGCACCCACAGCAGGGTGCGGACGGCGGTGTCGAGGGGGATGGTGGCGGTGGGGCCGGTGCCGTTGACCTTGTTCCAGTAGTCGTACGAGCCGCCGGAGTTGAAGCCCGGGATGATGAGGCCGACGGTGACGGCGAGGGCGGCGAGCCCGAACGCCACCAGCCCGACGGCGAGCGCCGTCGCGCGCGGGTCGCGCTTCGTGCCGCGCAGCCGCACGAGGATCAGCACCCCGATGGCCGCCGCCGTGACACCAAGGTCCTCCTTGACGAGGACGAGCGGCACCGCCCACCACACCGCGGCCCGCCACCGCCGGCGCACCACCGCCTCCAGGGAGAAGGCCAGCAGCGGCATGGCGAAGGCGATCTCGTGGAAGTCGAAGTCGACCGCGCGCTGCACCCCCCACGACAGTCCGTACGCGACGCCGACTGCCAGGCCGCGCGCCCGGCCCAGCAGCCCGGCCGCGAGCCGGGTGACGGGCACGGCGGACAGCGCGAACAGCGCGGCCTGGACGACGAGCAGCGTGACGGGGCCGGGGAAGACGCGGTAGAAGGGCGCGATCAGGGCGGTGACCGGGCTGAAGTGGTCGCCGAGGATGTGGGTGCCGGGCCCCTTGAGGTCCGCGACGGGCGCCTGGAGATGGGCGTAGGCGCGTATCGCCTGCTCGAAGATGCCGAGATCCCAGGACATGGTGAGCATCCGCCGGTGCCGGCAGACCGACACCGCGGTGAACAGGACGAAGAGGACGGCCCCCAGCCAGTACGGGTCGGCGCGCGGCCCGCGCAGGGCGGCGGCGCGCGGCGCGGCCTTGGACTTCATGGACCGGGCCGGGCTCCGGCCCGGTGCCGAGACGGCGGCTGCGGCCGAATCCATGGGCGGTCCTGTCCTCTCTATAGCGCGGTGTCATAACGCGGTGTCCGGTGAGCCGCCGGAGCCACGGGACGCGCCGGGCGAATGTCGAAAAGATACGCGAAAGCGACCGGGGCCGGTCGGGAGCCGATCCCCGGCCCGAAGGGTCCGCCCCTTCTCCGGCCCCTCCCCGAAGACGACTCCCGGGCGGTGGCGGTTCACTCGGGGCGGCTTTCGCGACGCACCTCACGCCACCACCGCTGCGCGGCGGCGGTGTCCTCCACCGCCGGACGGGCTCGATGTGGCTGGGCTCAGCCAAAACCAACCAATCACGGGAGGGGGGGGGGAAACACCAGGGGAAAAAACCACCAAGAAAACAGAAAGGCAAACCAACCACAGGTA
>NZ_JBVIQR010000004.1:264910-308984 GCF_055576875.1 Streptomyces sp. NPDC033229 | reverse complement strand
TCTTTAGGTTTTTTTTTGGGGTGGGGTAGCCCCAACCCACATCGAGCCCGTCCGGCGATTGAGGACGCGCCCGCAGGGCGCCAGCCGCCGCAGGCGGCAAGACGGCCCGTCAATCGAAGGTCCGCCGGCCAGGCGCAGGCGGCAAGACAGGCCCGCAGCCGAAGGCGAATCGTTGGCCGAATCAGTGGCCTACGTCACGTGGACTCCCTAACATCGATCAACGCAAGGCCGACTGCCCGCCCGTCATCGTCCACGACCCAGCCGGGAGGCTCCATGCACCGCCGTAGGACCGCGCTCTCCGTCTCCGCCGCCGTGCTCCTCCTCTCCGCTCCACTGCTCACCGCGTGCGGGTCCGCCGCGCATCCCGGTGCCGCGGCCGTCGTGGGCGACGACCGGATCACGGTCTCGCAGCTCCAGCACGAGGTGAACGTCGTACGGGACGCGCAGCGGTCCTCCCCGCAGGGGCAGCAGCTGCTGGCCAACAGCGCCCGGCTGAACCAGGACACCCTGATCCGTCTCGTCCAGAACCGGATCGTGCAGCGGGCCGCCGAGGACAACGGCGTGAAGGTCACCCGCCGCGAGCTGCAGCGCCGCCGCGCCGAGGTCGAGCGGTCCAACGGGGGAGCGGAGACGGTGCGGGCCAGGTTCCTCGCCCTCGGCATCGCGCCCGACCAGATCGACGAGGCGCTGACCATGGACCTCACCCGGGCCAAGCTGGACGGCAAGCTCGGCGCCGCCCGGACCAACGACGTCCTGCGGCGCACTTCCGACGCCCTGCACGTGAACGTGAACCCCCGCTACGGAACCTGGGACCCCAAGCGCGGTACCGCCCAGCCCGCGCGGGAGCCGTGGCTGCGGGTCACCGCCCCCGCCCCGGGCGAGCCGCTGCGCCCGGCGTGAGCCGCCACCGGGCGCGTCACCTACGCTCGGCGGTGTGAACGACTCCGTACCCGGCCGCATCGTCCTGCTCACCACCAGCCATCGGGTCGCCCCCGGCCTGCTGTCCTGGCCCGCCTGGCAGGTGCTGCGCACCGCCGACCGGGTGCTCTGCGCCGACCCCGGCCACCCGCAGCTGCCGTATCTGCGGGAGGCGGGCGTCGAGGTCGAGGAGGGCGTAGCCACCGCCCGTGAGCTGGTCGACTACTGCGTGACCGGCGGCCGCACGGCCGTGGTGCTCACCTCGGCCGTCGGCGAGTCCGCCCTCACCGACGGGCTGGCCCGGCTCGCGGGCTCCGGCCGCGAGACGATGCCCGCCCTGGAACTGTTCCCCGGCTCCTACGACCTGCCGGGCGCCCGTCTGATCGACCTCGTCCAGGTCATGGACCGGATCCGGCGGGCCTGCCCCTGGAGCAGCATCCGCACCCACGAGGACCTGGCGAAGTACGGCCTGGAGGAGATGTACGAGCTCCTGGAGGCCATCGAGACCGGGGACCGGGAGTCGCTGCGCGAGGAACTGGGCGACGTGCTGCTCCAGGTCGTCTTCCATGCCCGGATCGCCGAGGACGACGCGGACGAGCCGTTCTCCGTCGACGACGTGGCGGGGGTGATCGTCGACAAGCTCATCCACCGCCACCCGCACGTCTTCGGCGAGGAGTCCGCCGAGACGCCCGAGGACGTCAAGGCGCACTGGCTGCGGACGAAGGCGGTCGAGAAGGACCGCGAGTCGGTCACCGAGGGGGTTCCGCTCGGTCAGCCGGCCCTCGCCCTGGCCGCGAAGCTGGCCTCCCGGGCCCGGTCCGAGGGTCTGGACGTGACCCCGCCCGCCGGGGACGGCGTCGGTTACGAGCTGCTCGCCCTGGCCGTACGGGCCGAGGCGGACGGCGTCGAGCCGGAGACCGCCCTGCGGGCCGCGGCCCGCGCCTACCGCGACGCGATCCGCGCGGCCGAGAGCACGCCCACCGCGGACTGACCCCGCCGGTCGTCCGGGTGGCGGGCCGCGAATCCGGTCACATCGGGACCGGCCGGATCCGGGACACCACCCGGGACGGGGCACGGCACCCGTTCGGCCCAGATTCGGGGCTGTCCGCGCGCAGGCGGGGTAACCGGACCGCATGCTGGAGAACATGGACCTCGCCAACCGCGACCACCTCGTCGGTATCGCGCCCGCGGTCGTCGGCGTGATCGTCACCATCCTCCTGATCGTCGCCGTCTTCTGGGGACGCCGGAAACGTGACGAGGAACCGCCGCCCCCGGCCGCGCCCCAGCGGCGCATGGGCGCGTGGAGCACGCCGGACGAGCAGCGGGAAGGCCCGAAGACGCCGGACCACGGCCCGGGCCACGACGACGACGAGGGCACGGTCGGCTATGTCACCGAGCACCACGAATCGAACGAAGTGCCCCCGCAGGACCAGGAACACCGGATGCTGCCGCACGAGCTGAACCCCGCCAGCCACGAGGAAGAGCTGTCGGAGGAGCGCAAGAAGTGGCACGAGGGCGGCAGCGGTGGCTTTGGCAGCGGCGGCGGCGGTCACACGTAGGCCGTCTGTGCCGCCTGCGGCGGCGGACGCCCTGCGGGCGGGTCCTCATCGCCGGACGGGCTGCTTTTGCAGCCCGTCCGGCGATTGAGGACACCGCCGCGCAGCGGAGGTGCACAGGTCAAGACCCGCAGGGCACCGGGTAGCGTCGGGGGGTGCACGACGACAAGGACACACCCCCCGCGCCGCCCCTTTTCACCTGGGAATTCGCCGCCGATCCGTACCCCGCGTACGCCTGGCTGCGCGAACACGCGCCCGTGCACCGCACCGCCCTGCCCAGCGGCGTCGAAGCGTGGCTCGTCACCCGTTACGCCGACGCCCGCCAGGCCCTCGCCGACCAGCGGCTGTCGAAGAACCCGGCGCACCACTCGGAGTCCGCGCACGGCAAGGGCAAGGTCGGCATTCCCGGCGAGCGCAGCGCGAACCTGATGACGCATCTGCTCAACATCGACCCGCCGGACCACACCCGGCTGCGCCGGCTGGTGTCGAAGGCCTTCACCCCGCGCCGCGTCGCCGAGTTCGCCCCGCGCGTGCAGGAGCTCACCGACCAGCTCATCGACGCCTTCATCGACAAGGGCGAGGCGGACCTGATCCACGAGTTCGCCTTCCCGCTGCCCATCTACGCGATCTGCGATCTGCTCGGCGTGCCCCGCGAGGACCAGGACGACTTCCGCGACTGGGCGGGCATGATGATCCGCCACGGCGGCGGGCCGCGCGGCGGGGTGGCCCGGTCGGTGAAGAAGATGCGCGGCTATCTCGCCGAGCTGATCCACCGCAAGCGGGAGGAACTGGGAGAAGGCGGGGACGACGACCTCATCTCCGGCCTCATCCGCGCCAGCGACCACGGCGAGCACCTCACGGAGAACGAGGCCGCCGCGATGGCCTTCATCCTGCTGTTCGCCGGCTTCGAGACCACCGTGAACCTCATCGGCAACGGCGTCTACGCCCTGCTGCGCAACCCCGGCGAGCGCGAGCGCCTGCAACGCGCCCTGGACGGGGGCGACGAGAGCCTGCTCGCCACCGGCGTGGAGGAACTGCTGCGCTACGACGGGCCGGTGGAGCTCGCGACCTGGCGGTTCGCGACCGAGCCGATCACCCTGGGCGGACAGCGCATCGCCGCCGGTGACCCCGTGCTCGTCGTGCTCGCGGCGGCCGACCGCGACCCCGAGCGGTTCGCCGAGCCGGACACCCTCGACCTGTCCCGGCGTGACAATCAGCACCTCGGGTACGGGCACGGCATCCACTACTGCCTGGGCGCGCCGCTCGCCCGGCTGGAGGGGCAGGCAGCGCTCGCGACGCTGCTGCGCCGCCTGCCGGATCTGCGACTCGCCGCCGATCCGGAGGAGTTGAGGTGGCGCGGCGGGCTGATTATGCGTGGTCTACGCACGCTTCCGGTGGAATTCACTCCGCGTATCAGATGACCATACGTCAACTCACGTGACCTTCGCGTGACCTCCGCTACACCGGCTTGTGACTCCTGTGGTCCGTCGCTATGTTCGACCACCATCAACTGAGCCGCCAACGAGAGGCCAACGCATGCGCTCCGGCAACGGTAGACACCGCAGACCCCGTCAGGTACCGGCAATCGTGGTCGCGGCGGGGGTGACGGGCGCGTCCCTCGCCATGCCGCTGCTCGCCGCCACCGGCGCGAACGCCGCCGAGGCCGAGACGTGGGACAAGGTCGCCCGATGTGAGAGCGGAGGCGTCTGGAGCTCCAACGCAGGCAACGGCTTCTTCGGCGGTCTGCAGATGACGCAGGAGATGTGGCAGCAGAACGGCGGCACGGACTACGCGCCGCGCCCCGACCTCGCCAGCCGCTCGCAGCAGATCGCCGTCGCGGAGCAGATCCTCGCGAGCCGCGGCCCGGACGCCTGGCCGAGCTGCGCGGTGTCCTCGGGGCTCGCGAAGGGCGGCAAGGCGCCGGAGGTCAACCCCGGCAGTACGCACACCCCCGAGCCGGAGGCGCCCGCCAAGCCCGCGCCGACGCGCAACACCCCTTCGACGCCGTCGACCCCCTCTCCCGACTCCTCAAAGAAGCCCGACTCCTCGACGAAGCCCTCTCCCTCCGAGAAGCCGTCCTCGCCCTCCTCTTCGCCGTCCCCCTCGTCTCCCGACTCCTCTTCCTCGCCGTCCGCGCCCACGGGGACCGGCAAGCCCACCGAGCCGGTGCCCGGCGATTCCACGCAGCCCACGGACGGTTCCTCAGAGGGCGGCAAGCACCGCAAGCCCTCCACGGACGACCCCACCGAGATCCCCTCGACCACGCCCGGCACCCCCTCGGGCTCCTCCGGCACGCCGACGCCCGACGGCACGGATGGCCCGAACGGCACGGACGGCACGGGCGCGGGCAAGGACCACGCCGGGACGCCGCGTTCGGACGACGGCCGCGCCTCGCGGGACGGCGGCGCGCGTACGGAGCAGCCGGGTACCGACGATTACACGGTGCGCCCCGGTGACAACCTGTCAGTCATCGCGGAGGAGCACTCCGTCGAGGGCGGCTGGTCCTCCCTCTATCAGGACAACAAGAAGGTGGTAGGGGCCGATCCGGACCTGATCCAGCCTGGTCAGAAGCTCGAGGTCAAGAAGAAAGCCGGGAAATAGAGCAGACTTCGGGGGGAATGTCCGTTCCAGTCGAAAGTGAGACATGGGTCTCGTTGACTTTTGGTCGGAAGGCGGTCGTCCGGAGTTTGTTCACGGTCTCTCACCTGCGGAAACGAGGTGTTCCCGTGGGTAACAAGAGGCAACTGTGGCTGGAATCAGGGGTTTGAACCCGTACGCCAGCTGTGTCTAACGTCGTCACCGCTCGCCACCGCGAGCACCACGGCCGCCACGCCGAATCCTGCCGGCGGCCGGAGGGGTCGTCGCGAAAGCGCCGTAGGCAGGAGCGGGGGAACCAAGGTAGGCGCCGGAACGGTCCAGCCGATCACATGATCGACAGGGGCGGGACGGCTTGGGGTGAAGCCGAGTGTGCACCGCACACCAGGCCGGGCAACTCACAGCCCGAACCCGACAGCTCACCTCGTAGGCGTCGGTGAGGAAACCGACTTATGTCCAAGGGCAAGCACCGCCGTCCGTCCAAGGCCGTTCGTATCGTCACGCTCGCCGGCGTCGCCGGTGTCGCCGTGGCCGCGCCCCTGATGGCCGCGACCTCCGCCAGCGCCGCCTCCGTCGACACCTGGGACGCCGTCGCGCAGTGCGAGTCCGGTGGCAACTGGTCCATCAACACCGGCAACGGCTACTACGGCGGCCTGCAGTTCTCGCAGTCCTCCTGGAACGCCGCCGGCGGCCAGGCCTACGCCGACCGCGCCGACCACGCCACCAAGAGCCAGCAGATCGCCGTCGCCGAGAAGCTGCTCGCCATGCAGGGCCCGGGTGCCTGGGGCTGCGCCGGCGCGGGCGGTCTGACCGCCGGTGGCCCGAAGGCCGACGTCGACACCTCCGGCTCCTCCTCCTCGCGCGGCACCTCCACCAAGTCGCACGCGGACCGCAGCGAGCGCCAGGCCCCGCAGCAGACCGCCCCGAAGGCCGCCCCGCAGCTCCAGTCCGACGACGAGGACGACGCTCCGGCCCCGGCCCCGAAGCAGACCGCGCCCAAGGCCACCCCGAAGTCCTTCAAGAAGGGCGACGGCGAGTACGAGGTCAAGGCCGGCGACACCCTTGCCAAGATCGCCGAGGCCAAGAAGGTCAAGGGCGGCTGGCAGAAGCTGCACGAGCTCAACAAGGACATCGTCGAGAACGCCGACCTGATCTTCGTGGGCCAGCAGCTGCACCTCAGCTGATCCGGCGGGCCGGCCACCGCGCCGCGCCACCGGTGTTCACAGCGGACCGCCCCGCTCCGACGCGCCTTCCCCCCGGGGCGCGCCGGGGCGGGGCTCCGCCGTTTCCGGCGACGCGGCCCTGACGGCTCCCGTGTCCGCGTTCTCCGCTCGGCGAACACATCGGCTATTCGTCCGATGATCTCGGCATTTGTGCGGTTTTTCGGCTCGCCAGGTGGTCCACCGGCGGGGGGAACCCCCGGAGCCCGTTAGGCTCGGGGGCAGAACTCCAGACACACACGAAGGAGACGCACGTGCCGTCTATCGACGTCGTCGTAGCTCGCGAGATCCTCGACTCGCGAGGCAACCCCACGGTCGAGGTCGAGGTCGGCCTCGACGACGGCTCCACGGGCCGTGCGGCCGTGCCGTCCGGCGCCTCCACCGGCGCCTTCGAGGCCATCGAGCTCCGCGACGGTGACAAGAACCGCTACATGGGCAAGGGCGTCGAGAAGGCCGTCCTCGCCGTCATCGAGCAGATCGGCCCGGAGCTCGTCGGCTACGACGCCACCGAGCAGCGCCTGATCGACCAGGCCATGTTCGACCTGGACGCCACCGACAACAAGGGCTCGCTCGGCGCCAACGCCATCCTCGGCGTCTCCCTCGCCGTCGCGCACGCCGCCTCCGAGGCGTCCGACCTGCCGCTCTTCCGCTACCTCGGCGGCCCGAACGCGCACCTGCTGCCCGTTCCGATGATGAACATCCTCAACGGTGGGTCGCACGCCGACTCCAACGTGGACATCCAGGAGTTCATGATCGCGCCGATCGGCGCGGAGTCCTTCTCCGAGGCGCTGCGCTGGGGCACCGAGGTCTACCACACCCTCAAGGCCGTCCTGAAGCGCAAGGGCCTGTCCACCGGCCTCGGCGACGAGGGCGGCTTCGCCCCGAACCTCGGCTCCAACCGCGAGGCCCTCGACCTCATCCTCGAGGCCATCAAGGAGGCCGGTTACACCCCCGGCCAGGACGTCGCGCTCGCGCTCGACGTCGCCGCGTCCGAGTTCTTCAAGGACGGCTCGTACGAGTTCGAGGGCAAGTCCCGCTCGGCCGCCGAGATGACGGACTACTACGCGGAGCTCGTCGCCGCGTACCCGCTGGTCTCCATCGAGGACCCGCTGTTCGAGGACGACTGGGACGGCTGGAAGACCCTCACCGAGCGTCTCGGCGACAAGGTGCAGATCGTCGGTGACGACCTGTTCGTCACCAACCCCGAGCGCCTCGGCCGCGGCATCGAGGAGGGCGCCGCCAACGCCCTGCTGGTCAAGGTCAACCAGATCGGTTCGCTGACCGAGACCCTCGACGCCGTCGAGCTGGCCCAGCGCAACGGCTTCAAGTGCATGATGTCCCACCGCTCCGGCGAGACCGAGGACGTCACCATCGCCGACCTGGCCGTCGCCACCAACTGCGGCCAGATCAAGACCGGCGCCCCGGCCCGCTCCGAGCGCGTCGCCAAGTACAACCAGCTGCTGCGCATCGAGGAGATCCTCGACGACGCCGCGGTCTACGCCGGCCGCAGCGCCTTCCCGCGCTTCAAGGGCTGACATACCCGCTGTGAACGGGCGCTGAACGGCCCCGGCCGAAAACCCTCCCGGGACAGACGGCAGCCTCACTACGTCCTCGGCCACGGTCCCGTACCGTGGCCGAGGACGTACGTTCGTTCAGAGACCACGGGGAGGCGACGTGGCGGCGGAACGGTTGCCCACCGCGACCAGGCTCAAGGCGCTCGGCACGGTGCTCGTACAGGGCCCGACGGCCCGGGGCGGCCGGGTCTACCGCGCGCGGCCGCCCCGCCGCAGCCGGCTCACCGGCCGCGCCGCGCTCCTCGCGCTCGTCGTCTGCTCCCTGGTCGTCGCGCTGGCCTACCCCATGCGCCAGTGGGTCACCCAGCGCTCGGACATCGCCGATCAGCGGCGTCAGTCCGAGCGCGCCCGCGAACAGGTCAAACGGCTGCAGGAGCAGAAGGCGCGGCTGGAGGACCCGGCGTACGTGGAGCAGCAGGCGCGCGAGCACCTGCACTACGTACGCCCCGGCGAGACCGGCTACAGCGTGGTGGACGGCAGCGGGCCCGCCAAGCGCCGCACGGACCAGGGCGCGGCCAACCGCCCCTGGTACAGCAACCTCTGGGACGGCGTGGACGCCACGGACTCCCCGTAAGGGCCCTTTCGGGCCTGCCCCCGACCATTCGAGAACACCGAGTACGAGCGAGTACGAGCGACACATGGACACCCCTCCTCCGAAGACCGAGCCCACCGAGCCGACCGACGCGGACATCGCGGCGTTCAAGGAGCAGCTGGGCCGCCCGCCGCGCGGCCTGCGGGCCATCGCGCACCGCTGCCCCTGCGGCAACCCCGACGTCGTCGAGACGCAGCCGCGTCTGGAGGACGGCACGCCGTTCCCGACGCTGTACTACCTGACCTGCCCGCGCGCCGCCTCCGCGATCGGCACGCTGGAGGCGGACGGCGTCATGAAGGACATGACCGCCCGGCTGCAGAGCGACCCGGAGCTGGCCGACGCCTACCGCGCCGCGCACGAGGACTACATCACCCGCCGCGACGCCATCGAGGTGCTTGAGGGCTTCCCGAGCGCCGGCGGCATGCCGGACCGGGTCAAGTGCCTGCACGTGCTCGTCGGCCACTCCCTCGCGGCGGGCCCCGGTGTGAACCCGCTGGGCGACGAGGCCATCGCGATGCTCCCCGAGTGGTGGGCCAAGGGCCCCTGCGTGAGCCCGTGCGACAGCGACGGGACGTGCGACGCCGACGCGAAGGCGTGAGCCCCGCCCGGCAGCAGACCCCCGGGCGCGCCGCCCGGGGAGCGGAACCAACCCTTCAGGAGTGCGCATGACTCGCGTCGCGGCCATCGACTGCGGCACCAACTCCATCCGGCTCCTCGTCGCGGACGCCGACCCGGCGACCGGCGAACTCAAGGACCTCGACCGGCGGATGACGATCGTCCGGCTCGGCCAGGGCGTGGACCGCACGGGCCGGCTCGCCCCCGAGGCACTGGAGCGCACCTTCGCCGCCTGCCGGGAGTACGCCGAGGTCATCAAGGAGCACGGCGCGAGCCGGCTGCGTTTCGTGGCGACGTCCGCCTCCCGGGACGCGGAGAACCGCGAGGACTTCGTGCGCGGCGTGCTGGACATCCTGGGCGTCGAGCCCGAGGTGATCAGCGGTGACCAGGAGGCGGAGTTCTCCTTCACCGGCGCCACCAAGGAACTGACGGGCCGCGACGACCTGGCGAAGCCGTACCTGGTGGTGGACATCGGCGGCGGCTCGACGGAGTTCGTCGTCGGCGAGGAGCACGTACGCGCGGCGCGCAGCGTGGACGTCGGCTGCGTCCGGATGACCGAGCGTCACCTGGTCGCCGACGGCGTCGTCACCGACCCGCCGACATTCGGGCAGCTGTCGGCCATAAAGGCCGACATCGAGGCCGCCCTGGACCAGGCCGAGCAGAGCGTCCCCCTCACCGAGGCCCGCACCCTGGTCGGCCTGGCCGGCTCGGTCACCACGGTCGCGGCCATCGCGCTCGGCCTGCCGGAGTACGACTCGTCCGCGATCCACCACGCGCGGATCTCCCTGGACCAGGTCCAGGAGGTCACCGGCATGCTGCTCTCCTCGACCCACGAGCAGCGCGCGGCGATCCCGGTGATACACCCGGGCCGCGTGGACGTCATCGGCGCCGGGGCGCTCGTCCTCCAGACGGTGATGGAACGGATCGGCGCGGAGGAGGTCGTGGTGAGCGAACACGACATCCTGGACGGGATCGCTTGGTCCGTGGCGGGCGACGACGCCTGACCGTTCGGGCCCTGCGGCACGGGCCGCCCGGAGTCATGGGGCTCCGGGCGGCCCGCTTCGTTCAGGCACTGCGTCAGCCGGGGAGGTAGTAGGCGCGGGTTGCGGTGGGCATGTTGGGGGTCGGCATGGCGGGCGGCCCGCTGGTGTGGGGGAGGCCGACCACGTCATCTTGTGTGCGGTCGCAGCTCGACCGCCTCGCTGCCTCGTGAATCGCATCGAGGAACCCCGGCTCCGCCAGCCAGTCGGAAGCGTGGGCGTGCGCCCGGCGACGGCTCGGCCAGACGGCCCGTACGGGTCTGGAGAACTGGCCGTGCAGGCACCACCACGTTTCCAAGGAACGCCATGCCCGGTGGACGGAGGATCGCGACCGCCCCATCACCGACAGCCCCCGTCCTGGGAAAGGTCGGCCTCGGGAGCGAGCAGTCGCACGGACGAGTCCGGCCGACCGCGCCCCGCCCGGTGCTCCGTACATTCGCATTCCGGAAACCGCATGGTGCCGGGTGGAAGATCGCCGCCGTCCGCTGATTGTTCCGGTGCGCGTCTCGTCGTGTGCTCGACGCGGAGGGCGCCGTCAACACCCCAAGTGATGATGAGGAGTGACAGTCGCTCCCGCGCGGCGCTCCTCATGGGTGGGCCGATCGCTGGTGGCGGCCGAAGGCCGTGGTCAACAGCTGAACAGCATCGGTGTGCCCCGCGTGGAGCGCCTTACTACGGGCAGTTTTGATGCCTTTGCATCCCAAGCAGGGCGGCTGTTTCGGAAGCGGCGTGAGACGTTCGCTGCCGATCAAGTCGTCGAGCTGGGAACGTGCGGTGGTGTCAATGCGGTCCTTGGTGGTGCCCATGGGAAATCCCCCGGCGTCGTCGGTCGTGGAGAGGGAGACCGTATGACCGCCGGAGGTGTCCGAGGGGTAGGCCGCATACCCCCTTGGCGAGGGGTAGGAAACGTACCTATGCCACCGCCGGGAGCCTCATGTCCCGGCGCAACCGCTGCGCGTCCTTCCTGATGACCGCGCTTCCCGTGGTGGCGAGTTCGGATACCGCCGAGCGTGCGAAGAGGTTGAACCTGACGGTCTCGGGCGATTCCGCGTGTGCCTTCTTCAGCAGCGTCACCACCGCGATGTCCTCGTCCTTGCCCTGCATGCTGTACGCCCGTGCGGACTCGACAAGGTGGAAGCTGCGGCGCGTGGCCGACGGGATCGGGGTCAGGTCGACCCGCGTGGCGTCGACGGCGGCGCGGCCCCGGACCAGGTCGGCATTCATCGTGATGGCGTAGGCGTCGACCACGCCACGGCCGAAAATGAGAAACGGGTGCGCGTACGCGTCGCCGAGGCTCTTGGCCGCCTTGTCGGCGTGGTCCCAGTGCCGCCACGCATCTCCGGCCTTGCCGACTTTGGCGTACGACAGGGCGGCGGCGAGGTGGAGCAATCCCCAGCGGGCGAGATCCTCGGGTCCCTGGCCGGGCCTGAGAAGCTCCACGGCCCGCATGGCGAGCTCCACCCGTGCCTCGTGCCGCTCCCCGGCATCGCGGAAGATGTGGTTGAGGTACCACGCGGCGACGGCGATCGCGTGCGGATCATCGGCGTCCTGTGCCGCCGTCATCGCCCGGTCACCGGTGAGCATGACCGCTTCCGGGGAGGGCTGGAAACTGAGGAAGAGCTGCGCGAGGTGGTAGCACTGGGCGAGCGCGGAGAGAGCCCGCCGTCGCTCGGTTCCGTCGTGGACCCTGGTGGCCATTTGGAGGTTCGCCAAGAGGTCGGGCAGTAGGGGGGCGACCTGCGTGCGATGGTCGCCGTCGCTGTGCCATACCTGCCACGCGTGGCGTACACGTTGCTCCAGCGCGGCGACGGCCGGTGGCTCTTCGGCGGTGTCCGCGAAGCGGTAAGTGGTCAGCGCGGCCTTGATCGCAGGCAGGTCCTGATGCGCGGCCTTGGTGTAGGTGGCGGCTGCGAGGCGTTCGTCGCCTGTGAGGTCGGCAAGGTCATCGACACCCAGCTCGGAAGCCAATCGGAGGAGCAAGGGGAGCCGGGGCATACCGAGACGGTCGTTCTCGATCGCCTTGACCCATTCCTGCGAACGCCCGACGAGACCGCCGAGGGTGGCCCTCGTCTTGCCGGCCCGCTCGCGGGCCTTCTTGACGCGCTGGCCGAAGGTGGTGGGGGGGATGTAGGTGGAATCGGACATATTCAACTCCGTTCTGACCTAGACACTGAGAACGGTACTCCCGGGCATGGGGGGCGCACAGGGGATCGTTCACCACCGCTCAGCGGGGGCCTCGCACGTCACGACGCCGGTAAACGCACCTGCTGAGTAGCCGAGTTGGCCCGTGCCGCGAGTCGCGGTGCGGCCGGGCCCGGCGGGCGGCTCGGCGCCTGCACTACGGTCTGGCCAGAGCCACCCGGGAAACCTACGGAAGGACAGGCCGCATGACTGACGATCAGTACGCCAAGGGGTCCGTGTGCTACCTGATGGAAATGGGCCTGCTGAAGCGCGCGAAGCGCACCGGCTGGTGGATCGTCGGCGTGAAGGACCCCGAGTCGATCGCGGAGCACAGCTTCCGTACCGCCGTCATTGGATCGGTGCTGGCGATGATGGAAGGCGCCGACCCCGCGAAGGTCGCGCTGCTCTGCACCTTCCACGACACCCAGGAGACTCGGATCGGCGACATCCCCTGGATCGGCCGCCGCTACCTCACGGCGGCCGACAACGAGAAGGTCACCGCCGACCAGGTGTCCCAGGCGCACCCCGCTGTGGCGGCGGGGGTGCAAGCCGTTGTCCACGAGTACGAGAACGGTGATTCGCTCGACGTCATGGTCGCGCGCGACGCGGACAAGCTGGAATGCATGATCCAGGGGCTGGAGTACCTGGAGCAGGGCTACGGCAAGGCCCAGGAGTGGGTCGACAGCACGCGGGCCAAGCTGAAGACGCCGTCGGCGATCGCGCTGGCCGATGCCGCGCAGGGGATGTCGTCGCTGGAGTGGCAGCGCGTCTACCTGCCGTAGTCCGCACGGCAGCAGGGCCCGGACCGCGCTTCGCGGTCCGGGCCCTGCCCCGTACGGTGCCGCCCTGTGGCGGCGGTGCGTCAGCTCTGTGCGGTGTCGTCGCCGGTGTCGTCGTCCGCCTGCCCGGCGGTCTCGGCGGCGGCTGCCTTCTCGCGCATCTTGCGCACCAGCTCCGCCTTCTGGTCGGCCGCGCCCTGGCGGTCGAGGTTGCGGTGCGGGCCGTTGTTCTGCCGTTCGGCGCGGGACTGCCTCTTGCGCTGGCCGCCGCCCTGGCCCACGGGGTTGTTGATGTTCTTGCTCACGGTCACGGGTTCTCCCGGTAATGATGGTGAAGTGATCTACGGATTCATCGGTGGGGGACGGGCGGCGACGTCGAAGGACGTCAGCAGGGGCCCATCACGCTCTCACTCGTAAATCGGCGCCTGGAAGAACATGACAAAGACGTTACCCGGTTCCGTCGGCCCCGCGCACCAGCCTTTTCGCCTCCCCAGGCGTTGTCGTGGCCGTGGGTGAGGTCGCCCCCGGCAAGGGGCCAGGGGGGGGCGGTTCACGTGGGCTGTACGTCCGGATCCTGTGCGTGCGCGGAGACTGCCAGCTTTTGCTCACCCCTGGTGCGGGGGTCCGGGGCGCCCCGGTGGGTGCCTGGAGTGCCGAGCGAGGGGCTTCGGAGGCCCTCCGCGAAAAAGGTTCGTGAAATCCTTCACATGAAAAAGTGGCTCGATGGGCACCCGCAGGGGCCTTCCGGCCCCCTTTCGGGGCCCGACAGGCCCTGGCGGTCGGAAACCGTCCGGTTTCATGGGGGTTAAAGGAACGTTTATGCAGACGGTTCCATACCGCTGGTCCAGTGACCGCGAAGGGCGCAAGGCCAGTTCAGCAGGGGTGAACAACGGATGCGGCCGGTGCGTGGTTCCCTTTCGGGAGTATGGCGTGGGTCACGGGGGCGGCGGAGTGTAGCAGATGGGCCCTCAGACCTTGTGAAGGGGCTCACGAGCACCCCTCCCGAGAGTGCTGGATACTCGAAACATGAGCACCACGGAGCGTCCACGGATCCTCGTAGTAGGCGGTGGGTACGTCGGCCTGTACGCGGCGCGCCGCATCCTTAAGAAGATGCGGTACGCGGAGGCGACCGTCACGGTCGTCGACCCGCGCTCGTACATGACCTACCAGCCCTTCCTGCCCGAAGCAGCTGCCGGCAGCATCTCCCCCCGCCACGTCGTGGTGCCGCTGCGACGCGTGCTCCCCAAGGCGGAGGTCCTCACCGGCCGCGTCACCACGATCGACCATGACCGGAAGGTCGCCACCGTCGCGCCGCTCGTCGGCGAGGCGTACGAGCTGCCCTTCGATTACCTGGTCATCGCGCTCGGCGCCGTCTCCCGAACCTTCCCGATCCCCGGCCTCGCCGAGAACGGCATCGGCATGAAGGGCATCGAGGAGGCCATCGGCCTGCGCAACCACGTCCTGGAGCAGCTCGACAAGGCTGACTCCACGACCGACGAGGAGATCCGCCGCAAGGCGCTGACCTTCGTCTTCATCGGCGGTGGCTTCGCGGGCGCGGAGACCATCGGCGAGGTCGAGGACATGGCGCGCGACGCCGCCAAGTACTACCCGAACGTCAAGCGCGAGGACATGCGTTTCGTCCTCGTCGACGCCGCCGACAAGATCCTTCCCGAGGTCGGCCCGAAGCTCGGCGAGTACGGCAAGAAGCACCTGGCGAGCCGCGGCATCGAGATTCACCTCTCGACGTCCATGGACTCCTGCATCGACGGCCACGTCGTGCTGAAGAACGGCCTCGAGGTCGACTCCAACACGATCGTGTGGACCGCGGGCGTCAAGCCCAACCCGGCGCTGGCCCGCTTCGGCCTGCCGCTCGGTCCGCGTGGCCACGTCGACACCTCCGAGACCCTCCAGGTCCAGGGCACCGACTACATCTGGGCCGCGGGCGACAACGCCCAGGTTCCGGACGTGGTCGGCCGCAACGCCGGTAACCCGAACGCCTGGTGCCCGCCGAACGCCCAGCACGCGCTGCGTCAGGCGAAGGTCCTCGGCGACAACGTGATCTCCGGCATGCGCGGCTTCCCGCAGAAGACGTACTCGCACGCCAACAAGGGCGCCGTCGCGGGCCTCGGCCTGCACAAGGGCGTCGCGATGATCGTCATGGGCAAGATGAAGATCAAGCTCAAGGGCCGTCTCGCCTGGTACATGCACCGTGGCTACCACGGCATGGCGATGCCGACCTTCAACCGGAAGATCCGCGTCCTGGCCGACTGGACGCTGGGCATGTTCCTCAAGCGCGAGGTCGTCTCGCTCGGCGCCATGGAGAACCCCCGCGAGGAGTTCTACGAGGCGGCCAAGCCGGCCCCGCAGGCCAAGAAGGCCGACGCGGAGAAGGCCAAGGCCTCCTAGCGCCAAGCCGCAGTACGTAGTCCAAAGGGCGTCCATCTTCCGTGGGGTGGGCGCCCTTCGGCATGTTTAACGGTTGGGGAGTTGACCAAGTCTCAGGGGACGGGAGTACAGCGCGACCCGAAAGTGTTTAGGTGTCAGATGAATCTTTTCCTGGCGCTTCATCACGGAGGTGTGCGACATGGCCGACGCCGCTGGACGGCTCACCGCGCTCGCGGAGCAGGTACTGGGAGCCCCGCTCCCGGTGCGGCTGCGCGCCTGGGACCGCAGCGAGTCCGGCCCTCCGGGGACCCCGGTCCTGGTCATCCGCCGTCGTCGTGCCCTGCGCAGACTGCTGTGGAAGCCCGGCGAGCTGGGCCTGGCCCGCGCCTGGGTCGCCGGTGACCTCGACATCGAGGGCGATCTCTACGAAGCCCTCGACCTGCTCTCCGGCTCCCTCTGGGAGCGCGGCGAGGACGCCGCCGCCCGCACCTCGGGCCTCACCGTCCTGCTGAGCGCCCTGCGCGATCCGGGCACGCGCGCGGCGGGCATCGAGCTGATCAAGATCGCCGGGCCCTGGCTGCCGCCGTCGCCGCCGCCCGAGGAGGCGCCCCGACCGCGCGGCGGCCCGCTGCACACCCTGCGCCGCGACAAGGCGGCCATCAGCCACCACTACGACGTGGGCAACGACTTCTACGAGCGGGTCCTCGGCCCCTCGATGGTCTACTCCTGCGCCTACTGGGACGGCCCCGGCTCCACCCTCGAAGAGGCCCAGCGCGCCAAACTCGACCTCGTCTGCCGCAAGCTGGCCCTCGAACCCGGACAGCGGCTCCTGGACGTCGGCTGCGGCTGGGGCTCGATGGTGCTGCACGCCGCCCGCGAGTACGGGGTGAGCGCGGTGGGCATCACGCTCTCCGAGGAGCAGGCCGCGTACGCCCGTAAGCGGGTCGCCGAGGCCGGGCTGGCGGACCGCGTCGAGATACGGGTCCAGGACTACCGCGAGACCTTCGACGGGCCGTTCGACGCCGTTTCCTCCATCGGCATGGCCGAGCACGTCGGCTCCGCGCGCTACGCCGAGTACGCCGCCGAGCTGTACGGGCTGCTGAAGCCCGGCGGCCGGCTGCTCAACCACCAGATCGCCCGCCGGCCGCTGACGGACGAGGGGGCCTACGAGGTCGACGAGTTCATCGACCGCTACGTCTTCCCCGACGGGGAGCTCGCGCCCGTCGGCCGGACCGTCGGGCAGCTGGAGCGCGCCGGGTTCGAGGTGCGCGACGTGGAGGCGCTGCGCGAGCACTACGCCCTGACGCTGCGCCGCTGGGTGGCCAATCTGGAGGCGCACTGGGACGAGGCCGTGCGGCTCAGCTCGCCCGGTCGCGCTCGCGTCTGGCGGCTCTACATGGCCGCGTCCGCCCTGTCCTTCGAGCGCAACCGGATAGGGGTCAACCAGGTGCTGGCGGTCCGTACACCGCAATCCGGGGCGTCCGGGCTGTCGCTGCGGACCCGGGAGTGGCGGGGCTGAGCCCGGTAAGGACGAAGGCCCGTACCGCGACATCGCGGTACGGGCCTTCGTGACGGGCGCCGCGGCCGGATTCGGGCCGGCCGCGGAGCCCGCGCCCGCTACTCGGCCTTGATGGCCGAGAGCATGTTCAGCCGGGCCGCCCGGCGGGCGGGCCACAGCGCGGCCAGCACGCCCACGGCGGCGGCCAGCAGCAGGAAGATCCCCATGCGGCCCCACGGGAGCACCAGCTCGTAGGTGGCCATGGCGTTGCGGATCAGCTCGCCGGCCGCCCAGCCGAAGAAGACGCCGAGGCCGATGCCGAGCACCCCGCCGAAGAGCGAGATGACGAGCGACTCCAGCCGCACCATCCGCTTGATGCCCTTGCGGTCCAGGCCGATGGCGCGCAGCATGCCGATCTCCTGCGACCGCTCGAAGACGGACATCGCGAGGGTGTTGACGACGCCGAGCACCGCGACGATCACGGCCATCGCGAGCAGCCCGTAGAGCATGTTGAGCATCAGGTTGATCGCGCCGGCGATGCTCTCGGAGACGTCCTTCTTGGACTGGATCAAAATGGCCGGGTTGTCGCCGAGGGCCTTGCGCAGCGACTCCTTGGACGCCTCGCTCGTACCGGCCTTGGTCTTGACCATGACCTGCTGGTCGGTGATCTCGCTCTGGTGCGGGGCGAGGGTCCTGGTGTCGACCATGATGCCGCGCATGAGGTCGTTGCCCTGGTAGACGCCCGAGACCGTGAGCTTGCCCCGCTTGCCGTCCTCGTAGGTGGCATCGAGGGTCGAGCCGAGCTTCCAGCCGTAGCTGCGGGCGGTCTTGTCGTCGACGACGACCTTGTTGCCGGAGAGGCCGGCGAACGAGCCCTTGGTGAAGTCGAGCTTGGTGAGGTCGGCGATGGTCTTGCCGTTGACCCCGACGAGCTGCTGGAAGTCGCCGTCGATCCGGGACGGGGACTGGCGCAGCGGGGTGGCGGCGGTGACCTCGTCCAGCGCGGACAGCTTCTTCTCGACGTCCGGGGAGAGCGGGGTCCGGCTCGCCATGGAGACGATGTAGTCGGCCTTGATGGCGTCCGTGGCCATCTTGTCGATGGCCTTGGACACGCTGCCCGCGATCACGGTCAGACCGGTGATCAGGGTGAGGCCGATCATCAGGGCCGAGGCGGTCGCGGCGGTGCGGCGCGGGTTGCGGACCGCGTTCTGCCGGGCGAGCTTGCCGGGCATCCCGAAGACGCGCAGCACGGGGGCCGCGGCGGCGATCAGCGGACGGGACAGCAGCGGGGTGAGCACGAAGACGCCGACGAGCAGCAGCGCGGCGCCGATGCCGAGGATCGAGTGGGTCTTCGAGACGAGGACGAGCGCGACACCGGCGGCGGAGAGGACGGCGCCGATGGAGTTGCGGACCACGAGCGACCGGATGGTGGCCACGGCGTGCACGCTGTTCATGGCGGCGACCGGCGGGATCTTCGCGGCGCGGCGGCCGGGCAGCCAGGCGGCGAGCATCGTCACGACGATGCCGACGACCAGCGAGCTGATGACCGCGGACGGCGGGATCACGAGCGGCCCGTCGGGGACGGTGACCCCGGTGCCGTTCATCAGGGCGCGCAGACCGGAGCCGATGCCGATGCCGGCCACGAGGCCCGCGACGGCCGCGACCGCGCCGACGACGAACGCCTCGATGAGCACGGAGCGGGTGACCTGGCGGCGGCTCGCGCCGACCGCGCGCATCAGCGCCAGCTCCTTGGTGCGCTGCGAGACCAGCATGGTGAAGGTGTTGGCGATGATGAAGATGCCGACGAAGAGCGAGATGCCCGCGAAGATCAGCAGGGCGTCCTTCATGCCGTCCATGCCGGCGGCGATGATCTTCGCCTGGTCGTCGGCGAGCTTCTTGCCGGTGGTGGCCTCGGCGTCGCGCGGCAGGATCTTGTCCAGCTCGGCCTTGAGCGCGGCCTGGGAGGTGCCGGGCGCGGCCTTCACGTCGATCTCGCTGAACCGGCCGGGCTTGGCGTAGAGCTGCTGCGCGGTCGGGGTGTCGAAGAGGGCGAGGCTGCCACCGGCGGCGACGTTGCCGTCGTCGGTGGTGAAGATGCCGGTGACCTTCTGCGGCAGCACCGGACCGTTCACCGAGACCCGGACGGTGTCGCCGACCTTGTAGCCCGCGCGGTCGGCGGTGGTGGCGTCGAGGGCGATCTCGCCCTTGGTCCGCGGCGCGCGGCCGGTCTTCATCGGGTAGCGGGGGTCCTTGCCGCCGGCGCCCGGGTAGTAGTTGGCGCCGGAGGAGGCGAAGCCCTCACCGACGAGCTTGCCCTTCTTGTCCGATATCGCGGCGAAGCCGTTGACGGAGCCGGTGGCGGAGGCGGCGCCCGGCACCTTCGCGGCCCGGTCGAGCAGGCCCTGGGCGAGGTCGGGCGCGGCACCGGGCTTGCCCTTGTCGCCGTCCTCCCGGTGGGGCTGGATGGCGACGTCGACGCCGGTGAAGCCCTTCTGGGAGCTCTTCTGGTAGGCGTCCGAGATGGTCGAGGTGAAGACCAGGGTGCCGGAGACGAAGGCCACGCCGAGCATGACGGCGAGGACGGTCATCAGCAGCCGGGCCTTGTGCGCGAGCACATTGCGCAAGGCGGTACGGAACATGGTCAGTCCTGAGTGGGGTTCCCTCGTCCCTGTGACGGGTGAGGGGCGAGGGGGACGAGAGGGAGGGGGCTACGGAAGTCGGTCCGGGGGCTGTCCCCGTTCCTCAGCTCGTGCGGCCCTTGGCGTCGAAGCGCTTCATGCGGTCGAGGACCGCGTCGGCGGTGGGCTCGCGCAGCTCGTCGACGATGCGGCCGTCGGCGAGGAAGACGACGCGGTCGGCGTAGGAGGCGGCGACGGGGTCGTGGGTGACCATCACCACGGTCTGGCCGAGCTCGCGCACCGAGTTGCGCAGGAAGCCGAGCACCTCGGCGCCGGAGCGGGAGTCGAGGTTTCCGGTCGGCTCGTCGGCGAACATGATCTCGGGTCGGCCGGCCAGCGCGCGGGCCACGGCGACGCGCTGCTGCTGGCCGCCGGAGAGCTGGTTGGGCCGGTGCTTGAGCCGCCCGGAGAGGCCGACGGTGTCGACGACCATGTCCAGCCACTGCTTGTCGGGCTTGCGGCCCGCGATGTCCATGGGAAGCGTGATGTTCTCCAGGGCGTTCAGCGTCGGCAGCAGGTTGAACGCCTGGAAGATGAAGCCGATCTTGTCGCGCCGCAGGCGGGTGAGCTTCTTGTCGTTCAGCGAGGTGAGCTCGGTGTCGCCGATCCGTGCCGAGCCGCCGGAGACGGAGTCGAGGCCCGCCATGCAGTGCATCAGCGTCGACTTGCCGGAGCCGGACGGGCCCATGATCGCGGTGAACTCGGCCTGACGGAACTCCACGGACACGGCGTCCAGGGCGACCACCTGGGTCTCGCCCTGTCCGTAGACCTTGGTGAGGTCCGTGGCGCGGGCCGCCACCGCGGTGGTGCGAACGGCGGTCTGGGCGCCGAAGGGGGTGGTGGTCACGGTGGAGCACTCCTGTCAGAACGAGGGCGGGGACGTGTCTCCATCGTCCTGTGCGGATATGCCGCCGGGATCAGACCCAGCTCCCGTTCCCGGGACAGACTCAAGGGGTAGCCGCCGAGCGGTTCGTCATCCTTTGGTAGGAGGGCGCCCCTGAGTGCCGAAGACGAGATTGCGACAATTGCGGACGGCGCGAGGGGCGGGGGGATGAACGGGGGAGATCGGCCCCTGGCATGTGCCAATGGCGTCATCCCTGCACTGATAGGCCCTCAGTTGCCAATAAAATAAGACAACCTCGGGTCATCGTTCCGCTGTTTGGGGGGCGCTCCCCGGATAGGCTCGTCCTGCTCTCTTCTGGTGAGGCGCGCGCGCCTCCCAGCCCGTTACGGCCCGAGAGCTCTGCCCGGATGGTGGAATGCAGACACGGCGAGCTTAAACCTCGCTGGCCTTACGGCCGTGCCGGTTCGAGTCCGGTTCCGGGCACCAACGCGCACGCGTGCTGTATCCATACGCGGGCGCGGTCTCCGCCGGAAGCGGAATGTACCCCGCCGTTTCTCGGTGTGCGACGCGTCACGTGGAACCGACCGACTTCGGTTTGCGTTGTCAGGGAAGACGTGCGAAGAAAAAGATCGTCCCCAAGCAGGAGGGCCATTTCTTTGCCTACCTATTACCCTTGTCGCAAGGCCGCGCAGGGTGGCCATGGAGGAGTGAAATGAGGAGCAGCAACCCGGTCTTCTCGCGACGGGGGTTCAGCCGCGACAACGGCGGCTACGCGGGCTTCAACGCGGGGCCGCAGGCCGGGGCCGCGACCCAGGGCAACCCCTACGCGACCAACCCGTACGCCGAGCCCACCAACCCGTACGCGGCGAACCCGTACGCGACCGGCGGTCCCGACCTGCAGCACGGTGCCCCGCAGGCCCCGGCGCAGCCCGGCCGGATGACCATGGACGACGTCGTCTCGCGCACCGGCATGACGCTGGGCGCGGTCGTCGTCGCCGCCGGTCTGGCCTGGGCGCTCGAGCTGCCCGTGGCGCTCGGATTCGGTGCCGGTCTCGTCGCGATGGTGCTCGGCTTCGTCCAGGCGTTCAAGGCCAAGCCCGTTCCCGCGCTGATCCTCGGCTACGCCGTCTTCGAGGGCCTGTTCCTCGGTGTGATCAGCCAGGTCTACAACAACGTCGCCCAAGGCGCCCCGATGCAGGCGGTGCTCGGTACGACCGCCGTCTTCGTGGGTGTCCTGATCGCCTACAAGACCCGCCTCATCCGGGTCGACCGCAGGTTCACCCGCTTCGTGATGGCGGCCGCGATCGGCTTCGTGCTGCTGATGGCCGTCAACATGCTCTTCGCCGTCTTCGGCGGTGGCGACGGCCTCGGCTTCCGCACCGGCGGCCTCGGCATCGTCGTCGGCATCGTCGGCGTGCTGCTCGGCGCGGCGTTCCTCGCGCTGGACTTCAAGCAGATCGAGGACGGCGTCCGCTACGGCGCCCCCCGCGAGGAGTCCTGGCTGGCGGCCTTCGGCCTGACGCTCTCGCTCGTGTGGATCTACACCGAGATGCTGCGCCTGATCTCGCTGCTGAGCAGCGACTGACGGGTGTGAGCAGTAGCTGAATTCCGGTCGCCGCGCGCGACCGGAAGGGCCCGGGAAGGCGATGCCTTCCCGGGCCCTTCGTCGTCTGTCGGGGGTCGTTTCGCCGGGTGTGCGGTTATCCCAGCTTCCGCGCCGCCCGCCGGAGGTCGTACTCGTGGACGATCGCCTTGGCGTGGCCGTATGCGAGGTCGTGCTCCCCCCGCAGCCAGCTCACCTTCTCCTCGAAGCGGAAGAGAGAGGGGCCTTCGTCGACCGTGCGCAGCCAGTCGGAGATCTCGCGGCCGGTGCATTGGGGGATTCGGGAGAGCAGATTCCGGTGGGTCTCGTCGGAGAAGACGTGGGTCATCGGCGCCTCCGGACGCGTCGAATGATGGTCCTTCATGTCACCGTGCCTGAGTGTTCAGGCGTTGGCAACAGTCGGTGGGCGGCGCATAGGCTCGCGGCGTGGATGATGTGACGCCTCTTCTGGCCGCTGTGGACGCCTTCGCCGACCGGCTGCGTGCCCTGCCGCAGTCCCGACTGAGCCGGGGGGCGGCGGCGGAAGCGCTGGCCCTGGCCCGAGAGCTGGCCGCCTGGACGCAAGCCGTCGAGGAACCGGGGACGCCCGCGCCCCGGGAGATGCCCGAGGCCGGCATGTTCGCGGTCGCCGACCAAGTGGCCGTGGCCGGCCACGATTTGGCCGAAGCGCTGGCCGTCGGCGGTGGGGATCCGGCCGCGACGGGTCCGGGGGTGGCCGAGGCCGTGGCCCTCGTCGAGGCCGCGGCGAAGCGCTGCGGCCTGTAAAGGCCTTACGGAGGGCGGCGGAAGGCGTGCCGGGCCCCCGGGGCGCGTGGAGAGCCGTGCGGCCCCTGCCGGGGCCGTGAGGGGCTACAGCGAGGCGATGACGCGGTCGGCGAGGACGTAGACGTTCCCCGACGCGCAGCCGAACGTCAGGGCGTACGCGCCGGAGACCCCGGAACCGCCCAGCAGGACGGGGGCGTCGCCGGTGCGCAGCGCGTCCGCGAGCCGCTCGGCGGTCTCGCGGTGGCCCGGGGTCATGCAGATCGTGGTGCCGTCGGCGAAGACGTACACGTCGAGGGTGCCGAGCGGGCCGGGGCGGACGTCGGCCAGCGGCATCCGGGTCTCCGCCAGTTCGGCGAGGCGCTCGACGGTGCGCTCGTGGTCGTCGATCCGGGGGAACGGCGAGAAGTCCGGGTGCGAGGGGTGGCGGCGGCGCGCTGCGGCCAGCTCGGGCGATTCGGCGGCCTCCGCGTCGGCGACGGCCTCGGCCGCCTCGGTCAGCGGATCGGCGCCCGTCAGCGGCTCCAGACCGGCGAGGTCGGCCTGGCGGGGCACGAAGAGCCCGCTGTAGGGGCCGTCGGGCGTCAGCAGGTCGTCCCCGAGGCCGGCCAGGCCGCCCAGCAGGGAGGGGGCGTCGGCGGCGTCCCGGGCCTCCTGCGCCGCCCAGAACGCGCGGGCCTCGGCCAGCTCCCGCTCGCGCTCCTCGGCGAGCGCGTCGGCGACGGCCGCGCGTATCTCGGAGAGCTCCGCCACGGGGGCGGTACGGGCGGCGGGCACGGGCGCGTGGACCGGGCGGTCCGCGGTGGCGGCCGCCAGCTCGGTGCGCAGGGCGGTGATCTGCCGGCGCAGACCGCGTGTGGTGTGCAGGGCGGCGGCGCCCGCCGCCGTCGCGGTGGCAGCGGCAAGCAGCAGGGCAAGGGACATGGCGCTCACTGACGTACTCCCGGTTGCAATAGATCCCCCGAATTCCTACCTCAGCTTCGCGCGCGATGCCCCCGGAGCGTAGTGCAAAACGTCATGAAACGGGCGGGACCAAGGGCCTGGACGTTGTTCCTTCAACGACCCTGACCTGGGGAAACGAATCTCCCCCGGGACATTGGTCACATCCTGGGGGAGATTCGGTCACGTTCCCGCACGGCCACGCCGGAGGCCGATATGGGGTCAGATGTGCGTCGCTCGACAGACCCGCAGGTCAGCCCTGAACAGGGCGGGATCAGCCCTGATCAGCTCAGCCGCTCGGGCTTTCCGGTCGCGGCTGAGCCGATCCTCCGCTGCGGGCAGGTGCCGCCTCGCCACGCGGCGGAGCCGCACATCGATGCGGTCGGCGACCCCTGCCCTCCGCTACGGCTCAGCTCAGCCGCTCGATCACCATCGCCATGCCCTGGCCACCGCCCACGCACATCGTTTCCAGACCGAACTGCTTGTCGTGGAACTGCAGCGAGTTGATGAGCGTGCCCGTGATGCGCGCGCCGGTCATGCCGAAGGGGTGACCCACGGCGATGGCACCGCCGTTGACGTTCAGCCGGTCCAGGTCGATGCCGAGGTCCCGGTACGAGGGGATGACCTGTGCCGCGAACGCCTCGTTGATCTCGACCAGGTCGATGTCGCCGATGCCCAGGCCGGCCCGCTTCAGGGCCTGCTTGCTGGCCTCCACCGGCCCGTAGCCCATGATCTCGGGGGACAGGCCCGAGACGCCGGTCGAGACGATCCGGGCGAGCGGGGTCAGGCCCAGCTCGCGCGCCTTCGTGTCGGACATGATCACCAGGGCGGCGGCGCCGTCGTTGAGCGGGCAGCAGTTGGCCGCCGTGATCAGACCGTCGGGGCGGAAGGCGGGCTTCAGGCCCGAGACGCCCTCCAGGGTCACCCCCGCGCGCGGACCGTCGTCCTTCGAGACGACCGTGCCGTCCGGAGTGGTGACCGGAGTGATCTCGCGCTCCCAGAAGCCGTTCTTGATGGCTTCCTCGGCGAGGTTCTGCGACCGCACGCCGAACTCGTCCATGTCCTGGCGGGTGACGCCCTTGAGGCGGGCCAGGTTCTCGGCCGTCTGCCCCATCGCGATGTACGCGTCCGGTACGAGCCCGTCCTCGCGCGGGTCGTGCCAGTCAGTGCCCTCCTGCGCGGCGCGCTCGGCGGTGCGGGCCTCGGCGTCCGCGAAGAGCGGGTTGTGGGTCCCGGGCATCCCGTCGGAGGAGCCATTGACGGACCGGGAGACCATCTCGACGCCCGCCGAGATGAAGACGTCGCCCTCGCCCGCCTTGATGGCGTGCAGCGCCATCCGCGAGGTCTGGAGCGACGAGGAACAGTAACGGGTGATCGTGCAGCCCGGCAGGTGGTCCATGCCCATCTGCACGGCCACGATGCGGCCCAGGTTGTGGCCCTGCTCGCCGCCGGGCAGACCGCAGCCGAGCATCAGGTCGTCGATGTCGCGCGGGTCGAGCTCGGGGATCTTGGCGAGCGCCGCCTGGATGATCGTGGCGGTCAGATCGTCGGGGCGCAGGTCCTTCAACGAGCCCTTGAAGGCGCGGCCGATGGGGGAGCGGGCGGTTGAGACGATCACGGCTTCGGGCATCACGGCTCCAGGGGACGAGTGAAGGTGCGGCGCGCAGCGCCTCGTTGAGGGGTGGTGGCCGGGTGGCGGGCGGGACGGACTCAACTGGAAGTTACCCGCACGTAGAGCCACGGTCACCGACTGCGCGCTGTGATGCGGGCCTCTTTTCTAAGCGGCTGCTCAGGCAGCGCGGTGGGTGGGCCCGGTCGCCCGGCATCGCGGCGACCGCCCCACCGCTCACGCCTCGCGCCGCGCCCGGGACCAGACGTGGTGGGGCGTGGCCTCCGTGTGCGCGGGCAGGCGCCGCCGCTTGCGGTGCTTGAGCAGGGCCCACCGGCCGCGGGCCGCCGTGACCTCCGTACCGCCCTCGGCCGCCGCCTCCGCGGCCGCCCGGGCCACGGGCAGGATGCCCTCGCGGCGCGTGGCGTCCGGCCGCTCCTCGTCCTCCGGCCAGCAGCCCAGCGCGGCGCACAGGGTCGGCAGCACCGCCATGGCCGCCGTCGCGTATCCCTCGGCCGAGGGGTGGTAGTTGTCCGGACCGAACAGCTCCCGCGGGTTCTGCTCGAACTCCGGCCCCAGCAGCGCGCCCAGCGAGACCGTACGGCCACCCGCCTCCAGCACGCCTATGGTCTGCGCCGCCGCCAGCTGGCGGCTCAGCTTCCGGGCCAGCCAGCGCAGCGGCTGGTACACCGGCTCGATCGTGCCCAGGTCGGGGCAGGTGCCCACGACCACCTCGCAGCCCGCCTCGCGCAGTCTGCGCACCGCGTCGGAGAGCAGCCGCACGGACCGGGCGAAGGGCATCCGGTGGGTGACGTCGTTCGCGCCGATCATGATCACGCAGACGTCGGGGGTCCGGGCCGGGTCGGACAGCAGCATGGTGACCTGCCGCTCCAGGTCGTGCGACTGCGCACCCGACAGCGCCACGTTGCGCAGCTCCACGGGACGCTCCGCGACCGCGGCGAGCCCCGAGGCCAGCAGGGCCCCAGGCGTCTGCCGGGGGCGGTGCACGCCCTGCCCGGCGGCCGTGGAGTCGCCGAGCACGCCCAGCAGCAGCGGCTCCTGCCCCAGCCGGTGGACGAAGGAGGACCCGTAGCGGCCGTCCGCGCGCGGCGGGGCGTCGTTGTGACCGCCGACCACCCGCCTGGCCAGCGCGACCTCCGTGAGCAGCACGCCCAGCGCCGCCCCGCCCAGCAGTCCGACCCCGCCACCGCCGTACGCGGCGGCGGCCGCGATCCGCCGTGCGACCCTCGCCCTCGACATGGACATAGGCCCGGGCCTCCTCCCGATCCACCGCCGCGCACCCTTGCCCGACCGTGCTAACAGCTTGTTGCCCCGAGCGCCCGCCCGCGCAACGCGCCGCTAGTGCACTCGGCGGCGCAATAGGCTGGATGTATGGGTACGCGACGACCGCTAGTGCCCCCGACCGCGGAGATCACCGTGCAGTATCACGATTCGATGATTGAGCTCGTTGGCAACACCCCGCTCGTGAAGCTCAACAGCGTGACCGAAGGCCTTCAAGCCACCGTGCTTGCCAAGATCGAATACTTCAACCCCGGCGGCTCGGTGAAGGACCGTATCGCCGTGCGGATGATCGAGGCCGCCGAGAAGTCCGGCGAACTGAAGCCCGGCGGCACGATTGTCGAGCCGACGTCCGGCAACACGGGCGTGGGCCTTGCGATCGTGGCTCAGCAGAAGGGCTACAAGTGCATCTTCGTCTGCCCGGACAAGGTCTCCACTGACAAGATCAATGTGCTGCGGGCGTACGGCGCGGAGGTCGTGGTCTGCCCGACCGCGGTGGACCCCGAGCACCCGGACTCCTACTACAACGTGTCCGACCGGCTCGTCGCGGAGACCCCCAACGCCTGGAAGCCGGACCAGTACAGCAACCCGAACAACCCCCTTTCCCACTACGAGTCCACCGGCCCCGAGCTGTGGGAGCAGACGGCGGGGAAGATCACCCACTTCGTCGCGGGCGTCGGCACCGGCGGCACGATCAGCGGCACCGGCCGCTACCTCAAGGAGATCAGCGGCGGCCGGGTCAAGGTCATCGGCTCGGACCCGGAGGGCTCGGTCTACAGCGGCGGCTCCGGCCGTCCGTACCTGATCGAGGGCGTCGGTGAGGACTTCTGGCCGACCGCCTACGACGGCACGGTGACCGACGAGATCATCGCGGTCTCCGACAAGGACGCCTTCCAGATGACTCGCCGCCTCGCCAAGGAGGAGGGCCTGCTCGTCGGCGGCTCCTGCGGCATGGCGGTCGTCAGCGCCCTGCGCGCCGCCGAGGGGCTCGGCCCGGACGACGTGGTCGTCGTCCTGCTGCCCGACAGCGGCCGCGGCTACCTCAGCAAGATCTTCAACGACGAGTGGATGGCGGACTACGGCTTCCTCGAGGAGGCGGGCGACGCCGCGCGCGTCGCCGACGTGCTGCGCCGCAAGGAGGGCGACATGCCTTCCCTGGTGCACATGCACCCCGAGGAGACCGTGGGTGAGGCCATCGAGGTGCTCCGCGAGTACGGCGTCTCGCAGATGCCCATCGTGAAGCCGGGAGCGGGGCACCCCGATGTGATGGCCGCCGAGGTCATCGGCTCGGTCGTGGAGCGCGAGCTGCTGGACGCCCTTTTCGCTCAGCGCGCCTCCCTCTCCGACCCGCTGGAGAAGCACATGTGCCCGCCGCTGCCGCAGGTCGGCTCCGGCGAGCCGGTCGGTGACCTGATGGCCGTGCTCGGCCAGGCCGACGCGGCGGTTGTCCTCGTCGAGGGCAAACCGACCGGTGTGGTGAGCCGTCAGGACCTGCTGGCCTTCCTCGCGGAGAGCGCCACCAAGTGACGCCGGTGGCCTGTCGGCCAACGAACGGGCCGTCAAAGGCACGTACACGTCACGTGCCGGCAGCACGGACTTAACAACGGCCCGGCATAGTGAGGGGTGTCGGCACGGGCTTCCCGCCCGGAGCCGGCACGCATGAACGGCGGCGGGAACTCCGGAGCGGCTCCCGGACTCCACGGCCGCCCGGACGCGGACGTCGGCTCGGCTGGTTCGGACCGCGTCCTGATGGGGGACCGCCGTCGTCCCGACCCTGGCCTCGGCCGGTGGTGCGGCGGTCCCCTTCCGCGTTGTGGCCTGCGGTCGGCCGACTTGCCGCCTGCGGCGGCGGGCGCCCTGCGGGCGCGTCCTCAATCGCCGCGCAGCGGTGGTGGCGCTAATCCCAGTCGCCGGGTTCCTTCCGGCGGCCGCGCAGCCAGGGGAAACCTCCCGCCGACTGCGCCACGTTGACGCCGACGATGCCCGCCCAGCTCACCAGCAGGCCGGACAGACCCGCGTTGGCCACGGCTATGGCGGACAGCGGGATCGCCAGGACCAGGGAGACCGCGGCGAAACCGAAGCGCTCGCCGAAGCCGCCCGTGTCGGGGTCTCCCGCGCGGGGCCGGCCGCCGCGGGCGACCGTCATCTGCTGTTCGGCGAGGTGCCGTCGCACCCGCTTGTCGACCGTGCCGTCGAGCTTCTGCTCGACTTTCCGCTCGACCTTTTCCAGGAAAGCGTCGATGAGTTCCGACTCGTACTCCGACCCCAGCTCCTTACGGGTCTGGAGGGTCGCGTCGAGTTCCTTTTTCAGCTCGGGGTCGCGGGCCATCATGCCCGCAACGGTACGGTCACTGGGGCCCCGCGGTCAGTGGGGCCAGCACCCGTATCCGCAGTAGGGGCAGTCCCCGCGCGCGCGAGGCCCCCGTGGAAGGAGCAGTCCGTGCCCGAACCTCTGCTGTCGTCCCTCGCCGGGCCCGGGGCGGTCGACCGGGCCGATGCCCTGACCGTCGCCGGGCAGTCCCTCTCGCGGGAGGAACTCCTGGGCGCCGCGGGCGCGGTGGCGTCCCGGATCGCGGGCGCGGCCTCCGTGGCCGTGCGGGCCGACGCGACCGCGGCGACGGTCGTGGCCGTCGTGGGCGGGCTGCTCGCCGGAGTACCCGTGGTGCCGCTGCCGCCCGACGCCGGGCCGGCCGAGCGGGAGCACATCCTGCGGGACTCCGGCGCCGAACTCGTCCTGGGCGGCGACGAGGACGCCGACGTGCCGGTGGACCCGGGGGAGCGCGCCGACTTCTCCGCCGTGGCGGAGGACCCGAAGGCGACCGCGCTGATCCTCTACACCTCCGGGACGACGGGGGCGCCCAAGGGAGCGCTGATCTCGCGCGGCGCGGTGGCGGCGGGCCTGGACGGGCTCGCGGAGGCCTGGCAGTGGACGGCGGAGGACACGCTCGTGCACGGGCTGCCGCTCTTCCATGTGCACGGCCTCGTGCTGGGCGTCCTGGGCGCGCTGCGCACCGGGTGCCGCCTGGTGCACACCGGCAGGCCGACCCCGCAGGCGTACGCGGCGGCCGGCGGCAGCCTGTACTTCGGGGTGCCGACCGTGTGGTCCCGCGTCGTCCGCGAACCGGACGCCGCGCGGGAGCTGAGCGGGGCGCGGCTGCTGGTGTCGGGCAGCGCGGCCCTGCCCGCGCCCGTCTTCCGGGATCTGGAACGGCTCACCGGGCAGCGGCCCGTCGAGCGGTACGGCATGACCGAGACCCTGATCACCGTCTCCGCGCGGGCCGACGGGGAGCGTCGGCCGGGCTCGGTCGGGCTGCCGCTGTCCGGGGTGCGGACGCGCGTGGTGGCGGAGGACGGCGCGGAGATCGGTGAGCTGGAGGTGTCCGGGCCGACGCTGTTCACCGGGTACCTGGGCCGTCCGGAGGCGACGGCGGCCTCGTACACCGACGACGGCTGGTTCCGCACCGGAGACATCGCCGCCATCGAGGCGGACGGTTCGCACCGCATCGTGGGCCGGGCCTCCACCGACCTGATCAAGTCGGGCGGCTACCGCGTCGGGGCGGGCGAGGTGGAGAACGCGCTGCTCGACCACCCCGCGGTGCGCGAGGCGGCCGTTGTCGGGGCCCCGCACGAGGACCTGGGCCAGGAGATCGTCGCCTATGTCGTGGCCGACGAGGTGAGCGAGAAGGCGCTGATCGACTTCGTGGCCGGGCATCTGTCCGTGCACAAGCGGCCGCGTCGGATCCGCTTCCTGGACGCGCTGCCGCGCAACGCGATGGGCAAGCCGCAGAAGAAGCTGCTGCCGCCCCTCGCCTGACCGGCGGATCTTCGGCTGCGGACTCGTCGTTGCCGCCTGCGGCGGCGGGCGCCCTGCGGGCGCGTCCTCAAGCGCCGGACGGGCTTGATTGGGCTGGGCCCAGCCCACCAGCCCGTCCGGCGCTTGGACACCACCGCGCAGCGGCGGCGCGCCCCCATGATCCGCCGGGCAGGTAGAGGGCGCCGCAGTGGACGGCGGCAGCGCGCTGCATATATTCATGCAGAGTCAGGACCATCTGAATGGGGGTCCGGGGTCGAGTGAACCGTCGAACACCATGGAGGGGCCCGATGACGGAGACCGGGGGCGAGCCGGAAGCCACCGCGCGCCTGCAGAAGCTCTTCGAGGGGCACCGGCTGACGCCGACCCAGCGCCGCATCGCCCACTGCATGGTGCGGCGGGCGGCCGACGCGCCCTTCCTCTCCAGCGTCGAGCTGGCCGAGCTGGCGGGCGTCAGCCAGCCGTCCGTGACCCGCTTCGCGGTCGCCCTCGGCTTCGACGGCTACCCCGCCCTGCGCCGCCATCTGCGCGATGTCGTGCCCGCCGCCGAGGCGCCCGGCGAGGGCTCGTACAACGAGTACCAGCAGGCCGTCCACGCCGAGATCGACAACCTCCGCCACCTCGCCTCGCTGCTCGCCGACCCGGCCCCCGTCGCACGGGCCGGGCGGCTGCTCGCCGCCTCCCGGCCGCTGCCCGTGCTCGGTCTGCGCGCGGCGGCCGCCCAGGCGGGCGGCTTCGTCTACTTCGCCCGCAAGGTCCACCCCGACGTCCGGCTCCTCGACGAGGGCGGCACCCTGCTCGCCGACCGCATCGACGCGGCCGTACGGGCGGGGGCGAGCGCCCTGCTGTGCTTCGCGCTGCCCCGCCACCCGCGCGAGGTCGTCGAGGCGCTGGAGTACGCGCGGGGCGCCGGGCTGACCGTCGTCACCGTCGCCGACTCCACCTTCGCCCCCGTCGCGAGCCACACCGACTACTTGCTCCCCGCCGCCGTCGGTACGGGCCTCGCCTTCGACACGGCGTGCGCGCCGATGCTGCTGGGGCGGGTGCTGCTGGAGGCGATGTGCGACGCGCTGCCGGATGCGCAGGCGCGGCTGGAGGAGTTCGACGCGAAGGCCGCTGCGCGGGGGCTGTTCGTGGAGTGACCTTGCCCCTGCGGTGTGTGTGGCCTCCGCTGCGCGGCGTTCTTCGGCTGCGGGCTGTCTTGCCGCCTGCGGCGGCGGGCGCCCTGCGGGCGCGTCCTCAAGCGCCGGACGGGCTCGATGTGGCTGAGCTCAGCCTGAAATAACCCGTAGGGCTAGGCGCGGTCCTTGAGGAACCGGTCGAAGAACGCGGCGACATGCGCCCGCGTCGCCGCCACCGCGCGCTCCGGCCGTACCGTCCCGATCTGGTCCCGGACCGTCTCCGGGGATACCGCGCCCTGAGCGGCGAGGGACGGCAGCAGGGAGGCGGCGTCGGTGGAGGAGCCGTGGCGCGAGCCGCTCAGCGTCACATCGCCGCGCCAGCCGGTCGAGTTCTTCCACAGGGCCGCCCACGACGGCTGCCGGTGGTGGTCGCCGGAGTCCGGGCTCTCGGTGCCCATCAGCAGGAACGGCCGGTCCAGGCCGTCGCGGGCCACCGTGCTCAGCTCGCTCCCGGAGCCGCCCGGCCCGGGGAACTCCAGCGTCCCGTCCATGTTGACGCCCGCCCGGATCCGGCGGTCGTCGTGCATGGTCTGGACGGCGGTGAAGCCGCCCGCGGAGTGCCCGGCCATGCCGACGCGCCGCAGGTCCATGGCGTTCGTGAGGCCCGGCGGGAGGGACGCGCGCCGCTTGGCGTCGCCGAGGGTGTCGAGGACGAAGCGGGTGTCGTCGACTCGGGCCTTCATCGCCTTGCGCAGCACGGCGCCGATGTCGGTACCGGGCTTCCGGGCCAGCCCGGGGAGGACGGACTTCGCCAGCCGCCCGCCGGGGAGGGCCACTTCCGACGAGTCGTAGGTGTGGTCCACGGTCACGACCACATAGCCGCGCGAGGCCAGGTCCTCCACCAGGCCGGTGTTCCAGGTGCGCGGGTCGCCCAAGCCCGCCGAGTACAGCACCACCGGGTGCTTGCCCGAGCCCCGGGCGACGGGTGCGTCCACGCGTGCGTGCGTGCGCGTGGCCGCCCAGTCGGCCTTCCCCGCCGGCACGCCGTAGTTGAGCATGCCGGCCCCCGTGGCCGAGCCGAAGTGGGCCGCCGCGCGCTCGTCCATGTGCGGTGCCGTCCGGCCCCCGTGTCCCCGTTCGGCCGGGTACCAGAAGCTCACCATCACCTCGCGGGGCCCTTGCTCGGGGTGCCACGGATCCCGCCGCTTGTCGTCGACCAGGTGCCGGGCGGTGGTGCCCACGGCGTACGGGCCGGTGGGCGCCGGCAGCTCGCCGTGCGGGCGGCCCGCGCCGGTCGCCTCGCGCGGGGCGGCCTCGTGCGCGTCCGCCTTGGGGGCGGTCGCGCCCAGTAGGCCCGTCACGGCCAGCGCCGCCGCCGCGATGGCCGCCCGCCGCTTCAGACCACGCTCGTACGCAGGCATTCCGGCTCCTTCCGATCGGCTGATGAGCCGACCTTAGGGAGCGAACGGGTGCCTGGGCGTCATACGTCGGAGCCAACTCGCGGGGGATACCCGGGTATGACTCCGGTGGGCGTGGGTTCTCAGCCGGTCCTCAGATTGGTCGGTTAGCGTGCCGCGCGAACAGGCGAACGCAAGGACAAAAAGGAGGTCTGCCGTGGGTCGCGGGGCGTATGCGCTGGCGCGGGTGGCGGTGGTCGTACGGGCACCCGCCGGACCGCTGTGGTGGCTGGGCGTGCTGAGCGCCGGTGTCGGGGCGCTGGTCCCGGGGCTCACCGGACGCCGGATCGGGGTGCTCGTCGGGGCGGCGCTGTTCATCGTCGCGGAGTGCGTGGCGTTCGCGGCGCGACGGAGACGGTATGCCGAGCTCGCGCTCGGCGCGTCGCGGGCGGGCAGGTCCGTCATCCTCCAGGACCGTGCCGTGACGATCCGGAACTGGCGGCGCCACCGGCGCTGGTGGCTCGCCGGGGCCTTCCTCGCCGCCGTGGCCGTCTCCTTCGCGGTCCCGGCCGCGGCGGGGATGGCGATGGCCGGACTGGGCGCCGGCCTGTGGGCGAAGGCCCTGTGGCTGGGCGGCCTGGAACGCGCCGGCGAGGTGCTGCTGTGGGTCCGCACGGACTCGGCGCGCGGCAGCGCCGCCGGGAAGTCCGTACGTGGGTACTTGACCACCGGGCTGTCGGCGGGCGACGCGGTGGCCGGCGGCGCGAGGAGGAGCCGGAGGGGCTCGAATTGAGCCCGTCCGGCGATTGAGGACCGCGCTCCGGGGCGGAGCCCCGGGGTTCAGCTCAGGGCCGTGAGACCCGCGGCGCACGCCTCACCGCTCTCGGCCACCAGCTCGTCCAGCGTCTGCGGCATCCGTACCGGGGCGAACCGTACGGCGTCGGCGCTGTCACTCTCGCCTTCTGTGAGCGCATAGCCGTAAACCCCCGGGCGGGGTAGCGAGTTGTATGCGAAGTGGTTCGAGAAGTAGTACGCGCCGGTGTCGAGCAGCGCGACATGGTCCCCGGCCTCCAGGAGGGGCAGCGGCCGGTTCACGGCGACCAGGTCGCCCGCGAAGCAGCACGGCCCGGCGATGTCCTGCGGCACCGGCTCGGTCGTCTTCGGCCGTCCCAGCGCGTCGAAGACCGCCACCCGCAGCGGCCAGGACTCCGGCGCGAACACCGTGCGCGTGGCGACCTGGGCGCCCGCGTGCGTCACCGCGATCCGGCGGCCCCCGGCGGACTTGGTGTACTCCACCCGGGCCAGCACCGTGCCGCTCTTCGCCAGCAGTGACCGGCCGAACTCGGTGACCAGGCCGTACCGCCCGTCGAACAGCCCCGGGACGGTCCCGGCCAGGAGCCGCGCGTAGTCCCGGAAGGTGGGCGTGACCTCGTCGGACGCGAAGTTGACGGGCAGGCCGCCGCCGATGTCGAGGGTGTCGATCTGCTGCCGCCCGACGACCCCGTTGATCTCTTCGGCCAGCTCGTAGGCGATCCGCACCCCCTCGGCCATCAGCTCCAGGGGACAGCCCTGCGAGCCCACGTGGGCGTGCATCCGGGTCAGCCACGGCCGCTGTGCGTAGGCGCGGATCAGCCAGTCGCGGGCCCCCGCGTCGCGCAGCGCCACCCCGAACTTCGACGTCTGGGTGGCCGTGCTCAGCGCGTCGATGCTGCCGCAGCCGACCTGGGGGTTGACCCGTACGCCCAGGGGCGAGTCGGTCGGCGCCGACCGCACCAGCGCATCCAGCCGGGCCAGCTCCTCGCGGCTGTCGGCGTTGACGGCGATGCCGAGTGCCAGCGCCTCGCGCAGCTCCGCGCCGGTCTTCGCGGGCGAGTCCAGCACGGTGCGCCCCGGCGGCACGCCGGCCGCGCGCGCCAGCGCCAGCTCCCCGGGGCTCGCGACCTCGCAGCCGAGTCCCTCGTCGGCGAGGAGTCGCAGCACCGGCACCAGGGCCGCGGCCTTCACCGCGAAGGCGTGCAGCACCTGTACGTGCCCGCCGGCCTCCGAGAAGGCGCCCCGCAAGGCGGCGGCGGCCTCGCGGATGCCCCGCACGTCCAGCAACCCGGCCACGGGGTGCGCCGCCCCGACGACCCCCTGCCCCACCGCGGCCGCCACCGCGGCCGCCCGCCTGTCGTCTGCGCTCTGCCCGGTCATGACTCCACTCCACCATCCGCGCCCGCGGGCGGGGCGGGTTTGGGGTGAGTCCCGGCGTGTTCGGCACGCCGGGTGCGTCCCGGCGGGGACGGTCGGTCGGCGGCTGGGCTCAGCTGACTCCGTCCGCGCCTGCGGGCGGGGCGTGTTCGGGGCGAGTCCCGGCGTGTTCGGCACCGCCGGGTGCCTGCCGGTGGGGGCGGTCGTCGGCGGCTGGGCTCAGCCGAATCGAGCCCGTCCGGCGATTGAGGACAAACCTCGGCCACGGTTCCGGTGCCGAAATCCGTCGACTGCCCGCCACAGGTCCCCCACCCCTGTTGACTAGCCGTATTCAGCGGCCCAAGATGTGCAGTGTTCTATTCAGAGCCAGGGAGGCAGGGCCCATGTCAGGACCGCGACCCGTGCGAGCGCCGCGAGGAACCGAGCTCACCGCTCGGGGGTGGCAGCAGGAAGCCGCACTGCGGATGCTGCAGAACAACCTCGACCCCGAGGTCGCCGAGCACCCGGACAAGCTCGTCGTCTACGGCGGCACCGGCAAGGCCGCCCGCGACTGGCGCTCCTTCGACGCCATGGTCCGCACCCTGACCACGCTCAAGCAGGACGAGACGATGCTCGTCCAGTCCGGCCGCCCGGTCGGCGTGATGCAGACGCACGAATGGGCGCCGCGTGTCCTGATCGCCAACTCCAACCTGGTCGGCGACTGGGCCAACTGGGAGGAGTTCCGGCGGCTGGAGGCCCTCGGCCTGACCATGTACGGGCAGATGACCGCCGGTTCGTGGATCTACATCGGTACCCAGGGCATCCTCCAGGGCACCTACGAGACCTTCGCCGCCGTCGCCGCGAAGAAGTTCAACGGCACCCTGGCCGGGACCATCACGCTGACCGCCGGCCTCGGCGGCATGGGCGGCGCCCAGCCGCTGGCCGTCACCATGAACGACGGCGTCGCCATCTGCATCGACTGCGACCCGCGCGCCATCGACCGCCGCATCGAGCACCGCTACCTGGACGTGAAGGCCGACTCGCTCGACCACGCCCTCCAGCTGGCCACCGAGGCCCGCGACGCCCGACGTCCGCTGTCCATCGGCGTCCTCGGCAACGCCGCCGAGCTGCTCCCGCAGCTCCTCGCGATGAACGCCCCCATCGACATCGTCACCGACCAGACGAGCGCCCACGACCCGCTCGCCTACCTCCCCGTCGGCATCGACTTCGACGAGATGGCCTCCTACGCGGCCGAGAAGCCCGCCGACTTCACCCAGCGGGCCCGCGAGTCGATGGCCCGGCACGTCGAGGCCATGGTCGGCTTCATGGACGCGGGCGCCGAGGTCTTCGACTACGGCAACTCCATCCGCGGTGAGGCCCAGCTCGCGGGCTACGCCCGCGCCTTCGACTTCCCCGGCTTCGTGCCCGCCTACATCCGCCCCCTCTTCTGCGAGGGCAAGGGCCCCTTCCGCTGGGCGGCACTCTCCGGCGACCCGGCCGACATCCACAAGACCGACAAGGCGATGCTCGAACTCTTCCCCGAGAACGAGTCCCTCGCCCGCTGGATCAAGATGGCCGGGGAGCGGGTCCACTTCCAGGGCCTGCCCGCCCGCATCTGCTGGCTCGGCTACGGCGAGCGCGACAAGGCCGGCGAGCGCTTCAACGAGATGGTCGCCGACGGCACGCTCGCCGCACCGCTGGCCATCGGCCGCGACCACCTCGACTGCGGCTCGGTCGCCTCCCCGTACCGCGAGACCGAGGCCATGCTCGACGGCTCCGACGCGATCGCCGACTGGCCGCTGCTCAACGCCATGGTCAACGTCGCCTCCGGTGCGTCCTGGGTCTCCCTCCACCACGGCGGCGGCGTCGGCATGGGCCGCTCCATCCACGCGGGCCAGGTCACGGTCGCCGACGGCACGGCGCTGGCGGGCGAGAAGATCCGCCGGGTGCTGACGAACGACCCGGGCATGGGCGTGATCCGCCATGTGGACGCGGGCTACGACATCGCGGAGTCGGTCGCGGCGGAGCGGGACGTCCGCATCCCGATGCGCGAGGACGACGCGTCGTGACCGAGGCCGACCAGCCCGTCCGGCACGCGCCCACCGGGCCGTCGTTCCACGAGATGTGGCGCGACCTCGCTCCCATCGGCCGCAACGCGGACACCGGCGGCTACCGCCGCTACGCGTGGAACGGCGCCGACGCCGACTGCCGCGCCTGGTTCCGGGCGCAGGCCGAGACCCGCGGTCTGACCTACGAGCTGGACCGCAACGGCAACCAGTGGGCGTGGCTCGGCGACCCCGCCGCCGGGGACGCCGTCGTCACCGGCTCCCACCTGGACTCCGTCCCGGACGGCGGGGCCTTCGACGGCCCGCTCGGCGTCGTGTCGTCCTTCGCGGCCCTCGACGAGCTCCGGGCCCGCGGTACCCGGCCCACCCGCCCGCTCGCCATCGTGAACTTCGGCGACGAGGAGGGCGCCCGCTTCGGGCTCGCCTGCGTCGGCTCCCGGCTCACCGCGGGGCAGCTCACCCTCGACAAGGCCCACGCGCTGCGCGACGCCGACGGCGTCTCGCTCCCGCAGGCCATGGAGCGCGCCGGGTACGACCCCCAGGCCATCGGGGCGGACCCCGAGCGCCTCGCCCGGATCGGCGCGTTCGTCGAACTGCACGTCGAGCAGGGCCGCGCCCTCGCGCACACGGACCACGCCGTCGGCGTCGCGTCCGCCATCTGGCCGCACGGCCGCTGGCGGTTCGACTTCCACGGCGAGGCCAACCACGCCGGCACCACCCGCATCGAGGACCGCCGCGACCCGATGCTCACCTACGCCAACACGGTGCTGGCCGCACGCAAGAAGGCGCGGACCGCCGGTGCCCTCGCCACCTTCGGCAAGGTCAGCGTCGAGCCGAACGGCGTGAACGCCATCGCCTCCCTGGTCCGCGGCTGGCTGGACTCCCGCGCCGCCGACGAGGAGACCCTCGCCGCCGTCGTCGAGGAGATCGAACGCGCGGCGGCCGAGCGCGGCGCCCGCGACGGCGTCGACGTCCGCGTCACCCGGGAATCGTTCACTCCGGTGGTGGAATTCGCGCACGACCTCCGCGACGAGCTGGCGAAGCTGCTGGGCGATGTGCCCGTGTTGCCGACGGGAGCGGGACACGACGCGGGTATTTTGTCCGGCGTCATCCCCACCGCCATGCTGTTCGTGCGGAACCCGACCGGTGTCTCCCACTCACCCGCCGAAACGGCGGCCGAGGACGACTGCCTGGCCGGGGTGACCGCTCTCGCCGACGTACTGGAGGGTCTCGCGTGCAGGTGACTTACTGGGCGGAGCACGCGTGGCTCGAGGACCGCGTCGAGCACGGCGTGGCCATCGAGACGACGGACGGGCGGATCACGGCCGTCCGCACCGAGGTCCCGCTTCCTCCGCCCGGCGCCACGACCCTGCGCGGGCTGACCCTCCCCGGGCTCGCGAACGCCCACAGCCACGCCTTCCACCGCGCCCTGCGCGGCGTCGTACAGGCCGCGCCCGGCCTCGCGCTGCCGGGCCTCGGCGACGACCGCCCCGCCGCCGGGGCGGACCGGGCTCCGGACTCCTTCTGGACCTGGCGCGAGGTCATGTACGGCGTCGCCGACCGGCTCACCCCCGAGAGCTACTTCGCGCTCGCGCGGGCGACCTACGCCGAGATGGCCCTCGCCGGCATCACCGCCGTCGGCGAATTCCACTACCTCCACCACGCCCCCGGCGGCGGCCAGTACGACAACCCCAACGCCATGGGCGAGGCCCTGATCGCGGCCGCCGCCGAGGCCGGCATCCGCATCACCCTCCTCGACACCTGCTACGTCTCCGCCGGCTTCGGCGCCCAGCCCAACCGGCACCAGCTGCGCTTCAGCGACGGCACCGCCGCGCGATGGGCGGAGCGCGCCGACGACCTCAAGGCCGACGGCAACACCCGGATCGGCGCGGCCATCCACTCCGTACGGGCCGTGCCCGTCGACCAGCTGTCCACGGTCGCCGCCTGGGCGCAGGACCGCGCCGCCCCGCTGCACGTCCATCTCTCCGAGCAGACCGCCGAGAACGACGCCTGCGTCGAGGCCCACGGCTTCACCCCCACCACGCTGCTGGCCGACCACGGCGTCCTGGGACCGCACACCACGGCCGTCCACGCCACCCATCTCACCCACGGCGACATGCGACTCCTGGGCCGCTCGGGCACCGGCGTGTGCATGTGCCCCACCACCGAACGGGACCTGGCCGACGGCATCGGCCCGGCCCTGCAACTCCAGCGCGGCGGCTCCCCGCTCTCCCTCGGCAGCGACAGCCACGCCGTCATCGACATCCTCGAAGAGGCGCGCGCCATGGAGCTGGACGAGCGGCTGCACAGCCGGGCCCGCGGCCACTGGTCGGCGGCCGAGCTGCTGCGCGCCGCGACCGCCGACGGCCACGCGGCCCTCGGTTGGATGGAGGCGGGCCGCATCGAGGCTGGTGCGCTCGCCGACCTCACCACGATCGCGCTGGACACCGTCCGTACGGCAGGGCCGCCGCCCCGGCTCGCCGCCGAAGCGGCCGTATTCGCGGCGACCAGCGCGGATGTCCGGCACACCGTGGTCGGCGGCCGTCACGTCGTGCGTGACGGAGTGCACCAGTCGGTGCCCGACGTCCCGTCGGCCCTGGCCGACAGCATCGCCGCGCTGCGCGGCTGACGAAGGAGAATCTCCCCGAGATGAGCCCCGAGACGATCCCCGGCGCCACGCCCGACCCGGCGGACGGGAAGAAGAGGGCCGACACGACGGCCATCACCAACATCGCCACGCTCGTCACCAACGACCCCTCCCTCGGCTCGGGCCCCCTCGGTCTGATCCAGGACGCGGCGATCGTCATCGACGGTGACCGCATCGGCTGGGTCGGTCCGTCAAGCAAAGCACCCACCACTGACAACCGCCTCGACGCGGGCGGCCGCGCGGTCATCCCGGGCTTCGTCGACTCCCACTCGCACCTGGTCTTCGCCGGCGACCGCACCGCCGAGTTCAACGCCAGGATGTCCGGGCAGAGCTACTCGGCCGGCGGCATCCGCACCACCGTCGCCGCCACCCGCGCCGCCTCGAACAACGTCCTGAACGCCAACGTCGCCCGCTACGTCGCGGAAGCGCGGCGGCAGGGCACCACCACCATCGAGATCAAGTCCGGCTACGGCCTCACCACCGAGGACGAGGCCCGCGCCCTGACCATCGCCTCCGTCCACACCGACGAAGTGACCTACCTGGGCGCCCACATCGTGGCCCCCGAGTTCGCCGACCGCCCCGACGCGTACGTCGACCTGGTCACCGGCCCGATGCTCGACGCCTGCGCCCCGCACGCCCGCTGGATCGACGTCTTCTGCGAGCGCGGCGCCTTCGACGGCGACCAGGCCCGTACGATCCTCACCGCCGGCAAGCGCGCGGGCCTGCTGCCGCGCGTCCACGCCAACCAGCTCACCCACGGCCCCGGCGTCCAGCTCGCCGTCGAACTCGACGCGGCCTCCGCCGACCACTGCACGCACCTCACCGACGCCGACGTCGACGCCCTTGCCCACGGCTCCACGGTCGCCACCCTGCTCCCCGGCGCCGAGTTCTCCACCCGCGCCGAGTGGCCCGACGCCCGCCGCCTCCTCGACGCGGGCGTCGTCGTCGCCCTCTCCACGGACTGCAACCCCGGCTCGTCCTTCACCAGCTCGATGCCGTTCTGCATCGCCCTGGCCGTGCGGGACATGGGGATGACCCCGGACGAGGCCCTCTGGTCCGCCACCGCGGGCGGCGCGGCGGCCCTGCGTCGCACCGACGTCGGCCGCCTCTCCCCGGGCGCCCGCGCGAACCTCGCCCTCCTCGACGCCCCCAGCCACGTCCACCTCGCCTACCGCCCCGGCGTCCCCCTGGTCTCGGCGGTGTGGCAGGACGGCGAACTGGCCTGACAGCTCCGCGCTACCCGACCCGCTCCAGCGCCACCAGCGGAATGTCCCGCCCGGACGCCAGTGCCCGCCGCCGGAAATCCGCGAACGCGGGGTCGGCGGCGATCTGCCGCTCCCACACCGCCTCGCGCGCGGAATCCTCGACGAGACGGGCCCGCACGGGATAGCGCTCCCCGCCCACCTCGACGACCGCCTCCGGCGCGGCCGTCAGATTGTGGAACCACCCCGGCGCGGCGGGCGCGCCACCGTTCGACGCGAACACGATCAGCCGCTCGCCGTCCGGGAGATGAACGAGCGGCGTCGTCCGGGGCAACCCGCTGCGGGCGCCGCGCGTGGTGAGCAACAACAGCCTCGTACCGGCGAACTGACCGCCGACGCGGCCCGCGTTGGCCCGGAACTCCTCGATGACGCGGAGGTTGAAGGGGTTGCTGTTGTTGGGCGGCGTGGCCGGGGAAGCCGGGGAATGAGTGGCGCCGGTGGCTGTGTTCGTCATGGACGCCACGCTAAATTCTCACACCCATGTGAGATTCAAGCCCTTGTGAGGCAGACCATATGAAGATCGGGGAGCTGGCGCGCGAGACCGGCGTGAGCGTGCGCCTCCTGCGCTACTACGAGGAAGTGGGCCTGCTCACCCCCCACCGCCCCGGCGGCGGCCACCGCCGCTACGCCCCGGACGCCCCCGAGGCGGTCCACCGCATCCGCGTCCTCCTGGCGGCCGGCCTCCCGACCCGTGTCATCCGCGAGATCCTCCCCTGCGTCCAGGGCGCGGGCACCGACTTCGACCCCTGCGTCACGACCCACCTCCGCACCCGCCTGACCGAACTCGACACCCACATCACCGCCCTCCACGAAACCCGCTCGTCGCTCGCGTCCCTCCTCGCGGCAACGGAGAGGACGACGACGGGGGCGTGACGGCTGGCGGCCCGGCCGTCCCGGCTCGCCCCGGCATGGGAAAGCGGGCCGTACGGGATCACCTCCCGTACGGCCCGCCGTGTTCCGTGGACGTCAGCTGATGGAGCGGATCGTCTTCCAGCCGCTCTGGCCGACCGTGGTGCGGGCGCCGTCGACCGGGTTGCCGGCCGCGTTCGTCTCACCGGCGTAGAACATCAGCGTGCCGGTGCCCTCGTCCGTGGTGGTCCACAGGTCCGCCGTGCCGTTGCCGTCCGCGTCGGCGGCGCCTGCGAGGAGGGGGCGGTTGGCCGGGCCGTAGCCGTGGCCGTAGTCGGTGCGGTTGTCGAAGGAGCCGTCCGGGCGGCCGCGGTAGAGCCACAGTTGGCCGTCGCGGGTGTCGCGCGCCAGCAGATCGGGGAGGCCGTCGCGGTCGGCGTCGCCCATGGCGGTCAGCGTCATGGGGGACCAGCCGCCGCTGCCGATCTGCCGCGCGGGCCGCACGGCGGGCTTCGCGGCCGGGTCGCCCGCGTACAGCCACAGCTTGTCGTCGTACGAGGCCACCAGGTCGGGGTAGGCGTCACCCGTGACGTCGCCGACGCTCACCACCTGGGCGCCGGTGGGCACCCCGGCGAGGCGGACCGGGTCGGCCAGGGAGCCGTCGCCGCGGTTGGGGTACACGCGCACCTCGCCGCCGATCCGGGCCACGACGTCCTCGGTGCCGTCGCCGGTGAAGTCGCCGCGGTGGGTCACCGAGGCGCCGGTCCAGCCGCTGCCGCCGATGGTGGTGGGGCTGCCGGTGACGCCGCCGTTGCCCTGGCCGCGGTAGAGCCGCAGCTTGCCCGCGTCGTCGACGGCGACCAGATCGGGCTTGCCGTCGCCGTTCATGTCACCGGGCACCGGGGTGCCGCGCAGCCGGGCGATGATCGGCGCGTGGTCGGAGACGGCGCTGGGCGGGCCGCTGTCCGGCTCGTTCTCCGTCGTGTCCATCCGCTTCCTGTCGACGGCACACGAGGCGAACCGGCTGTTCCCCACGGCCTTGGTCGCGTAGAAGTGGTCCAGCGAGTGATAGCTGTGCTGCTTGGTGTCGGTTTCCCAGCCGTGGTACGTCGTCTCGTTGACGCACCGGTCGAGGGCGGCGTTCATCGGCTGCATCACGGCCGCGTCGCCGTTGCGGTTGAAGTCGGCGCCCAGCACGAAGCCGTTCGTCCCGCTGTGCTTCTCGGCGAACTCCTTGACGTTCCCCAGCTGCGCCTTGGCCCGCGCGTCGTCCCCCACGACGATGTGCGTCGTGCAGGGGGTGGTGGTCCAGCCGGCCACCGCCGCGCAGAGCACCGGAAGCGTCTGCTTGCTGGCCCCGGTCGGGTCCGCGGGGAGGGAGTTCTCCGACCAGGAGCCCGTGATGGTGCCCTTGACCGCCAGCACGATGCCCAGCTGGCCCTTGAGGCCCGCGCGGCAGTCGGTGCGGCCGTCGGGGCGGGCACCGGCGGCGTGCCGCAGGGACCAGTCGCTGCCCAGCGCCGTCTGGAGCATGTCCATGTGGCTGCCGGGCGCTTCCCCGCAGGCCTCCTGGAGCATGACCACGTCGGCGCGCTGCTCGTCGACCACCTGCTTGATCTGCTCGATCTTCTTCGTGGGTTCGTCGCGGTCCGGACAGAAGCCCGCCATGCCGCGGTCTCCCCCCGCCTCGCCGCAGATGTTCCACGAGACGACATTGATCCCCGGTGCGCCGGCCGCCGTGCCCTGCGCCTGGGCGGGTGCCGCGCCCAACGCCGTGGCCAGCGCCGATACGGCGATCGTCGCGGTCGCCAAGGATCTGGCGGATCGCTTCATTTCCCCTCCAAAATGAACATGTCACTCAAGACGCTTGATGATCACACATGCGAGTGACACGGGCCTTTGCGGGCCATGGAGGGCCGTTCACCGTCATCGCACCCGAAACGCCGCGGGGGGGGCGGGGGGGGGGGGGGGGGGGGGGGGGGGGTGGGAGGGGGGGGGGGGGGGGGGGGGGACCCCCTTCCCAGAACACTTTATGGGGGGGTAACCATCCGCCCCCTCACAAAGG
>NZ_JBVIQR010000004.1:202975-264902 GCF_055576875.1 Streptomyces sp. NPDC033229 | reverse complement strand
ACCCTCCCCCCCCTCCCCCCCCACCCCCCCCCCCCCCCCCCCCCCCCCCCCCCCCCCCCCCCCCCCCCCCCCCCCCGCGGCGTTGCGAAAAGGACGGGGAACCGGAGGCTAATCCTCCGTCAGCAGCCCCTTGCGGAGGCGTCCCAGCGTCCGCCCCAGCAGACGCGAGACGTGCATCTGGGAGATGCCGAGCTCCTCGCCGATCTCCGACTGCGTCATGTTCGCCACGAAGCGCAGGGAGAGGATCTGACGGTCGCGCGGGCGCAGTTCGGCGATCAGCGGCTTGAGCGACTCGACGTACTCGATGCCCTCGAGTCCGTGGTCCTCGTAGCCGATGCGGTCCGACAGCGCGCCCTCGGAATCGTCCTCGTCGGCCTGGGCGTCCAGCGAGCTCGCGGTGTAGGCGTTGCTCGCGGCCATGCCCTCGACGACCTCCTCGCGGGTGAGGCCGAGCCGCTCGGCCAGCTCGCCGACGGTGGGCGCGCGGTCGAGCTGCTGCGCCATCTCGTCCCCGGCCTTGGCCAGGTCGATCCGCAGCTCCTGGAGCCGTCGCGGGACCCGCACCGACCAACTGGTGTCGCGGAAGAAGCGCTTGATCTCACCGATGATCGTCGGCATCGCGAAGGTCGGGAACTCGACACCGCGGCTCAGCTCGAAGCGGTCGATGGCCTTGATCAGGCCGATCGTGCCGACCTGGATGATGTCCTCCATCGGCTCGCTGCGGGAGCGGAACCGGGAGGCGGCGAACCTCACCAGGGCCAGGTTCAGTTCGACCAGCGTGTTGCGTACGTAGGAGTACTCGTGCGTGCCCTCCTCGAGCGACTCGAGGCGCGCGAAGAGCGTCTTGGACAGGGCCCGCGCGTCGACCGGTCCCACCTCGTCGTACGGCGGGATCTCGGGGAGAGCCAGATTCTCGGGCTCGATCTGCTCGGGCGGGGTTGTCGACGAGGCGGTCTCCCGAGAAGATTCGGTGCGCGGTTCGTCGAGCCGGGGTGACATGGGTGTCCTCCATCATTCTCGGCGTATGGCTGCCGATGCCGTGACCTCTTGCTGCGGTGTGCGGCGCCTCCAAAGCCGTCCGTGGCGGATGTACCTATCTAGCCCTACCCGTCTTCACCTCCACATGGCAAGTCCACGTTGTCCGCTTATATCCGATAATGGCGGATCTTCGGCTTCCAGCCTGCGTATCGAAGGCGTAGGGTTCTCGTAGCGCCACGCAGTACAGCAACACCACGCAGCACACCGAGAAGGGACGCGCATGGACCGCGGGATGGTCGGCAGTGCGAGTAAGGGCCGGCTGAATGTAGAGGTCCGGCGGGAGGGGACGAGCGCGATCGTCAGACCGGCGGGTGAGCTCGATCACCACACGGCGGAATTGCTGCGCGAGCCCCTGGAGGCGTGCGCCGAGGAAGCCGGGACCCGAGTGATCGTGGACTGCTCCGAGCTGGCGTTCTGCGACTCCACCGGGCTGAACGTGCTGCTCGGCGCCCGCCTGAAGGCCGAGGCGGTCGGTGGCGCGATCCACCTGGCCGCCATGCAGCCCGTGGTGGCCAGGGTCTTCGAGATCACCGGAGCCGAGGCCGTCTTCGCCGTGCACGACACGGTCGACGCGGCGCTCGCCGGCTGACCGTCACGGCCCGGCTCCACCGCCCGTCGGACCTTCCGCCGTCCGGCCCGCTTCCTGTGGCGTTACTCATGCGTTATCCGAGTCACAGGAACCGCGTCGAAGAAGTGGGTGTTCTCACGCATCGGTCGGGCAGGAGTCTGCTGAATCTGTTCAATGTGCCAAGTGTCCAACTTTTCTCAATCGGTGAATCGGTGAGGTGAAGCGCTGATGAGCACCACCCGGCCGTACCCGCAGCCGGGCGACCGCGGTCCGGAGGCGGGCGGCGCTGCCTCGGCCGGTCCGCCGCGGCCGAGCGGGCAGGTCCGCAGGCTCCACCTCGTCGGGGTCAGCGGGGCCGTGCCACGCTCCCGCGACTTCACGCGGCAGGCGCTGTACGACTGGGGCTGGCTGCCCGCGGCCAACGCAGATCACCGGGCCGCCGCCGAGGACGTCCTGCTCGTCGTCTCCGAGCTGGTCACCAACGCCTGCCTGCACGCGAACGGCCCCGACGAGCTGCGGGTGGCCTTCGCGGGCAAGGTGCTGCGGCTGGAGGTCGTCGACCTCGGCAGCGGTACGCCCACCCCCCGTCAGCCGCATCGCGCCGGCCGCCCCGGCGGGCACGGCATGTTCATCGTGGAGCGGCTCTGCCTGGATTGGGGCGTCGTCCGCAACGAGGGTGGCAACGGCAAGACGGTCTGGGCCGAGCTGGCCGCCCCCGCGTAAATGGGGCCGGCCGCCCTCGCGCAGCCGGGCCGGCCGTACCCCGCGACCGGCTGACCTGCCCCTTCCGCTTTTCCCCGGCCCCCGTGGCCGGGCACGGACACCATCGCCACGCGCCGCCGGACATCACGGCGGCGTGTTCTGCGTCTTCCCTCGGCAAGGTCCCCGGCGTACTGTCGGCGCCCGATCTGATGTGTCGTCAGTGAATCTCGGTACGGCACCGGACGAGAGGGGAACGAGGTGTCCCACCCCCAGCGCCACCCCCGACGGCACGTCCGCCGCGCCACCGCGCTGACCCTGGCCACGGCCCTCGCCGGCGGGGCGGTGCTGCTGCTCGCCCCGGCCGCGCACGCCGAGACGGTCGACGTCAATTACCAGTGCAAGACGCCGATCGGGGACAAGAGCGCCGTATCGCCCATCGACATCAAGGGTGTGGCGAGCGGCAGCGCCTACCGACTCACCATGTCCTTCCAGAAGGGCGTCTCCTCCAGCCCCGTCGAGCTCGGCAAGGGCGCGATGAAGCCGAGCGCGATCGTCAGGCTCGGCGGTGCGGAGAGCGGGACGGTGGCCCTCGCGGGGCCCGCCAACGACGCGCCGGTTCCGGCCAATACCCCGATAAAGATCAGTGACCTGTCGGGCACCTACACCCCCAAGAAGAGCGGCAAGGTCACCTTCACGGCCGGCACCCTCACCATCGTCGCGCTGGGCACGACGACCACATGCACCCCCGCCAACGCCCCCAAGCCGTCGCTGACCCTCGACGTGAAGGGGCCGGGCGATACGGGTGGTACGGGCGGGAACACGGGTGGCACCACGGGCACGGGCGGCTCCTCGGGGTCCACCGGCTCCACCGGCGGCGGGCAGCTGCCGCGGACCGGGCCCGCCGACGCGGCCGTCGCCCTCGGCACCCTCGGCGGCACCGTGCTCCTCGCCGGGATCGCCGGCACCCTCTGGCTGACCCGGCGTCAGCGCACCGGCACCGCCCGATAGCGCGGCCCGAGGCCCGTACGCGTCCGCACAGGGAGCCGCCGATGCCGTCCCGTACCACCCGCAGCCGTACCCGCACCCGAGCCGCCGTGCCCGTCGCTGCCCTCGCGGCGCTGTGCGCGCTGTCCGCGGCGCCCGCCGCCGCGGACCCCCGGCCCTGGTCCGCCGCTCCCGCGCCGGGCGGCACCCGGGGGCCGGGCGCGGAGAACCGTTCCTCCTTCTTCCTGGAGGGCGGGCCGGGCACGGTGCTCGAGGACATGCTCACGGTGGTCAACCCCGGCGAGCGGGCGCGCACGGTCGCCCTGCGCGGCACCGGCCCGTGGATCGCCCTCGCCGAGCGGCGGGTGAAGGTCCCGCCGCGCACCCGCGCCGACGTGCCGCTGACCGTGACCGTCCCGGCCGGCACCACGCCCGGCGACCACCACGCGGCGGTCGTCGCCACCGGGGACGGCCTGCGGGTCCGGGTGCCGATGGCGGTGCGCGTGAGCGGCTCGGCGCTGCCCGCGCTCACGGTCGAGCATGTGCGGGTCAGCGGCTCGGGCGGGGCCGCGGTCATCCGGTACGCCCTGGTCAACCGCGGCAACACCACCCTCGCCCCGCGTCTGACGATCCGTGCGAAGGGCCACTTCGGCGAGGTGCTGAACCGCGTCCCGCGCGATGTCCCCGCCGCACTGGCGCCCGGCGGCAGCGTCCGGCTGACGGAGAAGTGGGCGGACGCCCCCCGGCTGGACCCGGTCGAGGTCCGGATCACCGCGCAGGCCCCGGGCGCCGCCCCGGCCACCGCCGCCGGCTCGTACACCCCGCTGCCCTGGCTCGTACCGGCCGTGCTCGCCGGGCTCGGCCTGGCGGGCGCGGGCGCGACCGGTCGGCTCCTCGTGCGCCGCCGTGGCCGCTCCGGCGCGGGAGCCACGGCATGAGCCGCCGCCCGGGGCGGCCCGGGGCGCCGGCGGCCGCGCTGCTCGCCGTCGCCGCGCTCGTGCTGCTGTCGGCCGGACGGGCGGTGGCGGACGGGCCCACGGCCGCCGTGGACCGGGCCGAGGCGGGCAAGGGCGGCAGCGTCACCGTGACGGGATCGGGATGGCGGCCGGGTGCCCTCCTGACGTTGCTGATCTGCGGGCAGAACATGGTCGGCGGCACCAACGACTGCGCCAACGGGGACGGCCGGGCGGTCACCGTCGGCGACGACGGCCGGTTCAGCCGGAGGATCCCTGTCGCCGAGCCGCCGAAGCCGTGTCCGTGTGTCGTGCACGTGGCCACCGTCACGACCGTCACGGGGGAGCGGGCGGCGGCGGACGCCGCCTTCCGGGTGGCCGGCCACCCGGTCCGACCGCTGCCCCGGCAGAGCGGCCCGGAGCGGCTGAGCGTGCTCAGCGCGCGGCTGGAGGGCTCGAGCGGCCTGCTGACCTGGTTCGGCGCGCCCCCGCGCCGCAAGCTCGTCGTCACCGTCGGCAACCTCGGCCCGACCCCCGCCCGGGACCCGGTCTTCCGCGTCGGCACCGCGCACGGCGTGCTCGCCCCGGCCTGGGAGGAACAGCGCTGGCGCGGCACGGTCCCCGCCGGGGCGAAGGCACGGGTCGCGCTGGACGTGGAGCTGGCGGCCGGGGCGCACGGGGACTATGCCGTCTCGCTCGAGTACGGCGGCAAGCTGCTGGTCGAGCAGCCGTGGGACGTGCCCCGGCCGTGGGGCGTGGTGCTGTTCTGGACCCTGCTGTGCGTGGTCGTTCCGGCGATGGTCTTCCGGGCGGCGATGGCGGCGCTGACGGCGATGGGACGCCGACGGGACGGGGCGGCGGCGACGGGCGGTACGGGACGCCGTCACCGGGCGGTAAGGGCACCCAGGGGCTGGACCCGGGCGCCGTCGCGACCGCGACCGGTGGGCGCGGCACCCGGTACGACCGGGACCGCGAGCGCGGGTAGTGCCCCCGCCACGGGTGCGGAGGCCGCCGCCCCCGAGCCGGGCCCGAGTGTTGGCTCTGCGCCGGGTGTGGTCCCTGGCCCCGGCGTGGGCGGCACGCCTGCGGTCGGTACGGGTGGCCCCGCCACGGGTGTGGAGGCCGCCGCCCCCGAGCCGGGCCCGAGTGTTGGCTCTGCGCCGGGTGTGGTCCCCGTCCCCGGCCCGGGCAGGGCCCCGGCCTCCGGCGGGGGCCCCGACCCCGAGGCGGCGACGGATCCCGCTCCTGGCGGCGGCACCGGCGTCGCGGGCCCCTCCCCGGCCCCGGGCCCCGGCCCCGGCCCCCGCAGGGGCCCGGAGGCGGGCCCGGAGGGCGAGGGCGGCCCAGGAGCAGCCGCTCGCAGGGGCCCCGCCGCCCGCGAGGGCCTCCCGTGGTTCGCCGAGGGCACGCAGCCGCAGGTTTCCGCACCATCCGAGGACGGACCGACGAAGGGAACGACGTGAGTACGCGACGGAGAGCGCGCGCGGCAGGGCTCGCGCTGATGCTGGGGGGCGCGGGCACGCTGCTGAGCGCGGGTACCGTGCAGGCCGCCGAGGTGTCGTACGCGACCGAGTGCATACCGCCCCCGATCTCGCAGCTGCCGCCCGTGCAGGGCACCACACGGGCGGACATCACCGCCCCCGCGACCGCGAAGGTCGGCGACGAGGTCGAGGTGGTGTGGAAGACGGTCCAGGCCGCCTCCAAGAACCCCGACATCCTCGATCTGGACAAGGACACCGTCAAACCGACCGGGAAGATCACGCTCGGTGGCGCGCAGACCGGTGAGCTGGCCGTGGAAGGACCGCGGCAGAACCCGCCCATCCCCAAGAACAGCGCCATGATCCTGCCCGACATGAAGGCCAAGGTGAAGCTGACGAAGGCGGGGGAGGTGACGCTCGCCCCCGGCGCCTACGCGATCAACGTCAGCAAGCCGCTGCCCACGGACACCAAGTGCTCACCGAAGGAGGCGGTGAAGCCCGCCGCCACGATCAAGGTGACGGACGGCTCGTCCGGCACCAGCGGCGGTACGACGACGACCGGCGGTACGACGACCAGTGGCGGTACGACGACGACCGGTGGCAGCACGACGACCGGCGGCACCACCGGCACCAGCGGCGGCACCACCGGCACGACAGGAACCACCGGCACCACCACGACCTCCGGCGGCAGCACCGGCGGCACCACGGGCGGCGGCGACCCCGGCGACGGGCCCCTCACGGGCAAGGAGCTGAACGTCGAGTACCAGTGCAAGACGCCCATCGGCGACAAGAACGTCACCTCACCGGTCCAGATCAACGCCCTCCGCAAGGGCGGCGTCTTCGACCTCACCGTGAAGTTCGGCAAGTCCGTCATGGACAGCCCCGCCGAGATCCCCGCGAAGTCCGTCGTCCCGTCCATGGCGGTCACCGTCGGCGGCGCGGACAAGGGCAAGGTCGAGGTCGTCGGCGAGCCCAACAAGGATCCGATCAAGACCGGGCAGCCCATCGTCGTCCCCGACCTCAAGGGCACGTACAAGCCCGGTGCGAGCGGCAAGGCGACGCTCACTCCCGGCGTCCTGACGGTCAAGGCCCTCGGCACGACCACCGTCTGCACCCCGGCCAAGGACCCGGGCGTGTCCCTCGAAGTGGACACCAAGCAACAGCCCGGCGGCACGACGGGCACGACCGGCACGACGGGATCCACAGGCACCACCGGTTCCACCGGCACGACGGGTTCCACCGGCACCTCTGGCACCACCGGGACCACAGGCGCCGGCAGCGGCAGTGGCGGATCCGGCGGCCTCGCCGCGACCGGCGCGAGCGGCCCCCTGAAGGCGCTCGCCTTCGCCGCAGGGACGCTCGTCCTCGTCGGTGGAGCGGTCCTCGCCTTCGTCCCCGGGCGCCGGCTGCGCCGCTGAGGCACGGCGGAGGGTGACGGGCACACGCGAAGGGCCCCGGCGCGGAGATCCGCGCCGGGGCCCTGTCACGACCGTCAGGGGTTACTTCACGTCGCCCATCAGGGCTTCGATCTTCTTGCGGTACATCCACACCGCGAAACCGGCGAGGGCCGCGAGCGTCGCCTGCAGCAGGATCATGCCGGTGCCGTTGAGGTCCACGCCCGCGATGGACAGCAGACCCGTGGTGCAGTCACCGGCGGTGACGGCGAGGAACCACACGCCCATCATCTGGCTCGCGTACTTCTGCGGCGCCATCTTGGTGGTCAGCGACAGACCCACCGGGGAGAGGCACAGCTCACCCATGGTCTGGATCATGTAGATCGACAGCAGCCACATCGGGCTGACCTTCGTGCCGTCGCCGGCCATCGCCATCGGGACGGCGAAGACGAAGAACGAGGCACCGATGACGACCATGGCCATCGCGAACTTCACCGTGGTGCTCGGCTCGCGGTTGGTGCGGGCGAGCCACAGCCACAGCCAGGCGAAGACCGGGGCCAGCGCCATGACCCACAGCGGGTTGACCGACTGGAACCAGGTCGAGGGGAACTCGATGCCGAAAACGTTGTCCGCGGTCTTCTTCTCGGCGAAGGTCGACATCGTCGAGCCCGCCTGGTCGAAGATCATCCAGAACACGGCGGCGGCGACGAAGAACCAGATGTAGCCGCTGACCTTGGTCTGCTCGGTCGCCGAGAGTTCCTTGTCGCGCTTGATGCGGGCCAGGACGGTGACCGGGATGACCAGGCCGGCGAGGGTGATCGGGATCAGCGCCCAGTTGAGCGTGAAGTGACCGGTGCCACCGACGATGCCGTAGAACGCGGCCGCGACGGCGAGCCAGACCAGGCCCTTGGTGAGCGTCGACTTCTTCTCGGCCGCGGTCAGCGGCTTCGGGACGACGCTGCTCTTCGGGTCCAGGTGACGGGTGCCCCAGAGGAAGAACGCCAGGCCGATCGCCATGCCGACGGCGGCGATGGTGAAGCCCAGGTGCCAGTTGTACTTCTGGCCCACGGTGCCGATGACCAGCGGGGAGAAGAAGGCGCCGAGGTTGATGCCCATGTAGAAGACGGTGAAGCCACCGTCCCGGCGCGGGTCCTGCGGGCCGTCGTAGAGGTGGCCGACCATCGTGGAGATGTTGGCCTTCAGCAGACCGGAACCCAGGGCGACGAGCGCCAGGCCCACGAAGAACGAGGGCTTGCCGGGGATCGCCAGCGCCAGGTGGCCGACCATGATGGTGGCGGCCGCGATGGTGACGGTCTTGCGCGGACCCCAGACACGGTCGCCGAACCAGCCGCCGGGCATGGCGAGCAGGTACACCATCGCCACGTAGACGGAGTAGATCGCCACCGCGTTGGCCTCGGGCATCGCCAGACCGCCGCCCTGGCTGTCGGGCTTGGCGTCCGGGCCGCCGGCGATCAGGTAGACGACGAGGAGGGCGCGCATTCCGTAATAGCTGAAGCGCTCCCACATCTCCGTCATGAAGAGGGGGGCCAGGCCGCGGGGGTGGCCGAAGAACGTCTTGCCGGAGCCCGGAGAGGTCTTCTCCCGCTCGGCCGTGTCCTTCGTCAGGCTGGACGCCATGGTCAGTCCTTGAGTGCTCGGGACGCGCGTGGAGCTGCTGCGCGCCCGGGTGGGGGTTGGCCGGCACCGGGCGCCGCACTGCCCGCCCCCACGCCCCAGGGGTTCGACACACCTCGGTGGAGGGGGTCGGCAGGACAGTCGCGCACCGGGATCCACGCCCCCGCGCACCTTCGCGCGGCGGACCCGGCCGTCAGGTCATTCTCTGTGACGGGACTGGTGGCGCCAGTACCGCGCACAGCAGAGACCCCCGGCGTGTTGAACATGCCGAAGGCCCCCGGTAGTGCTACAGACTTCCCGTCACCATACGTCACCCCCCGCCCGTGAATGGAAGGAGTTGAGATATGGATCACAGGCCGATGTGGAACTGTTTGCCCACATTCAATGGTCCAGACCGGCTGGCGGTGATGTTGCCGCAGGTAGCCCCATCCCCCTCCTGACATGCGGTCGAGCGGACTACCATCACCCCATGACCCGAGTACTGCTCGCCGAGGATGACGCTTCGATCTCGGAGCCGCTCGCACGCGCGCTGCGCCGCGAGGGGTACGAGGTGGAGGTGCGCGAAGACGGCCCCACGGCGCTCGACGCCGGCCTCCAGGGAGGGGTCGACCTCCTCGTCCTCGACCTCGGCCTGCCCGGCATGGACGGCCTGGAGGTCTGCCGCCGGCTGCGCACGGAGGGTCATGGCTTCCCGGTGCTCGTGCTCACCGCCCGGGCCGACGAGGTGGACACCGTGGTCGGCCTCGACGCCGGCGCCGACGACTACGTCACCAAGCCCTTCCGGCTGGCCGAGCTGCTCGCGCGGGTGCGGGCCCTGCTGCGCCGCGGCACGGTCGAGGCCGCGCAGCAGCCGCCCACCACCCATGGCGTGCGGATCGACGTCGAGTCGCACCGCGCCTGGATGGGCGACGACGAACTCCAGCTCACCGCGAAGGAATTCGACCTGCTCCGGGTGCTCGTCCGGGACGCGGGCCGGGTCGTCACCCGCGACCAGCTGATGCGCGAGGTCTGGGACACCACCTGGTGGTCGTCCACCAAGACGCTCGACATGCACATCTCCTGGCTTCGCAAGAAGCTCGGGGACGACGCCGCGAACCCGCGCTACATCGCCACCGTCCGAGGCGTCGGCTTCCGCTTCGAAAAGAGCTGACCGGCCCCGCCGGGCTGTGTTCGTACCACCCGCCCGGAGGGCACCGTGCGCCGCCGACTGATCAACTCCACCCTCGCCGTCGTGCTCGTCGTGATCGCCGTGTTCGGGATCTCGCTCGTCATCGTCGAGACCCGCACGATCGAGAGCAGCGCGCGGGAGAGCGTGCAGTCCGAGGCCGTCCGGCTGGTGAGCATCCTCGACAGCCGGCTGATCGGCGGCGAGCGGGTGGAGTCGGGGCTGCTGCGTGAGCAGATCACCTCCGGCCGGTACGCGCGGGTCGACATCCCCGGCCGGCCCGCCATCGAGATCGGCGAGCGCCCCGACGGCGACATGATCGCCTCGACGGAGCGGGGTGAGCAGGGCGAGACCGTACGGGTCGAGGAGTCCCGCTCCGCGGTCAGCAAGGAGCTCGGCCGCACCCTGATGGTGATCCTCGCGGTGGCGCTGCTGGCCGTGATCGCCGCCGTCTTCCTCGCCGTGCGCCAGGCGAACCGGCTCACCGCGCCGCTGACCGACCTCGCCGAGACGGCCGAGCGGCTCGGCTCCGGCGACCCCCGCCCCCGCCACCGCCGCTACGGGGTGCCCGAGCTGGACCGGGTCGCGGACGTCCTGGACGCGAGCGCCGAGCGCATCGCCCGGATGCTCACGGCCGAGCGCCGCCTCGCCGCCGACGCCTCGCACCAGCTCCGTACGCCGCTGACCGCGCTGTCGATGCGGCTGGAGGAGATCACGCTGACCGACGACCCCGAGACGGTGAAGGACGAGGCGACGATCGCCCTCACCCAGGTCGAGCGGCTCACCGACGTCGTCCAGCGGCTGCTGACGAACTCCCGCGACCCGCAGTCGGGCTCGGCGGTCACCTTCGACCTCGACGAGGTCATCAAGCAGCAGCTCGAGGAATGGCGGCCCGCCACCCGCAGCGAGGGCCGGGCCCTGGTCCGCTCCGGCAAGCAGGGGCTCCGGGCCGTCGGCACGCCCGGGGCGGTCGCGCAGGTGCTCGCCACCCTCATCGAGAACTCGCTGATGCACGGCGACGGCACGGTCGCCCTGCGCACCCGCGTCACCGGCAACCAGGCGGTCGTGGAGGTCACCGACGAGGGGCCGGGGGTCTCGCCGGACCTCGGGTCGCGGGTCTTCGAGCGGACCGTCAGCGGCCGGAACTCCACGGGCCTGGGCCTGGCGGTCGCCCGGGACCTGGCGGAGGCGGACGGCGGGCGGCTCGAACTCCTCCAGCCCTATCCGCCGGTCTTCGCGCTGTTCCTGAGCCGCGAGGCGGGCGAATACGAGGAGTCCCAGGAGGACTGACGACCCGGCACGCCCGCCGGGCAGGCCTCAGCGGGCCGCGTCGCCCGTCCCGGCCGGCTGCGGGCGGTCGTCCAGGAACGATTCAGCAGTCTCCACGGCCTCGCGGGCGGGCAGCGCCCGGAACACCCAGGTGCGGTAGGACCAGAAGCGGAAGACCGTGCCGATGCCGAGGCCGACGACGTTCTTCGCGATGTTGTCCGCCAGCGGCGAGGTGAGGCCGAAACCGTAGTGCGAGAGCGCCAGGATGCCGTTCTCGATCACCAGGCCGACGCCGCTGAACAGCAGGAACAGGGTCAGCTCGCGGCTGCGCCGGTTCTTGTCACCGGCCCGGTAGGTCCAGTAGCGGTTGCCCACATAGTTGGTGCCGATCGCGACGCCGGTCGCTATGACGCCCGAGCGCACCACCGCGAGGCCGAAGCCGTGCACACAGATGTTGAAGACGATGAAGTTCACCACGAAGCCGACGGCGCCCACCGCCCCGAACTTCGCGATTTCGCGGGCCAGCCGCTCCAGCCGGGCACGCATCGCGGACCGTTGACTCATAGTGATCGTCAGGCTCCGTTGCTGGGCGAAACTGGGCATAGGGCAGCCTTCATGCTAACCAGCGGGCACCGGCCGCAACCGCGGACTCCGGTGAACGGCCGGCGAACGCGCTCCCTGTCGGCCGCCGATTCGCACGCCCCGGCGTTTGGACGATCATCCAGGCGCGGTCGGAGCTGTTCGTGCGTACGGATACTCTGGGAGCGTGACGTTTCCGGTAGTCGGCATGGTCGGGGGCGGCCAGCTCGCCCGTATGACCCACGAGGCGGGCATCCCCCTCGGCATCAAGTTCAAGCTGCTCAGCGATACCCCGCAGGACTCGGCGGCGCAGGCGGTCGGGGAAGTCGTCATCGGCGACTACCGCGACCTGGACACCCTTCGTGCTTTCGCACAAGGCTGTGACGTGATCACCTTCGATCACGAGCATGTCCCCACCGAGCACCTACGGGCCCTGGAGGCAGACGGCATTCCCGTCCGCCCCGGGCCCGACGCGTTGGTGCACGCCCAGGACAAGGGCGTGATGCGGGCCAAGCTCATGGAAATCGGAGTGCCGTGTCCCCGGCACCGCATCGTGGCGGACCCCGCCGACGTGGCGCGGTTCGCGGAGGAGGGCGACGGTTTCCCCGTCGTGCTCAAGACGGTGCGCGGCGGCTACGACGGCAAGGGGGTGTGGATCGTCCGCAGCGCGGAAGAGGCGGAGGCACCCTTCCGCGCCGGCGTGCCCGTGCTCGCGGAGGAGAAGGTCGCCTTCACCCGTGAGCTGGCCGCCAACGTCGTCCGCTCCCCGCACGGCCAGGCCGTCTCGTACCCGGTCGTCGAGTCCATCCAGGTCGACGGCGTCTGCGACACCGTCATCGCCCCCGCGCCCGACCTCTCCGCCGAGCTCTCCGCCCACGCGCAGCAGCTCGCCCTCAAGGTGGCCGCGGAGCTGGGCGTGGTCGGCCACCTCGCCGTGGAGCTCTTCGAGATCCGCAAGGCCGACGGCTCCTTCGAGGTGCTCGTCAACGAGCTGGCGATGCGCCCGCACAACTCCGGCCACTGGACCCAGGACGGCGCGATCACCTCGCAGTTCGCCAACCACGTACGGGCCGTGCTGGACCTGCCGCTCGGCGACCCGCGCCCGCGCGCCAAGTGGACCGTCATGGCCAATGTGCTCGGCGGCGACTATCCGGACATGTATTCCGCGTACCTCCATTGCATGGCACGCGATCCGGGGTTGAAGATCCACATGTACGGCAAGGACGTCAAGCCCGGTCGCAAGGTCGGACACGTCAACACTTACGGCGACGACCTGGCGGACGTGCGCGAGCGCGCCGCCCACGCCGCCGGATACCTGCGAGGAACGATCACCGAATGACTTCTCCTCTCATCGGCATCGTCATGGGCTCGGACTCCGACTGGTCCGTCATGGAGGCCGCCGCCCAGGCCCTGGACGAGTTCGAGGTCCCCTACGAGGTCGACGTGGTCTCCGCGCACCGCATGCCGCGCGAGATGATCGCGTACGGCGAGCAGGCCGCCGACCGCGGCCTCAAGGCGATCATCGCGGGCGCGGGGGGCGCGGCCCACCTGCCCGGAATGCTGGCGTCCGTCACGCCGCTGCCGGTCATCGGCGTGCCCGTGCCGCTGAAGTACCTCGACGGCATGGACTCCCTGCTGTCCATCGTGCAGATGCCCGCCGGTGTGCCCGTCGCCACCGTCTCCGTCGCCGGCGCCCGCAACGCCGGGCTGCTCGCCGTCCGGATGCTCGCCGCCCACGACACCGAGTTGCTGGCCCGGATGCGGCACTTCCAGGACGAGCTGAACGAGCAGGCCACGGACAAGGGCAAGCGCCTGCGTGCCAAGGCCATGGGTACCGCCCACTTCGGCTTCGGGAAGTGACCGTGACCGCCACCACCGCGGCCGGTCACCTCGCCCGCGCCCATGAGCTGCTCGCCGCCCACCCCGTCGTCGACGGTCACAACGACCTGCCGTGGGCCCTGCGCCAGCAGGTCCGCTACGACCTGGACCGGCGCGACATCGCCACCGACCAGAGCGCCACCGGCCTCCACACCGACCTGCCCCGGCTGCGGGCGGGCGGGGTCGGGGCCCAGTTCTGGTCCGTGTACGTCCGCACCGACATGGCCGGCGACGAGGCGGTCAGCGCGACGCTCGAACAGATCGATGTCGTGCGGCAGCTGGTGAATCGTTACCCCTCCCAGCTGCGGCTCGCGCTCACCGCCGACGACATGGAGGCCGCCCGCGCCGAGGGCCGCATCGCCTCGCTGATGGGCGCCGAGGGCGGCCATAGCATCAACTGCTCCCTCGCCACCCTGCGCGCCCTGCACCACCTCGGCGTCCGCTATATGACGCTGACCCACAACGACAACGTCCCGTGGGCGGATTCGGCGACCGACGAGCCCGCGGCGAACGGCCTGACCCGCTTCGGCGAGGAGGTCGTCCGCGAGATGAACCGCCTCGGCATGCTGGTCGACCTCTCGCACGTCTCGGCCGACACGATGCGGGACGCGCTGCGGGTCACCGAGGCGCCGGTGATCTTCTCGCACTCCTCCGCGCGCGCCGTCTGCGACCACCCGCGCAACATCCCCGACGACGTGCTCGGCTCGCTGGCCGCGAACGGGGGCGTGGCCATGGCGACGTTCGTGCCGAAGTTCGTCCTGCCCGCCGCCGTCGAATGGACCCGGCAGGCGGACGAGAACATGCGCGCCAACGGCCTGCACCACCTCGACACCACCCCCGCCGGGATGGCCGTGCACCGCGCCTTCGAGGCCGCGCACCCCCGTCCGCTCGCCACGGCGGCCACGGTCGCCGACCACCTCGACCACATGCGCGAGGTGGCGGGCATCGACCACATCGGCATCGGCGGCGACTTCGACGGCACAGCGTTCACCCCGGAAGACCTCGCGGACGTGGCCGGCTACCCGAACCTGATCGCGGAACTCCTGCGCCGCGGCTGGTCGGACGCCGACCTCGCGAAGTTGACGTGGCAGAACGCGGTGCGGGTGCTTCGGGCGGCGGAGGATGTGGCGCGTTCCGCCACGCGGGGTCCGTCGATCGCGACGATCGACCAGCTGGACGGCTGAGGTCACGGTGTCCTCAATCGCCGGACGGGCTGGTTTTTGCTGAGCCCGTCGGTCGACAAACGCAATCGCCGGGCGGGCTGGTAATCCACCCCGTCGGTGTCCGAAACCCCAGGCTCCGGGCAGGCCGGTAAAACGAGCCCCTCCCGCGCCCAGAACCGCAAACGCCGGACGGGCTGGAAAATCCAGCCCGTCCGGCGTTTGCGGACAAGTCTTTGACCTAGGCCCGGGGCCGACCCATGGCCCGGTAGGTCCAACCCGCGGAACGCCAAGCGCCAGCGTCAAGCGCATTGCGCCCGTCCAGGATCCGCCGCTCCGCGACGACGGCGGCCAGTGCCGCCGGGTCCAGCTCGCGGAACTCGCCCCACTCCGTGAGGTGCAGCACCACGTGCGCCCCCTGGCACGCCTCGAGCGCGGTCGGCGCGTAGCCGAGGGTCGGGAAGAGGCGGCGGGCGTTGTCCATGCCCTTGGGGTCGTAGACGGTGACCTGGCCGCCCTGGAGGTGTATCTGCCCGGCGACGTTCAGCGCGGGCGAGTCCCGTACGTCGTCGGAGTCCGGCTTGAAGGTCGCGCCCAGCACCGCCACGCGCTGCCCCAGGAAGCTGCCGCCCACCGTCTCGCGGGCCAGCTCGACCATGTGGCCCCGGCGGCGCATGTTGATGGAGTCGACCTCGCGGAGGAAGGTCAGCGCCTGGTCCGCGCCCAGCTCCCCGGCGCGGGCCATGAAGGCGCGGATGTCCTTGGGCAGACAGCCGCCACCGAAGCCGATGCCGGCCCGCAGGAACTTCTTCCCGATCCGCTCGTCGTGGCCGATCGCCTCCGCCAGCTTCACCACGTCGCCGTCGGCGGCCTCGCAGACCTCGGCCATGGCGTTGATGAAGGAGATCTTCGTGGCGAGGAAGGAGTTGGCGGCCGTCTTGACCAGCTCGGCCGTCGGATAGTCGGCGACGACGAACGGCGAGCCCTCGCCGATCGGCGTCGCGTACACCTCGCGCAGCAGCTTCTCGCCCCGCTCACCGGCGACGCCCACCACGATGCGGTCCGGGTGCAGGGTGTCCTGGACGGCGAAGCCCTCGCGCAGGAACTCCGGGTTCCAGGCCAGCTCGACGTCCGGGCCCGCCGGGGCCAGCTCGGTGAGCCGGGCCGCGAGCCGGGCCGCGCTGCCGACCGGGACGGTGGACTTGCCGACGACCAGCGCCGGGCCGTGCAGATGCGGGGCCAGGGCGTCGATGGCGCTCTCGACGTAGCTCATGTCGCACGCGTACTCGCCGTGCTTCTGCGGGGTGTTCACACAGACGAAGTGGACGTCGCCGAACGCGCCGACCTCTTCCCACGACATCGTGAAGCGCAGCCGGCCGGTCGATCCCTCGATCCCGGCGACGTGGCGGCGGAGCAGTTCTTCCAGCCCCGGCTCGTACATCGGCACCTTGCCGCGCCCGAGCATCTCGATCTTCTCGGGCACCACATCGAGACCGAGCACCTCGAACCCGAGCTCGGCCATGGCCGCGGCGTGGGTGGCACCGAGGTAGCCGGTGCCGATCACGGTGATCTTGGGGGCCATGCGTGCTCCATGTGCTGACGGGCTGGACTGCGCCGAGCATAGTCGGGGACCGGAGCGGGAAGGTCCGGGGGAGATCCCGGTGGTGCCCGGGCGCTGTCGGCAAGCTCACGTATCCCCGTGCGGGGGGCCGCCCCTAGAATCGGGTTACTAAACGGTAGTTAACTCTTTGGGGAGTGAATCCACCTTGGCGGGATCAAAGGACTTCGACCTGTACCGGCCGTCCGAGGAGCACGACGAGCTCCGCAAGGTCGTGCGCTCGCTCGCCGAGGCGAAGATCGCCCCGTTCGCCGCCGAGGTGGATGAGGAGGGCCGCTTCCCGCAGGAGGCGCTCGACGCGCTGGTCGCCTCCGACCTGCACGCCATCCACGTGCCCGAGGAGTTCGGCGGCGCCGGCGCCGACGCGCTCGCCACCGTCATCGTCATCGAGGAGGTCGCGCGGGTGTGCGCGTCGTCCTCCCTGATCCCGGCGGTCAACAAGCTCGGCTCGCTGCCGGTCGTGCTGTCCGGCTCCGAGGAGCTGAAGAAGCGCTACCTGGGCCCGCTCGCCAAGGGCGACGCGATGTTCTCGTACGCCCTCTCCGAGCCCGACGCGGGCTCGGACGCGGCCGGCATGAAGACCAAGGCCGTGCGCGACGGTGACTTCTGGGTCCTCAACGGTGTCAAGCGCTGGATCACCAACGCGGGCGTCAGCGAGTACTACACGGTCATGGCCGTCACCGACCCGGAGAAGCGCTCCAAGGGAATCTCGGCGTTCGTCGTCGAGAAGTCCGACGAGGGCGTCTCCTTCGGTGCCCCGGAGCGCAAGCTCGGCATCAAGGGCTCCCCGACGCGCGAGGTCTACCTCGACAACGTCCGCATCCCCGCGGACCGCATGATCGGCGAGGAGGGCACCGGCTTCGCCACGGCGATGAAGACCCTCGACCACACCCGTATCACCATCGCCGCCCAGGCCCTCGGCATCGCCCAGGGCGCCCTCGACTACGCCAAGGGCTACGTCCAGGAGCGCAAGCAGTTCGGCAAGCCGATCGGCGACTTCCAGGGCGTCCAGTTCATGCTCGCCGACATGGCCATGAAGATCGAGGCCGCCCGCCAGCTGACCTACGCGGCCGCCGCCAAGTCCGAGCGCGGCGACAGCGACCTCACCTTCCAGGGTGCGGCCGCCAAGTGCTTCGCCTCCGACGTGGCCATGGAGGTCACGGTGGACGCCGTCCAGCTCCTCGGCGGCTACGGCTACACCCGTGACTACCCGGTCGAGCGCATGATGCGCGACGCCAAGATCACCCAGATCTACGAAGGCACGAACCAGGTGCAGCGCATCGTCATGGCGCGCAACCTTCCGAAGTAACCCTCCGGCCTTTCACGCGACGGCCCCCCGGCAGCCCGCCGGGGGGCCGTCGCGCGCGTACGGGGGAACGCCGGTGGCGGTATCGGGCCGGGGCGCCGAAGGTGGGGGCGGTGGGGGGTCGTACTGCCCTGGAGGCTCATGACATGCCCGAGGTAACCGCTCCGTACACCCCCGGCACCCCCTGCTGGGTCGACCTCATGGTCCCCGACCAGCAGGCGGCGCTCGACTTCTACCGCGACCTGTTCGGATGGCAGGGCGAGGTCGGCCCGCCGGAGACCGGCGGGTACGCGGTCTGCACCCTGAACGGGAAGCCCGTGGCCGGCATCATGACCTCGATGTCGCCCGACCCCGACCAGCCGACACCGCCGACCGTATGGACCACCTACCTCGCCGTCTCCGACGTGGACGCCACCGAGAAGAAGATCGCCGACAACGGCGGCACCGTGATCATGCCCGGCATGGACGTGCTCACCCTCGGCCGCATGTCGGTCGTCGCCGACCCCACGGGCGCCGTCTACGGGCTCTGGCAGGCCCGCGACTTCGCCGGCGCGCAGGTCGTCAACGAGCCGGGGGCGCTGATCTGGAACGAGCTGAACACCAGCGACCCCCAGGCCGCCGCGTCCTTCTACTCCGCCGCGCTCGGCATCGAGGCGGTCCCCATGGAAGGGGCGCCCGACTACTCCGCGCTCCAGGTCGAGGGCCGGGCCGTCGGCGGCACCCAGGGGCTGGACAAACTGCCGCCCGGCACGCCCTCGCACTGGCTGTGCTACTTCGCCGTCGACGACACCGACGCCACGGTCGACGCCCTGACCCGGAGCGGCGGCCAGGTGCTCGTACCGCCGTTCGGCATGATGGCCGGCCGGATGGCCATCGTGCAGGACCCGCAGGGCGGCACCTTCGCGGTGATCAACGCGAAGGGGCCCGCGTCCTCCTGAGAACACGGCAGGGCCCGTGACCTCCGTGCTCACCGGAGGTCACGGGCCCTGCCCGCGTTCGCCACTCACTTGTCCGAGACGGTGACCTTCTCGTCCTTCTTGAGCTGGTCGAAGAGCTGCTTGGCCTTGGCCGTGTCCCACTTCACCGCGACGCCGTCGGAGCGGGTCGGGAAGTTCGCGCTCGCGATCGGCACGGTCATCTGCTTGCCGTCGCCGCCCGTCGCGCCCTTCATCGCCCAGAACATCGAGGCGAGATCCCACAGCTCCATGTCCTTGTCGACGATCAGCGTGTCGAGACCGGAGCCGATGACGGGGTAGAGACGGAACGGGTTGAGGATCGTAGAGGGCGAGGCCGCCTGGTTGGCGAGGGTGTTCAGGAACTTCTGCTGGTTGCGCATCCGGCCCAGGTCCTGGTCCGCCTCCTGGTGGCGCTGGCGCACGAAGGCCAGCGACTGGGCGCCGCTCAGCTCCTGGCAGCCCGCCTTGAAGTCCGCGCCCGAGTCCCGGTCCTTCAGCGGCTTGTCCAGGCACATCTCCACGCCGCCCAGCGCGTCCACGAGGTTGCGGAAGCCGCCGAAGCCGATCTCCGCGTAGTGGTCGATGCGCAGCCCGGTGTTGAACTCGATGGTCTGCGCCAGCAACTCCGGGCCGCCGTCCGCGTACGCCTGGTTCAGCTTGTGCGTGGCGGCGGGGAAGCTCTTACCGGACTTCTTCCCCGTGAAGGCGGGGATGGTGACGTAGGAGTCGCGCGGCAGGCTCAGCATCGTGGTGCCGTTGTCGCCCGTGTGCACGATCATCATCGAGTCGGTGCGCTTGCCGTCGGCCGACCCCGTGTGCAGTTCCTTCTTGTCGCTGTCCGAGAGGCCCTCGCGGCTGTCGGAACCGACGATCAGGTAATTGGTGCCCTCGCCCGCCGCCGGGCGGTCCTTCACCTGGCCGAGGTCGACCTCGCGGCGCACCTTGGAGTCGGCCCAGAAGTACGTGCCGACGGAGACGGTCAGCAGCGCCACGAGGAAGGCTATGCCGCCGATCTTGAGGCGCTTGCGCCAGTCGGGGGCGCCGGTGCGCGGGCGGCGCCCGCCGGGGCCGCCGCCGGTGGGGCCCTGCCGGTGGCCGCCGGGGCCGGCCGGGCCGCCGCGGCCGTAGACCTGTCCCGTGTTGAAGCCGTCGTCGTGGCCGCCGTCCGCGTGGGCCGCGCCGCCGCCGTAACCGCCGCCCTGGTCCGGCAGGCGGTCGTGACCGCCGCCCGGGCCCTGTGCGCGGCCGTACCCGGGTGCCGGCTCGGCGGGGCGGCGCGGCGGGGGCGGGGCGGTGCGCCGGATCTGCGGCATGGCGCGCGCGCCCTCCGGCTCGGCGCTCGCGGCGCCGTTTCCGTACCGGTCCTGGCGGTCGTCGGTCCGCCCATCGGCCCAATTGCTCATGACACGAGTGTGCCCGCTGTGGCGACCTGCCTTACAGGGGGGAGACGGGTTCGGGGCCGGGCTGTAGCAGAGCTGATGCAAATCCGCCCGTGTCCCCGGGCCCGCATACAGTGGTGGACATGACCAATCAGGACCGCAGTCCGGAAGCGGAAATACCGGGCAAGCCGACGTCCGCTTCCCGTACGACGCTCTCCCACATCATGACCGGCAGCGACACCAATCTGCTGGGCACCGTCCACGGCGGCGTGATCATGAAGCTGGTGGACGACGCCGCGGGCGCGGTCGCCGGGCGGCACTCCGGCGGGCCCGCCGTCACGGCCTCGATGGACGAGATGGCCTTCCTCGAACCGGTCCGGGTCGGCGACCTCGTGCATGTGAAGGCCCAGGTGAACTGGACCGGCCGGTCGTCCATGGAGGTCGGCGTGCGGGTGCTCGCCGAGCGCTGGAACGAGTCGACGCCCGCCACCCAGGTCGGCAGCGCGTATCTCGTCTTCGCCGCCGTCGACGAGGACGGCAAGCCCCGCCGCGTCCCGCCGGTGGTCCCCGAGACCGAACGGGACAAGCGCCGCTACCAGGAGGCCCAGATCCGCCGCACCCACCGGCTGGCCCGCCGCCGCGCGATCATGGAGCTGCGCGAAAAGCGGATTGCCGAGGGCTTCGGGGACTGATCCCCTGCGGCGGGGTCCGACGGGTCTTCGGCCGCGGGCCGTCTTGCCGCCTGCGGCGGCGGGCGCCCTGCGGGCGCGTCCTCAAACGCCGGACGGGCTGGTTTCGGCTGAGCTCAGCCAATAACAGCCCGTCCGGCGACCCCGGACACCGCCGCGCAGCGGTGGTGCGCCCCGTGATCCGCCGGACAGGCCTACGCGCCGTCCGGGCAGACCACCTGGTCGCCGCGGACCGCCGCCGGGGCCGCGCCGGCCTGCTGTGGGGGGTCCTGGGCGCGTACCGGGTGGACGGCCTTGAAGTCCGTGCCCAGGATTACCTTCATCAGCGGGCCCTGCCCCGGCGTCGGGCGCAGTTCCGCGCCCGGGAGTGCCGCCGCGACCGAGCGGACCGAGCGGTCCCAGCGCGGGTCGTAGGAGATCACTGTCCGCTGGGCCGGCGGTCCGGGCGCGTCCGTGGGCAGGCCGGTGGTGGCGAAGCCCGTCGCGTGCAGCGCGTTGTCGGTCTCGCGGCCCAGACCGGTGCGGCCGCTGCCGTTGAGGACCTGCACCCGGATCTGCCCGGGCGCCACGTCCACCGGCGTCGCGGTCTGGTCCGCAGGGCCGGCCGGTGGCTTCGCGTCCTGCGACCGCCGGGGGGCGTGCACGGTCAGCGGCCGGTCCTCGCGCAGGGCCTGGAACATCTTCCCGGCCGCCGCCTCGTCCCACTTCACCGTCGAGCCGACGCGGGGCACGGGGAAGTTCGCGATGCCGATCGGCACCGAGGCGAACTCGGCCGACGCGGGCGTCAGGTTCTTCATCCCCTGGGCCAGCGCGACCAGCTCGTCGCTGCCGAACCCCCGGTCGGCCCGCACCGAGCCGAGCAGCGTCGTCCCGACCTCCTGGAACTTCACCGGGTTCAGCAGACCCTCGCCGCCCGCCGCCTTGTGGATCAGCGAGGCGAGGAACCGCTGCTGCCGCTGCATCCGGCCGAGGTCGGAGCCCCCGTCGAGATGGCGGGAGCGGACGTACTGGAGCGCCTGCCCGCCATTGAGGTCGCTGGAGCCCACCGGCAGGTCGAGACCCGTGTAGACGTCCTTGAGCGGCCGCGCCGTGCACACCCGGACCCCGCCCAGCACATCGACCGTCTTCATGAAGCTGGCGAAGTCGACCTCCAGGTAGTGATCGACGTGCACCCGGGTCAGCTGCTCCACTGCCCGCACGGTCAGGCTCGGCCCGCCCTCCGCGTACGCCGCGTTGAGCTTCTGCGGGTGGGCGGGGCGGATCCGGCCCTGGGCGTCGGCGCGCTCGGGGATCTCGACATAGGTGTCACGCGGCAGGCTGATCACGCTGGCCCGGTCGTGCCGGGCGGAGAGGTGCACCAGCATCACCGTGTCGGTGCAGTGACAGGGCGCGCCGCCCAGCCGGTAGCGGGTCCGCTCCTCCTCCGTGATCTTGTCGCGGCCGTCCGTGCCGACGACGAGGATGTTCTTGCCCTGACTGGTCTGCGGCCGGTCCGACAGCCCCCCGAACGGATCCACCCGCCCGATGCCGCCCTCGATCCCCGTGACCACCGCGTGCCCGATGCCGCCGGTGCCCAGCACGGCCACGGCGGCGCCGGTGGCGAGGCGCAGCCCCCAGCGCGGGCGGCGGGGCGCACTGTGGCGGGGCCGGTTCGGGCGGGGTCTGGCCTGGCGGGGGGAGCGGGCCGGTGCGGTCACTTCGAACCTCCGCGACGGACTGGGCAGAACCGGGGAAACGGTAGGCCCATACGATCGTCGGTTCGCGGCCCCACGCCGTCCGGGCGGGGCCTGCCACCCGGGCGGGGCGCTTTCGGGTGCCCCATTGGCGTAACGTGACCGACGATCCGCCGTCCGCCGGGGGCACCCCCCGTACCGCCGAGGAACCATGCCCGATCAGCAGCCGCCCGCCGTTTCCGTCATCATGCCGGTGCTCAATGAGGAGCGGTATCTGCGCACCTCCGTGCGGCACATCCTGGAACAGGACTATGCCGGTGAACTCGAGGTCGTGATCGCCCTCGGTCCCTCCACGGACCGCACCGACGAAATCGCCGCCGACCTGGTGCGGGAGACCGCGAACCACCCCCGCGCCCGGGTCCACACCGTGCCGAACCCCACCGGCCGCACCCCCGCCGCGCTCAACGCCGCGATCAAGGCGTCACGCCACCCGATCGTGGTACGTGTCGACGGTCACGGAATGCTGTCGCCGAACTACATCGCGACCGCCGTGCGGCTGCTGGACGAGACCGGCGCCCAGAACGTCGGCGGCATCATGCACGCCGAGGGCGAGAACGACTGGGAGCGGGCCGTCGCCGCCGCCATGACCTCGAAGATCGGCGTGGGCAACGCGGCCTTCCACACGGGAGGCGCGGCCGGCGAGGCCGAAACCGTGTATCTGGGTGTCTTCCGGCGCGAGGCCCTGGAGCAGCAGGGCGGGTACAACGAGGAGTTCATCCGTGCCCAGGACTGGGAGCTGAACTTCCGGATCCGTGAGGCGGGCGGGCTGATCTGGTTCTCCCCCGAGCTCAAGGTCTCCTACCGGCCGCGGCCCAGCGTGAAGGCGCTCGCCAAGCAGTACAAGGACTACGGGCGCTGGCGGCACGTCGTCGCCCGCTTCCACCAGGGTTCGATCAACATGCGCTATCTGGCGCCGCCGACCGCCGTGGTCGCCATCGCGGCCGGTGTCGTGGTCGGCGCGGCCGTCACCCCCTGGGGCCTGCTGGTCCCGGCCGGGTACCTGGCGGCCATCACCGCCGGTTCGCTGCCCGCGGGCAAGGGCCTGTCGCCGGCCGCGCGCGTCCGGATCCCGGTGGCGCTCGCGACGATGCACATGTCGTGGGGCTTCGGCTTCCTGACCAGCCCGCGCTCGCTGGCGAAGCGGGTCATCGCCAGCCGCCGCCCGGCCGTCCGGGCGGGCTAGGCCTGTCCTCAATCGCCGGACGGGCTCGAAATCGAGCCCGTCCGGCGATTGAGGACGCGCCCGCAGGGCGCTCGCCGCAGCAGGCGGCAAGACGGGCCCGCAGTCGAAGTCCTGCCGGCCAGGCAAGAGGCGCTCGCCGCCGTAGGCGGCACCACCGGCCGTCAGGCGAGCAACCGCCGGCCAGGCGAAGGTTTTCAGAAACGATTCAGCGGATTGACGTTCATGCACGCCGACGTGTCGCTGCCGTTGAGCGGGTCCGAGCTCTTGGGCGCCTTGTTGTCGCCGTCCTTCTCGCCCTTGTCGTCCTTCTTGCCGTTCCCGTCGGCCTTGCCGTCGCCCGTCGCCCCGGCCGTCGGCTCGTCCGAGGAGTCGCTCTCCTCGGGCTCCCCGGTCTTCGGATACTTCGTGCCCGTCCGCCAGTCACCGCCGATGACCAGCGTCACCCGGTCGACCGTGGGAGACATCCGCAGCGCGCTCTCCGGCAGCCCGAGGGCCTTGGCCACCGCCTCGGCGTCCGGCCGCTCGGCGGTCTTCGGATAGGTGATCGTCGTGTCCGCCTGCGCGCGCGGAGTGGAGTCCGACATCGCCTTGCTGAAGCCCGCCTTCACGAGGACCTCGGCGATGTCCGAGGCCCGACGCGTGGCCGGCGGCTGGACGGCGGTGCCGGTGCCGTTGAACACGGTCAGCTCGATGGCGCCCTTCGGCGCGGCCGGTGCGGTGGGCTTCGGGCCCTTGTCGGACTTCTTGTCCTTGCCGTCCAGCGCGATGTCGTTGCGGACGAGCGAGAAGAGCTTGTCGGCGTCGCCCGGCTTGGGTATCACGTGCGCGTCCGGGTCCAGCGGATCCTGCACCCACGGCATGGTGGTCATCGTGATCCGCCCGGACGGCACCCGCTTCATGTCGTTGCCGAGGTCGTAGAGCTTCTTGACCGAACCGAGGTCCTTGTCCACGGTGAGCGCCTTGGTGGCGGCCTCCGCGAGGTCGGTGAGCTGGCCGGGGTCGGAGAGCTTGGAACCGGACTTGAGCTGGCGGACCATGGCGTTCATATAGATGTGCTGGGCGTGGGTACGGCCTATGTCACTGCCGTCCTCGAAGCCGTGCCGGGTGCGCAGCCACTGCAGGGCCTGCTGGCCCTTGACCTTGTGCGAGCCCTTCGTCAGCCGCAGCCCGGAGTCCTTGTCGTACACATTGGCGTCCACGCACACCGGAACGCCGCCGACCGCGTCGGCCATGCTCACCACTCCGGCGAAGTCGATCATCATGAAGTGGTCGACGGGGATGCCGGTCAGCTCTTCCCAGGCGGCGACCGTGCAGCCCGGGCCGCCGTTCATCAGGCTGGTGTTGATGATCTGACGGTCGGTCTCCTTGTAGACCGTGCCGTCCTCCGGGTCGGTGCACTTGGGGATCGTCACCCGGGTGTCGCGCGGCACGCTGATCACCGACATGTTGCTGCGGTCGGCCGAGACGTGCACCAGCATCTGGACGTCGGCGAGCGGCTTGCGCCCGGCGTCCTCACGGGCGCCGCCGAGCTCGACGTTCTTCTTGCTGTTCCGGCTGTCGGAACCCAGGATCAGGATGTTCAGAGGGCGTTGACCGTCCGCGTTGGCCACGCTGCGGTCGAGCTGCTTGTCGCCGAGGTTGAGGTCGCCCTTTTTGAGGTTGCCGTTGAGGTGCTGGTAGTAGAAGTACCCGGCGGCCGCCGTGCCGAGGACGAGGACCGCGAGGGAGAGCGCGGTCCAGCGGGCTATTCGCGCGGTTCGCTTGCGCCTGGCCGAGCGGGCCTTGGGTTCGCGCTTCTTGGCGTGGGTGGCCTTGCGGGGCGCCTTGCGGCCGGCTTTGGCGGTGGCGGTCCCGTTGCCTCCGGCCGTCGGAGCGGATTCGGCATCGCCGTCGCTGGCGGCCTGGGCGTCGTCGCCCTTGGAGCCGGTCGCTTCGACGCCCATGGGCGCGTCCCCACGGTCCTTGCCCCTGGGCGCCCCGGAGACCGCTCCGGTGTCGCCCGCGCCTGTGCCCTCGGAGTCGGTGCGTCTCTCGGTCCCGGCGCCCCCGGAGCCCTCGGCACCTGCGGCCTCGGGGCCGGAAGACCCTTGGGCATCGGTGCCCGCGGCACGGGGGCCGTCGGCCCCGGCGTGCCGGGCACGGGTGACGCCGGACTTCTTCGCCCGCCGACGCCCGGACTTTCTGGCGGCCGGAACCTCGCCGTCGGCTTGCGCGGCGCCGGCCGTGTCGTCGGCTGAGGCGCCAGCCGATTCGGCTGAGGCGCCAGCCGGTCCCCGCACGCCGCTGCTCTGCCGCATCGGGCCTCCCCTGAATGGTCCGTCCGGCCCGAAGGGCAGGCGTGTTGTAGCTGGTGTGACTCTAGTTACTGGCCTAGATGCGGCAGCGGGGGGCCAGGTTCATTTGGCACAGATGTTCTTGTCGTCGGCTTCGATCTTTTGGATGTCTTTGGGTGCTTTCGCGGGGGCGGGTACGGAGATCGGGGTACCGGCGGCCTTGAAGTCCGCGCCCAGGACGAGCGTCATCCCGGCCGTCGGGGCGGCGTCGGACTTGGCCTGCTTGAGGGCCTCGACCGGCAGTCCCATGACCTCGGCGAGCCGACGCGCCTGGTCCGCCTGGTTGGGGGCGAACTCCAGGATCGTCTTGTCCTTCTTGCCGCCGGTGGCGTTGCCACCGTTGCTCGTGAGGCGCATGCCCTTGGAGTTCTGCATCCAGGTGACGGCCTCCTGGGCGGCGCCCACCCGGCCGCTGCCGTTCTGCACCTTCACCCGCACGGCCGCGGGCTCGGCCTTCGGCCCCTTGAGCAGAGCGGCCTGCTTGGCGTCCGCCGCCTCGCTGGCCTTCTTCTCCTTCGCCTTCACCTCGGTGAGGGAGACGTCCTGACGGACCATGGCGAACAGCGGATCGGCCTTGGGGGGGTCCAGGACGACCGTCTTGTGGTTCTTGCCCTCGGCGGGGTTGTCCTTGACCGGGACGGTGGCGAAGGTGATGTTCTCCAGGTCGACCTTGCTGAGCTCCTTGCCCAGACTGGTCAGCTTGCTGACGGAACCTATACCGGTGTCGACGGTCAGCGACTTGGTCGCCGCGTTGCCCAGGTCGTAGAGCTTCTTGGGGTTCGAGAGCGTGTCACCGGACTTCATCTTCCGGATCATCGAACTCAGGAACTGCTGCTGGAGCTTGATGCGGTCCAGGTCGCTCTCGAAGCCGACGCTGTGCCGGGTGCGGACGAACGCGAGGGCGTCCTCGCCCTCGATCTCGTGCCGGCCCTTGCTCAGCTTGAGGTGCGACTTGGGGTCGTTGATGTCCTTGGCCAGGCACACCTCGACACCGCCGACCGCCGACGACAGCTCCTTGACGGCGTTGAAGTCGGCCATCATGAAGTGCGTGACCTTCAGGCCGGTGAGCGCCTCGACGGTCCGCCAGGTGCAGCCCGGGTCACGGCCCTCCTGACCCAGGCTCTCGTTGAAACGGACGCCCTTCGTGCCCGGGATGACCTTGGTCTCGCCGTCCTTCTTGGTCGGGCAGTCCGGGACATCGGTGATCATGTCGCGGGGGATGGAGAGCGCCGTGGCGTTCGTCCGGTCCTCCGAGACGTGGAACAGCAGCGTGGTGTCGGCGTGGCCGACACTGCCCTCGTCGCCGTAGCCCTGGTTGCCCTTGCCGTCACGCTTGTCGGTGCCGATGACCAGGATGTTCACCGGGCCGTCGATGACCGCGTCGTTGTTTATCCCGACATCGACCTTGTCGATGTTGTTGTTGAAGTGCTGGTAGACCAGGTAGGCCGCCACCGAGCCGCCGACCAGGACGAAGGCGAGCGTGCCGCCCGTCCACATCAGCGCTTTCTTCTTCTTGCTCTGCTTCGGCTTCGGCTTGCGCCGCCCCTGCACCGGCTTGGTCCCGGCGCGGCGGGGATTGCCGCGCTGCCCGGGCACCGTACGGCGGCCGGGCTTGCCCTGCGTACCGACCCGCGACCTCGCGGGAGCCGGTACGGCAGGGGAGTCGGAATCTGCGGAAGCAGAGGGTGAAGCAGTCGCGGACGTGCCGCTCCCGGGAGTCGCCTCCGACTCCTCGGCATGGTCAAGGCGCAGCTCGTAGCTGCCTGTTTTCGGGTCGAAGACCCACTGGTCGGCGGGGTCGATGTCGCCCGCCCGCCCACGGCCCTGCGCGTCCACGGTCGCTTGAATCCTCCGTCGGTGCCACGCGGCGCCTACCCCCCCGAGGCGCTCGGTCACGTCGTCTGTGCAGTGCGCGGTCAGCCCGGCCGTGCGCACCGGATCGCTCACACTATCCGCCCAGTTCAGCGTCAAGCGACGCCGGTGACAAATTGCACTCCCCTACAACTGGGCATTCTGCCCAATCCTTTCGCCCGAACGATCATCCGGAGGAAAAGGTGATCGTACCTTTAGGCAAAATCATCCACACATGCCACGTGCTGCGGTGGTTCCCTCGTAGGTGGGCGGAGTGGTGGGCTTCGGCGAACCCGTGGGCGGCGCCGAAGTACCGGACTCCGCCGGTGCCGCGGGTGCCTGCGAGGCCGGCTGTCCCTCGGTCGCCCCGGCTTCCCCCGTGCCCTCGGGGCCAACCGGAACAACTGGTTCCGCATCTCGCCCGGGCTTGTTGTCGGCCGCCCGTACATGCCTGCCGACCGCCACCGGCCGGTCGTTCCGCAACTGCTCGAAGAGCTGGTCGGCGTCCGGCTGCACCAGCTCGTCACGGGCGCTGTTGTAGACGTACGGCCGACGCGGGACGGTGAGGAACTGGACCCGCTCGGAGGGGATGTCCCGTACGGTGCGCACCAGGTCGTACAGCTTGCGGAGGGTGTCCAGCCCGGCGTCCGTGGTCAGCGAGGACGTCGCCGCGTCGAGCACCGGGTAGAGCCGGGCGGGGTTGAGCAGCACACCGCTGCTCTGCATCTCCCGGAACAGCGAGCCCAGGAACTCCTGCTGCCGCCCCATCCGTTCGGTGTCGCTGCCGTTGCCGAGGCTGTAGCGGGCCCGTACGTAGCCCAGCGCCGCCTCTCCGCGCAGTACCTGCCGGCCCGCGGGCAGCCGCAGCTTCGCGTCGTGGTCGTCCACGGGCTGTCTGAGGCAGACCTCGACGCCGTCGATGGCGTCGACCAGCCGCTTGAAGCCGGTGAAGTCCACGATCACGTGGTGGTCGACGCGGATCCGGGCGATGTTCTCGACCGTACGGATCGTGCAGGCCGCGCCCGCCAGCTCGTACGCCCAGTTGAACTGCGCGAACCGCTCGTTCGTCCGGGAGCCGTCGGACTGCCGGCAGCTCGGGATCTTCGCCATCAGGTCCCTGGGGAGGCTGACGGCGGTCGCGCTGCGCCGGTCGGCGGCCAGGTGCAGCAGGATCGTGGTGTCCGAGCGCTGGGTGCCGCTGTCGGCGCCGTACGCACCGTTTCCGGCGCCGCGGGTGTCGGAGCCGATGATCAGGATGTTCTGAGCGCCGTGCACCAGCGCGACCGGGCGCTCCTTCTCCCAGCGCGCCAGCTCGTCCGCGGTGTCGGTGTCGGTGGTGATGTTGCTGTCGAGCCGTTGGTAGAGCGCCCAGCCGATCCCGGCCGCCGTGAGCGTCAGCACCGTCATCCCCAGCGCCGCCCAGCGCAGCCACCGGCGCCGCCGCCGGGGCTTCGGCTCGGGGGCGGGCGGGGGAGCGCCCCACCACGCCCCGCCGGTGGGGCCGGTGGGCGTGCCGGGGCTGCTGGGGCTTCCAGGACGGTCTGTCACGGCTGCGGCCCTCCCTCACGGAGTCGGCGGCCTCGCACCAGCTGAGCCGTCGCGGAGGGCCGGAATACGGCCCTCCGCGCCTGGTGTGGCGTACGTACGTCGTGCGGCGTACGTACGATCATCGCGCGATCCGGGCGGTCCGGCAGTGTCAGGGGGCCGTCACGGTGACGCGCTCGCTCTCCCGGCGCTTGTCCAGGGCCCCGGCGGAGAGCCGGTCGAGATGGCGGCAGAGCACCACCGACCCGCCGGCGGCGAGCGGTGCGTACAGCCCGGCGGACAGCCCGTGCCAGCCGCTGTACGGCAGGCCCGACAGCAGCCGGGAGCCCGCACCGAGCCCGTGCTGGGAGGCGTCCGTCCGCGCCCGCTCCACGACCTGCGCACCGGTCAGCTCCGAGCCGTCCACGACGAGCGCGGGCGCGTCCGGGTCCACCGGGGCGAAGGGGGCGAAGCGGTCGCCCTGGCTGGGCACCTCGACGGCGTAGTCGGCGAAGCCCTGCGGGGCCTGGGGGAAGCGCCCGCCCAGGGGGCGCAGCGCGAGCGCGACGCGCTCACCGGAACAGGCGCGCGCCTCCTCCAGGGTGTCCGGGCCGCTGACGACCACGTCCGCGTCGGCCGGGTCGCCGCCGACCTCGGCCACGACGCCGACCGAGGAGCAGGCGAGCAGCCAGACCGCGGTCTGCCAGTGGGCGGGCAGCAGAAGGGCGAGGCGGTCCCCTGGCCCGGCGGCGAGATCGCCCTGGAGCAGGTTGGCGGTCTTCGCCACCCAATTGGCGAAAGTGGCCACGGAGAGTTCCACGCGCTCGCCGGTGGCGTCGTCGTAGAAGGTCACGAGCGGGCGGGCCGGATCCGCGGCGAGCGCGGAACGCAGCAGGTCGGCGGGGGTGCGATCGGTGGCGTTCATCGTCGTCAGCGTACGCGGCGAGGGTGCTGACGGTCAGTCGGACGGACGAGTGGCCCGTTCGGCCGGAGAGCGGATACGACCGACTGGCCGTCAGCTTTCGAATGGACAGATATCTGGTGATATGACCAGGGTTGTCACTATGCGTGGAATCTTCGTTACTTCTACCGTCACCGCCTGTGCCGCCGCCCTCACCCTGCCGCTGCTCACCACCCCCACCGGCGCCGCCACCGCGTCCGCCGTCCGGACCACCCCCGCCGCCGGTCCGAGCGGGGTGCCGGGTTCGACCCGGTCCTTGCCGCTGGTGCCGCTCACCGGCGGCTCCCGCTCGGCGGAGCCCCCGGTCGGCAGCGGCACCGCCGAGCGTGGGCTGCCGCCCCGGGAGGTCGAACCGTTCTCCCTCGTGGGCATCGTCTGGGACAACGCTGCCGCCGAGCTGCGCGGCCAGGCCCAGGTGCGCACCCGCGCGGTGGGCAGTCACCGGTGGTCCGCGTGGCAGGACGTGCAGATCCATGACGACGACCGCCCCGACCTCGACTCCGCCGAGGGCATCAGCGGCCGTCGGCGGGGCGCCACCGCACCCCTGTGGGTGGGCGCCTCCGACGCCGTCCAGGTCCGCGTCCGCGCCGAGACCGTGACCGACCGGACCCCCGAAGGGCCGGCCTTCCCCGTGGGCCTGCGCCTCGAACTCGTCGATCCCGGCAAGGACCCGGCCCCCGAGTCCGCCCGGCCCCAGGGCCAGGCGCCGTCGGTGCCGGCCGCCCCGGCAGCGGTCCCGGCCGCCGCCCCGGCGCGGGTGGCCGAGGAGCCGACCGTCCCCGCGTCCCCGGCCCTCAGTGACGAGGAGGCCGTCACCTCGGCCGTCAACAGCCTCCTCGCCCCGCTGGGCGCCACCGAGATCCCCGCCCGGGACAAGGACGGCTCCGGTGCCGACGTCGCCGCCACCGGCCCCGGCGACGCCCCGGTCAAGAGCCCGCCCCAGGACCCGGACACCGACGGCGCCGCGGACGTGGACACCACGGACGACGCGGCCGACGCCGCCGCGGACGATGCCACCGACGCCGCCGATCAGGGGTCGCGCTACGTCGAGGGCGGCGGCTACATCGGCCCGCGCCCCCGCATCGTCACCCGGGCGGGCTGGGGCGCGGACGAATCCATCCGCGAGCGGGGCTTCGTCTACACCAAGACCGTGCGGGCGGCCTTCGTGCACCACACCGCCTCCGGCAACAAATACAGCTGCTCCCAGTCCGCCTCCGTCATCCGGGGGATCTACCGCTACCACGTCCAGAGCAGCGGCTGGCGGGACATGGGCTACAACTTCCTCGTGGACAAATGCGGCACGATCTACGAAGGCCGCTCGGGTGGCGTGGCCAAAGCCGTCATGGGTGCCCATACTCTCGGTTTCAACTCCAACAGCATGGGCATCGCCGTTCTCGGGACATTCGGAAGTTCCACCCCGCCCACCGCCGCGGTCGACGCCGTGGCCAGACTCACCGCTTGGAAGCTCGGACTGTTCGGCCGCAACCCCCTCGGCTCCACGACCCTGGTGTCCGCCGGCGGAAACCTGTTCAAGAAGGGGACCAAGGTCAGGCTCAAGGTCATCTCGGGGCACCGCGACGGCTACGCCACCGAATGCCCCGGCGACCTCCTCTACAAGAAGCTCGGCAAGGCCCGCAGCACCGCGGCCCGCCTCCAGGGACGCTGACCGGGGCGGGCCGGGCCGCAGGGTCTGCATACACTGGCCGCCGATCACGGCCCGGCCCCAGCAGGAAGCAGAGACGACAAGGTGACAGAAGCGATCCTCCTGGTCGGGGGCAAGGGCACCAGGCTGCGCCCGCTCACGGTGCACACGCCCAAGCCCATGGTCCCGGCGGCCGGAGTGCCCTTCCTCACGCACCAACTGGCGCGGGCGCGCGCGGCGGGCATCGAGCACATCGTGCTCGCCACGTCCTATCTGGCCGAGGTCTTCGAGCCGTACTTCGGCGACGGTTCCGCGCTGGGCCTGCACCTGGAGTACGTCACCGAGGAGGAGCCGCTCGGCACGGGCGGAGCCATCCGCAACGTCGCCTCCAAGCTGCACTCCGCCCCCGACGACCCCGTCCTGATCTTCAACGGCGACATCCTCACCGGCCTCGACATCGAGGCGCTGGTCGGCACGCACCGCACGACGGGCGCGGACGTCTCCCTGCACCTGACGCGGGTCGAGGACCCCCGGGCCTTCGGCCTCGTGCCCACCGACGCCGACGGCCGGGTCACCGCCTTCCTGGAGAAGCCGCAGACGCCCGAGGAGATCGTCACCGACCAGATCAACGCGGGCGCGTACGTCTTCAACCGGTCGGTCATCGACACCATCCCGGCGGGCCGGCCCGTCTCCGTCGAGCGCGAGACCTTCCCCGGACTCCTCGCCTCGGGCGCCCACCTGCAGGGCATGGTCGACTCCACCTACTGGCTCGACCTCGGCACCCCGCAGGCCTTCGTCCGCGGCTCCGCCGACCTGGTCCTCGGCCGCGCCCCGTCCCCGGCCGTGCCCGGCCGCTGCGGCGACCGGCTGATCCTCGACAGCGCCGACGTCGCCCCGGACGCCAAGATCACCGGCGGCTCGGTCATCGGCGCGGGGGCCCGCGTCGAGCCCGGCGCGCGCGTCGACGGCAGCACGGTCCTCGACGGCGCGGTCATCGAGGCGGGCGCGGACGTGCGCGACTCGCTCATCGGCGCAGGTGCGCACGTAGGGGCGCGTACGGTCCTGACGGGCGCCGTCATCGGCGACGGTGCGCGCATCGGCGCCGACAACGAACTGCGCGACGGGGTCCGCGTCTGGTGCGGCGCGGCCCTGCCGGACGGCGCGGTCCGGTTCTCGTCCGACCAGTAGTTCCCCCAGTAGTCGGCGGGAGCTCTCGCCGGGTGTCAGCGGGTGCGCCTACGCTCGTAGGTGCACCCGAACCTCAGGACACCTCCGTGGAATCAGCCGACCGCCTCACCATCCCCCATAGCCCCAAAGGCATGGGAGGTGCCCCCATCACCGTGCGCGGTGGTCGCACGGCCGTACCCGCGAGCAGGCCCCGCCCGGTGACTGTCGGCTCCCGCACCCGCCGCTGGACCCCGCCGGGCCCGCTGCACCTGGGCGTCACCCTCGGCCCGCTGCGTCGCGGCCCCGGTGACCCGACGTTCCGGGTCACTCCGGACGGCTCGGTCTGGCGCGCGTCCTGCACCCCCGCCGGCCCCGGCACCCTGCGGATCGCGCGCAGCGGGGAGACGATCGAGGCCGAGGCCTGGGGCCCGGGCGCCGACTGGCTCCTGGACGGCCTCCCGGCCCTCCTCGGCGCCGAGGACGATCCCGAGGCCTTCACCCCCCGCCACCGCGTGGTCCACGAGGCCCACCGCCGCAACCCGGGCCTGCGCCTCACCCGTACCGGCCTCGTTCTGGAATCCCTGATCCCCTCGATCCTGGAACAGAAGGTCACCGCCGACGAGGCCTACCGCGCCTGGCGCCTGCTCGTACGGCAGTACGGCCCGCCGGCCCCGGGCCCGGCGGACCGGATGCACACGCCACCGGACCCCCGCACCTGGGCCCGCATCCCGTCCTGGGACTGGCACAAGGCGGGAGTGGACGGCAAGAGATCGGCCGCGATCGTCCGGGCCGCGAAGGTCTTCCACCGCATGGAGGAGGCGGCGACGATGGACGCGGAACTTGCCGCCCGCCGCCTGTGCGCCGTCGACGGCATCGGCCCCTGGACGGCGGCCGAGACCCTCCAGCGCAGCAACGGCGCGGCCGACGCGGTCACGGTCGGCGACCTCCATCTGCCGAAGATCATCGGCTACGCCCTCACGGGCCTCCGCGGCACGGACGACGCGACGATGCTCGACCTCCTGACCCCCTACGAGGGCCACCGCCACCGAGCCACCCGTCTGATCCTCCTGAGCGGCCACACGCCACCGAGAAGAGCACCGAGACTGTCGGTGAACGACATCAGGGGCTTGTAGTTGTAGAAGCGCAGCCCACCGGCAGGCAGCGGAGAACGACGGGGGCGACGGGACCGCAGGCCCCCCGAACCCCACCCGCCCGCCCGGCCGGGGAACGGCGGGGAGGGCGACGGGGCCCCGCACCGGAGGGCCCGGCGCCCGCACCACGACGGCGCCGCACCCGCCCCGAAGCCGAGCTACCTCACCTCGACAAACGCGGCAGCATCCCGCGTAACCCGCGCCGGAGGCGAAACCGCAGGCCGCCCGATCGCCACCGCCCCCATCGGATCCCAATCGGCCGGCAGCCCGAGAACGTCCCGCACCACATCGCGGCAGAACATCGTCGACGACACCCACGCCGACCCCAGCCGCTCACCCGCCAGCGCCACCAAGAAGTTCTGCACGCCCGCACCCGCCGCGACGACGAACATCTCCCGCTCGGAGGCGTTGCGCCGAGCGTCGGGGTACGTGTGCGAACCGTCCATGACCAGGCACGGCACCACCAGGTACGGCGCCTTGCGCAGCACGTCGCCACGCCGCACCCGGCGGGCGATGTTCTCCTCGGTGAAGCCGTCGCCGCGCAGGTCGGCGATCCACGCGTCGCGCATCGCGTCGAGCAGCCGCACCCGCGACTCCGCGGACTCCAGCAGCACGAACCGCCACGGCGTCGTGTGATGCGGCGCGGGAGCCGTGACGGCCGCGGCGACGGCCCGGCGCACGGCGCCGCCGTCCACCGGATCGTCCGTGAACTCCCGGACCGTACGCCGCAGCGTCACCGCCTCGCGGACGGCCTCGGACGTCCCCAGCCGGAACATGTCGTCGGCGGCGTCGCGCACCAGCGCCCGCGCCCCCTCGTCGACCCCACCGGACGCGTCAACTTCCTCACCATCAGGCGCGTCGGACACGACGACGTGCGACAGCCCCCGCACCACGGCGACCGGCAGCCCCTCCGCCTTGCCCTTGACCAGGTCACCGGCGGCCGCCAGCTCGTCCGCGGTGGCCACGACGGTCACGTTGAGCGGGTTGCCGTGCTCGTCCGTGCCGCCGCGCAGGTCGTCGAGGACCCGCACGCCGGCCGCCCCGATCGCGACGTCCGTCAACCCGCTGCGCCACGGTCGCCCGAAGGTGTCTGTGACGACGACTCCGACGTTCACGCCGAGGGTGTCCCGCAGGGCCGCCCGGATCCGCCGGGCCGAGGCGTCGGGGTCCTCGGGCAGGAGCAGGACCGTGCCCGCGGGGGTGTTGGAGGCGTCGACGCCGGCCGCGGCCATGACCAGCCCGAGCCGGTTCTCGACGATGCGCAGCGGGCCGCGCCGGGCCACCACCCGCACGGCCTCGGCGTCGATCGCGGCCTCGCGGTCCTCGGCCTGGACGACACGGCCCTCGGCCTTGCTGAGGATCTTCGACGTGACCATCAGGACGTCGCCGTCGGCCAGGCCCGGCAGTCCCTCGGCGGTGGCCGCCGTGGCGATGAGCTTGGCGACGTCGTCCCCGGTCCGTACTTCGGGGATGCCGGGCAGCGCCCAGACGCGATACGCGGGCAGGTCGCTCACGCGCGGACCTCCTCGGCCAGGGCGAGGGCCTCGGCGGTCATCCGGGCCGTGGCGTCGACGTCGGTCATCATCAGCGGCACGGCGCGGCAGCGGATGCCCGCGGCCTCCACCTCGGGCACCGAGCCCGCGTCGACCGTGTCGACCAGCCAGCCGTCGATGAGGTCGGAGCCGTAGTGCCGGGCGACCGCGGCGGCCGTGGACTCCACGCCGACGGCCGCGAGGACCTTGTCGGCCATGCCCCGCACGGGAGCGTCGCCGACGATGGGGGACAGGCCGACGACGGGCGCCTTCGAGGCCGCGACGGCCTCCCGCACGCCGGGCACCGCCAGGATCGTGCCGACGCTGACGACGGGATTGGACGGCGGGAAGAGCACGACGTCGGCGGCGGCGATGGCCTCCAGGACACCCGGGGCCGGCTTCGCCTCCTCCGCGCCGACGGGAATGATCGCGTGGGCGGGCACGGAGGCCCGCAGCCGCACCCAGTACTCCTGGAAGTGCACGGCCTTGCGCCCGCCACCGTCGGCGTCGTCGACGAGGACGTGGGTCTCGACGCGGTCGTCGGTCATCGGCAGCAGCCGGACGCCCGGCTGCCACCGGTCGCACAGCGCCTCGGTGACCGCGCTGAGCGGATAGCCCGCGCCGATCATCTGGGTACGGACGATGTGCGTGGCGAAGTCGCGGTCGCCGAGCCCGAACCACTCGGGTCCCACCCCGTAGGCCGCCAACTCCTCCTTCACCGCGAAGGACTCGTCGGACCGGCCCCAGCCCTGCTCCTCGTGGATGCCGCCGCCGAGGGTGTACATCACGGTGTCGAGGTCGGGGCAGACCTTGAGGCCGAAGAGGTGGATGTCGTCTCCGGTGTTCCCGATGACGGTGATCTCCGCGTCGGGGACTGCTGACTTGAGGCCGCGGAGGAAGCGGGCGCCCCCGATCCCGCCGGCCAGAACCACAATGCGCTGCTGCATGAGCGCAGTCTGTCAGCCGGGGGCGGGTGCGCTGAAGAGTGGTCGGTGGGTGACGGGCCCGCCCGTCACCGGTACCCGGGCCCGCCCGTCACCCACCCACCGAACTCACTCGTACGAGTGATCGCCTACGAGCGGGAAGCGGGCCGGAAGCGGGCCGGAAGCGGGCCGGAAGCGGACGGTCAGCCGACCCGTCAGCCGGCCGTCAGCGAGCGACGGCACCCTGGACGACGGACGGCACGACGCTCGCGGCGGGCGCCGCGTGATGCATCGGCATCTCGGTCAGACCGGGGGAGTAGATGTGCAGGCTGACAGCCGGTTCGAGGGAGTCGTTGACGACCTCGTGGGCGTAGCCGGGGGCGAAGACGCGCTGGTCACCGGCGCGGAGGCGGCGGCGGGCCCCGCCGGTGGCCCCGGTCAGCTCCGTCAGCTCACCGCTCAGGACGGTCAGCACCCCGGAGGAGGGGCCGTGGTCGTGCTGTCCGCTGCCCTGGCCGGGCACCCAGCTCAGCAGCCACACCTCGTAGCCGGGGCCGGTGCGCAGCCGGTGGTACCAGCGGCTGGCGGCGTCGTAGCGGACGAGGTGGGCCCAGCTGTCGCGGTCGGCCGCGATACCGCGGGCCAGGCCGGCGAACTCGGCGACGGTGGAGGGGTGGGCGGGCACGGGCGGCATGAGGTGCGGGACGGCGAGCGGGTCGCCGGCGATCTGGACGTCGCTGTTCATGTGCGGGAGTTCCTCGGCAGTGATGCGGGCGGCATGCGGGGCGGCAGGCGCGGGCGGCGTGCGGGAAGTGCGGAGACAGGCGAGCACGGAGCGTACGCGCCCGGAGGCACAGGGCCATGCGGGGGAAAGATCAGCTGGAGCTCGGGGGCGTCAACAGCTGCAACAGCGACAGCGAGCCTGCACAGCGCAGCGGGACCCGTAGGCACGGGTCAGGCGGAGCGCGGCGGTTGCTGGCATGGCACCAAGGAGACCGGTTCGGAAGCGCTCTGTCAACCTTGTGTCTGGTTTGAGGTAAATCTTTCACCGCATCCGGTTACTGTGCGCGATGAAAGGTTTGTGGCGGTGGGGTCCCGGACAGGTGGCGCTCCGACCGGTTTCGTAAACATCGTTCAGCCGGAGCGGTGCAACGGGACGGGCGCGAGTGTCGTCCTCCCTTCGAGGGGGAAGGCGGGATGACTGCGGCAGGTGGGTGGAAGTGTCCAAACTTGTGACATTTTGGCCACTTTCCGCTTAGCCTTGGTTCCGCAGAGTGAATATGGGGCCCAATAGCAGATCTCGGCTTGACTGGCCCGGATCGGCACACTTGTAATTTCACTCGTGTCGTTCTGCCGCACCCGATGGCGGCAGCACCACGGGGACGCAAATGACAGACGAGGGGCGCACATGACCGAGCTGTTCCAGCAACTGCTGGTCGAGGAGGCGGACGAGGAGCTCGGCTGGCAGGAGCGCGCGTTGTGCGCCCAGACCGATCCTGAGTCCTTCTTCCCCGAAAAGGGCGGATCCACGCGGGAGGCGAAGAAAGTCTGCCTCGCCTGTGAAGTCCGTTCCGAGTGCCTTGAATACGCCCTTGCGAACGACGAACGCTTCGGTATTTGGGGCGGTTTGTCCGAGCGTGAGCGCCGCCGCCTGAAGAAGGCCGCGGTCTGAGGCACCCGAGCCGACAGGGCCCCGGCCCGAGGCTCGACCACCCGTCCCGGGCCCTGCCCCCGACGCGTGTTCCGCCGCCGCGACCCGGCGAGCGACCTGACGATATGTCTTATCCAGTGCCCGCCCAGCGGGCTGACGGACAGTCCGGCCCGCACACTCCGTGACACTGTCCACACCCAGGCCATCCCCCCACGGTCCGCCCTCTGCGCCCGCCCGCAGGAGGCGGACCGCATGCGTGCGCAGCCATTAGTGTGGGGGCCCGTCCGCGACGTACCGACGCCCCACCGGGGCGCTCACGTCCAGCGCAGTTCCAGCACCGCGTCTCCCGGGGGCGACCCCCGGACCCCGGCCGGAGGGCCCGTACCCCGATGTCCGTGCACAGCAATACGGCGGCCCCCTACCCGGCTGCCTCGTTCGACCAGCCCGCCGGCCCCCCGGCGTTCCCCCGCCACGTCGTCACCGCCGTACTCGTCGCCCACGACGGCGCCCGCTGGCTGCCCGACGCCCTCGCCGGACTGCTCGGCCAGGAACGGCCCGTGCAGAACGCGGTCGCCGCCGACACCGGCAGCGGCGACGACTCCGCCCGGCTGCTCACCGACGCCCTCGGCGCGGACCGCGTCCTGCACCTCGCCCGCCGCGCGGGCTTCGGCACCGCCGTCGACGAGGCCGTCCGCGCGGCCCCCGCACCCACCGCCGACGAACTGCCGTACCTCAAGAGCTCCAGCGGCTGGGACCCCGTCAGCCGCACCTGGCGTGACGACGCCCACGACGCCTACGGCCGCGACGACACGCCGCACCGCGACCGCGACCTCGACCCCGTCCACTGGCTGTGGCTGCTGCACGACGACTGCGCACCCGAACCCGGCGCCCTGCACGAACTGCTGCGCGTCGCCGAGTCCGAACCCCACGCCGCCGTCATCGGCCCCAAGCTGCGCAGCTGGTACGACCGCAGACAGCTGCTGGAGGTCGGCGTCTCCATCGCCCGCAGCGGCCGCCGCTGGACCGGCCTGGAGCGCCGCGAACAGGACCAGGGACAGCACGACCAGGTGCGGCCCGTGCTGTCGGTGTCCACCGCCGGCATGCTCGTCCGCCGCGACGTCTTCGAACAGCTCGGCGGCTTCGACCCACGGCTGCCCCTCATGCGCGACGACGTCGACCTGTGCTGGCGCGCCCACGCCGCCGGCCACCGGGTCCTCGTCGCGCCCGACGCCGTGCTCCGGCACGCCGAGGCCGCCGCCCGCGAGCGCCGCCCCGTCGACTGCGCCGGCCGTAAGACCGTGGGCCCGCACCGCGTCGACAAGGCGGGCGCGGTCTACACCCTGCTCGCCAACACCCGCGGCGCGCTGCTGCCCTACGTCATGCTCCGGCTCGTCCTCGGCACCCTCCTGCGCACCCTCGCCTACCTCGTCGGCAAGGTCCCCGGCCAGGCGCTGGACGAATTCACCGGCCTGGTCGGCACCCTGCTGCGCCCCGGCCGGATCCGCGCGGCCCGCAAACGGCGCGGCACCCCGGCCGTCGCCGGGAGCGAGCTGCGGCACCTCTTCCCGCCACCCGGCGCGACCGTCCGCGCCACCGTCGAGCAGGTCGCGAGCAACTTCGGCGGCACCTCGGAGGCCGAACTCTCCTCCGCCGGCCGCCACGGCGCCGTCGAGTCCGGGCCCGGCGGTGACGACGCCGACTTCCTGGAGGTCGAGCAGTTCGCCCGGCTCAAGCGCGTCGCGCGCAAGCCCGGGCCCGTCCTCTTCGCCCTGCTGCTGCTCGTCTCCGTCATCGCCTGCCGGGGCTTGTTCGGCGGCGGCGCCCTGTCCGGCGGCGCGCTGCTGCCCGCCCCCGACACCGTCTCCGCCCTGTGGGCGCGCTTCACCGACGACTGGCACCCCGTCGGGGTCGGCACCACCGGCAGCGCACCGCCCTACCTGGCGGTCCTCGCCGGGCTGGCCACGCTCTTCCTCGGCTCGACGTCCTTCACGCTCACCCTGCTGCTCGTCTGCTCGGTGCCGCTCGCCGGACTGACCGCCTACTTCGCCTCCCGCCCGCTCGTCGACTCCCGGCTGCTGCGGGCCTGGGCGAGCGTCGCGTATGCCTTCCTGCCCGCCGCCACCGGCGCGCTCGCCACCGGCAGACTGGGCACCGCCGTCCTCGCGATCCTGCTGCCCCTGATGGCCCGCGCGGCCGTCACGGCCGGCGGTCTGCGCACCCCGGCCGCCCGGCCGCCGTGGCGCGCGACCTGGACGTACGCGCTGTTGCTCACCGTCACCACCGCCTTCACCCCCGTCGTCTGGCCGCTCGCCCTCGTCCTGGGGCTCGGCACGTCGGCGCTGCGCTGTGTACGCGGCGGCGGGGCGGCGCTCGCCGCGCACGGGCCGCGCTTCCTGGCCGCGCTCGGTACCCCGCTCGTCGTGCTCGCCCCCTGGTCGTTCGGGCTGCTCACCCACCCCGGCCGGTTCCTCGCCGAGGCCGGACTCGACCTCGGCGGCACGGCACCCGGCCCGCTGAACCTGCTCACCGCCGACCCCGGCGGCCCCAGGACCCCCGGCCTTCTGCTGCTGACCGGCGTCGTCCTGGCCGCGCTGGCCGCCCTGCTGCGCGAGGACCGGCGGCTCGCGGTCGGCACCGCCTGGGTCACGGCGCTCACCGCGCTGCTCTGCGCGGGGCTCACGGCCGGGTCCGCGTGGGCGGGCCCCGCCACCCTCGTCCAGGGGCTGGCCCTGATCGCCGCGGCCGCCGTCGGTGCCGAGGGCGCGCGCGAGCGCGTCGCGGCGCTCAGCTTCGGCTGGCGGCAGCCCGTCGCCGCCCTGATCGCCCTCGCCGCGGGCGCCGCCCCGCTGGTCGCGGCCGTCGCCTGGATGTCGGGCGGCGCGGCCGGGCCGCTCCAGCGGCGTGATGCGGTGCAGGTCCCCGCGTTCGTCGCGGAGGAGGCAGGCACCCGCGACCAGGCCCGCACCCTCGTGCTCGGCGGCAGCACCGGCCGCGTCGGCTACACCCTCGTGCGCGGCTCCGGGGCGCGGCTCGGCGACGCCGAGGCGGCCGCGACCGCCGGCCGGGACAAGAGGCTCGACGACGTGATCGCCCACCTCGTCGCGGGCTCCGGCGCCGACCAGACGGGTCGCCTCGGCGAGTACGCGGTCGGCTATGTGCTCGTCGGCGGCGACGCCCCGAAGGCGATGAGCCGGGTCCTCGACGCCACCCCCGGCCTCACCCGGCTCAGCCAGGAGGGCCGCACCGCCCTGTGGCGGGTCGACCGGCGCACCGCCCGCGTGACGATCGTCAGCGGCGCGTCCCAGAGCGTCGGCACCGCGCCGGTGCCCGTCGCCGCCGGGCCGGTCAGCGCGCACACCACCATCCCGGACGGCCCCGAGGGCCGCGTGCTGCGGCTCGCCGACAAGGCCGCCCCCGGCTGGCGGGCCACCCTCGACGGCAAGGCCCTCAAGAGCACCACGGTCGACGGCTGGGCCCAGGGCTTCGGCCTGCCCACCACCGGCGGCCGACTGGCCCTCACCTACGAGACACCGACGGCGCGGGCGGCCTGGCTGTGGGCTCAGGGCGCCCTCGCGATCGTCCTCGTCGTGCTCGCCCTGCCCGGTCGGCGGCGCGAGATCGACGACGACCTGCCGGAGGACGACGGCGCGGCGCCGGCCCCGGCCGAGCTGTCCAAGTCCCCGGCCGCGTCCGTCCCCGCGCAGGCCGGGGCGGGGGAGGGCCGGCGCGCCCGCAGGCTGCGGGCCGCAGCCGGTCAAACCATCGCCGAGCGGCCCGCGGACACCCCGGCCCCGGTCGTCGTGGACCACGTGCCCGAGGCCGCCGACCCCTACGCGCAGCCGACGGCCGACCCGTACGCGGCGGTGCCCTACGAGCAGTACGGCCAGGGCGGGTCCGGCGGCGAGGGGTGGGGGAGCGGCGCGGCCCCCGCCCCGGGCTACGGGCAGCAGCCGTACCCGCAGGACCCGTACGCGGGCCCGTACCAGCAGGCCCACGACCCGCAGGGGCAGCACCCGGACGGCTCGTACGCCCAGCAGTACCCGGCCGACCCCTACGCGGGCGCCGGCTACGACCCGTACGACCCGTACGGCTATGGACAGCAGCGGCCCTACGACACGACGTACGGCGGCGGTACCGGCCCCCACCGTGACGGGAGCGAGCAGCAGTGAAGCGCACCACCCTGTCCCTGTTCGGCGCCGCCGCGGCGCTCGCCGCCGTCACGGGCGTCGCCGCGCTGGGGGGCGCGCCGCCCGCGGCCGAGCCGGGCGCCAAGGCTCCCGCCCGGCTGCCCGTGCAGCGCTCGACCGCGCTGTGCCCGGCGCCCACCTCGTCCGACGTCGGCGAGACGACGTACACCTCCTTCACCCCGCCGGTGAAGGCCGGGGCCGCCGGGCGGAAGTCCGCGGCCCAACTGCTGTCGGCGGCGGGACCCGCGGCGAAGAGCGACGCCAAGGCCGACCCCAAGGCCGACCCCAAGAAGGCAGGCAAGGGCACCAAGGCTCCTCAGACGGCGGGCAAGCCCGTCCTGTCGCTCAAGGAGCCCGGCAAGCCGGCCACCGCCACCACGAGCAGTTCCGACGCCCCCGCCCTCACCGGCACCGCCGACGGGGCGCTCGCCCCGGGCTGGACCACCCAGCAGACCACCGTGATCGCGGCGGGCGCCGGGCGCGGGCTGCACGGTGTGACCTGCGCGGCCCCCGACACGTCCTTCTGGTTCCCCGGCGTCAGCACCGCCAAGGGCCGCCAGGACTACGTCCACGTGACCAACCCCGACACCACGGTGGCCGTCGTCGACCTGGAGCTCTACGGCAAGGACGGCCGGATCAAGGCCCCCACCGGCGAGGCCGTGAACGTCCCGCCCCGCTCGACCGTGCCGGTGCTGCTGTCGACCCTGACGGACGCGCCCACCGAGGACCTGACCCTCCATGTGGCGGCCCGCGACGGCCGGGTGGGCGCGGCCGTGCAGGCGTCCGACGAGAAGCTCGGCGGCGACTGGCTCGCCCCGTCCGGCGAGGCCTCGGCCGACGTCGTCCTCCCCGGCATCCCGGCCGACGCGACCTCCGTGCGGCTCGTCGCCCACGTGCCCGGTGACGACGACGCCGACCTCAAGGTGCGCCTCGCCGGGCCGGCCGGTTCGATCAGCCCGGCGGGCCACGAGACGCTGCACATCAAGAGCGGGATGACCACCGCCGTCGACCTGGGGGACGTCACCAAGGGCCAGGCCGGGTCGCTGCTGCTCACGGCGGAGGGCGACAGCGCCCCGGTCGTCGCCGCGCTGCGGGTCACGCGCGGCAAGGGCGACAAGCAGGAGACGGCGTTCATCCCCGCGACCGGCGCCCTCGGCGGACGCGGGACCGCCGCCGACAACCGCCCCAAGGGCAGCACCCTCGCCCTGGTGGCCCCCGGCAAGGAGGCGGCCCAGGTGAAGGTCACCTCCTCCGCGGGCGCGGACGGCGGCACCCCGGTGAGCAGGACCTACACCGTCAAGGCGGGAACCACGCTGGCCGTGGAGCCGCCGCAGCCGGGCGGAGCGAAGGGCCCGTACGCCGTGACCGTCGAGAAGGTCTCCGGCGGCCCGGTGCACGCCTCGCGGACGCTCGCGCTGCCCAAGGACGGACTGCCCATGTTCACGATCCAGCCGCTGCCCGACGACCGCTCCACGGTGGCGGTCCCGGAGGCGGAGCAGGACCTGTCGATGCTGAACCGCTGACGGTGAGGGACGGGGGGGGGGTCAGTCCTGGCCGTAGCGCGGGTCCACCGACTCCGGCGCGAGCCCGAGGAGTTCGGCGACCTGCTCGACCACCACCTCGTGGACGAGCAGGGCGCGCTCGTCGCGGCTCTTGGTGCGGATCTCCACGGGGCGGCGGTAGACCACGATCCGGTCCGGGCTGTCGCCGTGCGCCTCGACGTACCGGCCGAGCGGCACGACGTCGGCGTCGAGGCCGAAGGGGGCCGGGCCGTCCGGGTCGCCGTCACCGCCGGCGACCGGCACCTCGCGGACGATGAAATCGACCGCGGCCAGCTGCGGCCAGCGCCGCTCGAGCCGCTCGGCGGAGTCGTGCACCAGGTCGATGAAGGCCTCGCCCCGGCTGACGGACAGCGGCACCTGCGGCGGTGCGATCGGTCCGCGCATGCCGCGCCCGTGTCGGTCGCGGCGGCGGGGGCGAGGTTCGGCCTGGCGGGGCGGTACGGGGCTGTCCATCACCTCCGAGAGTATCCGCCACCCGGCCGCGCGCACGCGGTACCCGCGCATCTCATCGCATGTCGCCTGATGAGCGTTCTGGTCATCTATGCGATCAATTACAGCCATCTACAGGACCGGCGTTCGCATGCCGAATGACACTATGTATGCCGGGTGATGACAGATTTCTTTGGCCGCGGGCCCGCGGCCACCGCCTGCCGACACAGGTCGACCAGGAGGTTCGACGGCGCCGCCCACGGGCCGATCCGGGGCGACACGGAGGAGTGAGGCGGGGGTGAGTCGTCGCGGCCCGCTCAAGAGTGCGGTACCGTCCAACCTCGTGAGCCCTGTACGTCGCTGTTCGCGCACCGCGTGCGGCCGCCCGGCCGTCGCGACGCTGACGTACGTCTACGCCGATTCGACCGCCGTTCTCGGACCGCTCGCCACCTTTGCCGAACCCCATTGCTACGACCTCTGCGCCGAGCACTCGGAGCGCCTGACCGCGCCCCGCGGCTGGGAGGTCGTCCGTCTCGCCATCGACAACGGTCCCGCCCGCCCCAGCGGCGATGACCTCGAAGCACTGGCCAACGCCGTGCGCGAGGCGGGCCGCCCGCCGGAGCGCGCCCCCGGCCCCGTCGCCACGCCCGGCCCCGTCGGCCCGAGCGTCCGCGAGGCCAATCCCATGGAGGTCGCCCGCCGGGGCCACCTCAGGGTGCTGCGCTCGCCGGACTCCTGACGCCCCGGCTCCTGACGCCTCGTACGCCGCCCGAAATGCCGACCAAGGCACCAGCTTTGGGTGTTCTGTCTGTTTCTGCCGCGTTCTATGGGTCTTCTTCGGTCATGGCGGAATCCTCTTCCCGTCCGACGTCCGGATTGTTCGGAGCCTCCGGGTAGGTTTGTCTTCCCGTACCGGACTCCAGGAGGGGTTGGCTGTGGCTGATCTGTCGCAGATCGTGAAGGCGTACGACGTGCGCGGTGTGGTCCCCGACCAGTGGGACGAATCCCTGGCCGAGCTGTTCGGTGCGGCCTTCGCCCAGGTGACGGGCGCGAGCGCGATCGTGGTCGGCCACGACATGCGGCCCTCGTCGCCCGGCCTGTCGGGCGCCTTCGCGCGCGGCGCCGCCGCGCGTGGCGTCGACGTCACCGAGATCGGGCTCTGCTCGACCGACCAGCTCTACTTCGCCAGCGGCCAACTGGGCCTGCCCGGCGCGATGTTCACGGCCAGCCACAACCCCGCCCAGTACAACGGCATCAAGCTGTGCCGCGCGGGCGCGGCCCCGGTCGGCCAGGACACCGGCCTCGCCGAGATCCGCACCCTCGTGGAGGGCTGGGCCGACGGCGGCGCGCCCGAGGCCGCGGGCAGCGCCGGGGCCGTCACCCGGCGCGACTGCCTCGCGGACTACGCCGCGTACCTGCGCTCCCTGGTGGACCTGCGCAAGAGCCGCCCCCTCAAGGTCGTCGTGGACGCGGGCAACGGCATGGGCGGCCACACCGTCCCGACCGTCTTCGACGGCCTGCCGATCGACCTCGTCCCCATGTACTTCGAGCTGGACGGCACGTTCCCCAACCACGAGGCCAACCCGCTCGACCCGAAGAACCTGGTCGACCTCCAGGCCAAGGTCCGCGAGACGGGCGCCGACATCGGCCTCGCCTTCGACGGCGACGCCGACCGCTGCTTCGTCGTGGACGAGAACGGCGACCCCGTCTCCCCGTCCGCGATCACCGCCCTGGTCGCCGCCCGCGAGCTGGCCAAGCACCCCGGCGGCACGGTCATCCACAACCTCATCACCTCCTGGTCCGTCCCAGAGGTCGTCAAGGAGCACGGCGGCAAGCCCGTCCGCACCCGGGTGGGGCACTCCTTCATCAAGGAGGAGATGGCCCGCACCGGCGCGATCTTCGGCGGCGAGCACTCCGCGCACTACTACTTCCGCGACTTCTGGAACGCGGACACCGGCATGCTCGCCGCGCTCCACGTCCTCGCGGCGCTCGGCGGCCAGGACGGCCCGCTCTCGGAGCTGGTGCGGCAGTACGACCGCTACGCCGCCTCCGGCGAGATCAACAGCACGGTCGCCGACCAGGTCGCCCGCGCGGCGGCGGTCAAGGTCGCGTACGAGGGCCTCGACGGCGCCGAGCTGGACGAGCTGGACGGCCTGACCGTGACGACCCCCGACTGGTGGTTCAACCTCCGCGCCTCCAACACGGAGCCGCTGCTGCGGCTGAACGTGGAAGCACGGGACGCGGACACGGTTGCGCGTGTGCGCGACGAGGTGTTGGCGATCGTCCGCGCGTAGTCCACTGCGTGGGGCTTTGTCTCTTTGCGGGTGGCCCGCCGTTTCCCGCTGGTGCGGCGCCGTTGCCGCTGCGCGGGGCGTTGCCGCTGCGCGGGGCTGTTTCGGTGCGGTGTCGGGTCTGCGCGGGCCTGTTGTTCGGGCTGCTTCGCTTTACGCCCGAACAACAGGCCCGCTCCGACCCGCCCCCTCCCGTGGTGGGTGGGGAAAAAACCTCTGGCGTTGCGGTCAGCTCTCACGTGCCGGTCACCACTGGGTCTTTCCTCCCCCCACCGGCAGGAGGGGACGGGTCGGAGGGGGCCTGTGGTGGGGCGTAAAGCGAAGCAGCCCCACCACAGGCCCCCGCAGGCCCGGCACCGACCTGACAACGCCCCGCGCAGCGGCAACAGCCCGCGCAGCGGGAAACGCCGCCGCACAAGGCAAAGGTCAAAGCACGAGCGCAGCGGCAACGGCGGGGAACCCGGCAGAGGTCAAAGCACGAGCGCAGCGGCAAGCGTGCACCTTGTATCGAAGGGCAGCCCTCCGATACTCTCGCGGCAGGCGATCGGAGGGCTACCCTCCGATGCATTCCTTGCCGCGCACGCGAACGCGCAAACCCACTCCAGGAGCAACAACCATGAGCAACCGCCTCCTCGAAGGCCGCACAGCGCTCGTCACCGGCGCCAGCCGCGGGATCGGCGCCGCGTGCGCCCTCGCGCTCGGTCACAGCGGAGCGTCCGTCGTCGTCAACTACCTCCGCAATGAGCAGGCGGCGTCGGACGTGGTCCAGCTGATCGAGGCCGAGGGCTCGAAGGCCGTTGCCGTGCAGGGCGATGTCTGTGACCCCGAGGGTGCGATCCGCGTGGCCGACCAGGCCGCCGCGACGCTCGGCGACATCGACATCCTCGTGTGCAACGCCGCCGGACCCGGCGCCGTGACCCCCGGGTCGACGATCGAGTCCGCCGCCCAGATCGAGGAGCGCGTACGGACGCAGTTACGCGCCACCCTCCAGATGTGCCGCCTGGTCGTGCCCGGCATGCGCGAACGCGGCGCGGGAAGCATCGTGTTCATCGGCTCCACCGAGTCCCGCAGCAGCGCGCCCGCGATTCCCGAGATCGCCATCGCCAAGGCCGCGCAGGACGCGCTGATGCGTTCGCTCGCCGCCGAGGTCGGGCCCTACGGCATCCGCGTGAACACCATCGCCCCCGGACTCGTCCCCACCGACGGCAGCGCCGAGGCGATGCGGCCGGAGCTCGTCGCGGCCATCGAGAGCAACACCGCCCTGCGCCGGCTCGCGCAGCCCGGGGACGTGGGTGACGCGGTCGTGGCGTTCGCCAGCGACCTGACCCGGCACATCACCGGTGCCTATGTGCCGGTGGACGGCGGCCAGGCCTCGCACTGACCCGGTACGTCGGGCGCCCACGGTAGAGTCGATGATCGGAGGAAATCCCTCCGAAGTTCGACCAGGGGGTGCACGCGCGATGGCCACGGCGCACGGCTCGGAGACGGCACAGCAGAGCGGCCCGCGGTTCCGCGCGGAGGCGCGGCGGCGGATCATCGACGCCGCAAAGCAGGTGTTCCAGGAGAAGGGCCCCGAGGCGCCGCTGGAGATGGTCGCCCGGCGCGGCGGCGTCGGCATCGCCACGCTCTACCGGCGCTTCGCCACCCGCGAGGACCTGCTGCGCGAGGTCTGCCTCGACGTCATGCGCGAGGTGACGCACGAGGTGGCCGAGGCCACGGAGCAGGAACCGGACGCCTGGGGTGCGCTGACCCGGGTCCTGCACCACTGCGTCACCACGCACGCGGCCGGAATGCTGCCCGTCGCCGCGGGCCGGTTCGTGAAGACCGACGAGGTCCTGCGCACCAGGACCGAGTACGTGGACGCGCTGAACGGCCTGCTCGACCGGGCCCGCGCGGAGGGCTCGCTGCGGGCGGAGGTCAACCACGTCGACATCCTGCTCGTCCTCTCGCTGATCTCCCGGCCACTGCCGGGCATCGAGGCCGAGCTGGGGCAGCAACTCGCGCACCGGTACCTGCGGCTGCTCATCCAGGGGCTCGCGGCCCCGGAGTCGGGCCGGGCGGCAGGCCCCAGGCTCGACCAGCAGGCACTGGACGCCCTGTGGAACGGCGGCGACATCGGCGGCTCGACGGAAGACGGCGGGCGCGGCTGAAAAGCCCCCCGTACGCCTCGGACCGGCAGCAGAGAACCCGGCCCGCGCCCGCCGCCTGCACCGCGCGCGGCCGGTGCGGCGGTCCGGCCGGAAGTCGGCAGCGGAAGCGCCCCTGGCGGGCGGCTCCCGAAAGCGTCCGAGCGCGACCACCGACCCCCGGTGCATACGGCCCACCGCCGCCCCCGCGCGAGCCGTCACGCCTCCCTGGGGGCGCCCTCCACCGGCGCCGTCACCCACCAGCGCGCCAGCTCGTCGACGCTGCGCAGCAGCTCGCGGCCGCGCCGGGTGAGGCCATAGCGCACCCGCACCGGTGAGCGTTCGGTGTCGACCATGCGGTCGACCAGCCGCGCGCCCTCCAGGCGGCGCAGTACGCGCGTGAGCTGCTTGCGCTCCACGCCCGTGGCACGGCCCAGCTCCGCGTGGCCGCGGCCCTGCGACCAGAGTTCGACCAGGACCGTCAGGTCCCACTTTCCCGAGATGATGCCGATGACGGCCCGGGCGGACGACACGTCCGGTAATCCGCCGACGCCTCCGGAGGGCGCCTCCGTCCCGCCGGGCCGCGGCCCCTCGTCGCGCCACGGCGCCTCCGCCATGTCCCCCGTGTCCCCCGTGCCGGTCATGGTCGCCCCTCCCGTCTCGACAGGTTTCTGCGTGATCGACATTGCCTGTTCGTGTCGCATTCTGATCATTCAACACGTCACGAACGGCTGGTTACCGCTGGCGTCGGTTTTGCCAACTCTTGATGCATCAGTACTGGTCAGGGCCATTTTTCAAGCCAGTTAGGCGCAGACTCCCCTTGTTCGGAGGGGTTTCCTCCGATACTGTGAGGGCATGGTTCGGAGGGATACCCTCCGATCAGTTCGGGACTCGTGAATGAGGAAAAGGTCATGGTGGCGTTAGGCACCGGTGTCGTGCGGCGAGAGGTCTTCTCCTGCGCGCAGCCGGTTCGGTTGGATGTCGAGCTGGGCTCGGGCGGGATCCGCGCCCGGCTGACCGAAGGACCGGAGCTCGTCGTCGAGGTGCGGCCGGAAACCGGTGGGTACGGGCACGGGGCGTGGCCCGCCGTGCCCGACGGCTCGCCGCGCGGTGACGCCTGGGGCTGGCAGCCCGAATACGACTGGCAGCCGGGCCGGATGCCACAGGTCCCACCCGTCCCCGGAGTACCGCCCGTGCCGTCGCCGTACGGTCACGGGTGGGGCGCGGGTCAGGGCCCGCACGGTCCGATACCGGCCGGGCACGGCTATGTGCCCGGCTTCGGCACCGTGCCGCCCGGCTACGGCTACGTCCCCGGACACGGCCTCGTCCCCAGCGCCCCCGGGACGGCAGCGGTGGCCGCCGTCGGGACGCCGGCATTCACCGACCCCGGTCTCGACGACATGGAGATCTCCTTCTCCCCCGAGGCCGGGCTGCGGATCGCGCTCCCCCACGGCCACCCGCTGTGGTCCGCCGCACTCACCGTCGACATCACCGCCCCCGCGTTCTCCCGCCCGCACCTGCGCACCGGCAGCGGCGCCGTCTGTGTCACGGGGACCGCCGCCACCGCCCACCTGCGCAGCGGCGCCGGTGCCCTCGACCTGGAGCGGGCCGAGGGCGAAGCCGAGCTGGACACCGGCACCGGCTGCGTCTCCGCCGGCCGGCTGGCGGGCCCCGCGCGCCTGCGCACCGGCAGCGGTTCCATCGACGTGGGCACGGTCGAGGGCGAGGTCTCCGCGCACACCGGCACCGGGCGGATCTCGGTCGGCTCCCTGGCCGGGGGAGCCCTCGAAGCGGTCGCCACCTCCGGCGAGATCCGCGTCGGCGTTCGCGACGGCGTGATCCCCGAGGTGGACGCCCACTCCGGGGCCGGCGGGGTGCGCGACGACCTGTCGGACAGCTCCGCGCCGCGGGCGGGCGTGCCGCGCGTACGGCTGCGGGCCCGCACCGGGTCCGGCCGGGTCTGGATCACCCGCGCCGTCTGACGCCCCGCAGGTGCCCCTTCCCGCCCGTCCCCCTCGGGCCCTTCGCCAGGGCCGAGAGATCAGGAGTCCTCACGTGAACACAGATGCCGGCCGCCTCCTGGAGGGTCGCATCGCGCTGGTGACCGGCGGCAGCCGCGGGATCGGTGCCGCCACGGCCCGTGCCCTCGGCCGCGCCGGTGCCTCGGTGGCCGTCAACTACCTCCGCAACGAACGGGCCGCCAAGGACGTGGTCCGGGACATCGAGCAGGAGAACTCCAAGGCCGTCGCCGTGCAGGGCGACGTCCGCGACCCGGACACCGCCGCGGAACTCGTCTGGCAGGCCACCGAGCTGCTCGGCGACATCGACGTCCTCGTGTGCAACGCCATCGGCGGCGGACCGGTCTTCCGCGGCACGGCCCTGGACTCCGGCTTCGAGATCCAGTCCCGGGTGGACGGCCAGTTGCGCGCGACCTTGAACGTGTGCCGTCTCGTCGGCGCGGCCATGCGGCAGCGCCGCGGCGGCAGCATCGTCTTCGTCGGCTCCAGCGAATCCCGCAGCGGCGCTCCCGAGGTGGCGGACATCGCCGTGGCCAAGGCCGCGCAGGACGCCCTGATGCGGGTGCTCGCCGCCGAACTGGGCCCCGACGGCGTGCGGGTGAACACCGTCGCACCCGGGCTCGTGCCCACCGACGGCAGCGCGCCCACCCGGCGCCTGCCCGTCGTCGCCGCCATCGAGGCCGTCACCCCGCTGCGCCGGATCGCCCAGGCCGAGGACGTGGCCGACGCCATCGTCGCCCTGTCCAGCGATCTGTGCCGGCACATCACCGGCGCCCATCTGCCCGTGGACGGGGGCCAGATCATGCACTGAGCCGATCACGGGCCGGACCACGAACCGCCCCTGCCGCGTGTGCTGCCCCCGTGCGCCGCGGCAGGGGCTCCTCCCGCACCCCTCACCCGACTCACGAAAGCCGACGACCACCGCCACCGAGGGGCCGAGCACCGAGCGCGATATCGCCATGCCAGTTTCCAGGAAGGAAATCCAAACAATGACGCGAAAACACTGACGCTGTCTTTATTCGGCCGGAAGCAGCCCCACCGGAAGGGGGCAGTCCGTGCCACGTAGGGGCATTGTCTCCCCTCTTGCGGCGCCCGTTCGGCATTTGCTTGCATGCTGCACGTGCTCACCGCACCTCACCTCGGTTCACCTCGGTGAGGTGTCATCCGTGCGCTCGTGACAACGGGTTAAGGAGACTGCCTTGGCTACCATCTGCCGTCCGGCGATTGCGGTTCCGGAAAACGTCATCACCATGGACGAGACTCTCGACATGGCGCGGCGCGTGTATTCCGGAAGCCCGCACCTGCCGCTCGCACTACGTCTCATCACCAACACCGGCGTACGTAAACGCCACATCGTCCAGCCGCTCGAACGCACCCTTCAGCACCCCGGGTTCGAGATACGCAACAAAATCTACGAACGCGAGGCCAAACGCCGGGTCCCGCCCGTCGTCCAGCAGGCCCTCGCCAATGCCGAGCTGACCGCCCGCGATGTCGACGCGATCATCTACGTGTCGTGCACGGGCTTCATGATGCCCTCGATGACGGCCTGGCTGATCAACTCCATGGGGTTCCGCTCCGACACCCGCCAGATCCCGATCGCCCAGCTCGGCTGCGCGGCCGGCGCAGCCGCCATCAACCGCGCGCACGACTTCTGCGTCGCCCATCCGCACGCGAACGTCCTCATCGTGGCCTGCGAGTTCTGCTCCCTGTGCTACCAGCCGTCGGACGGCGACGTCGGCTCGCTGCTCTCCGACGGCCTGTTCGGCGACGCCGTGGCGGCGGCCGTGGTCCGCGGCGAGGGCGGCACCGGTGTGCGGCTGCAGCGCAACGCCGCCTACCTCATCCCGGACACCGAGGACTGGATCTCCTACGACGTGAAGGACACGGGCTTCCACTTCCGGCTCGACAAGCGCGTGCCCGGCACGATGGAGCCGCTCGCCCCCGTCCTCCGCGATATCTCCGGGCAGCACGGCTGGGACGTACAGGGCCTCGACTTCTACATCATCCACGCGGGCGGCCCGCGTATCCTCGACGACCTCTGCAAATTCCTCGGCGTCGCCCCCGAGGAATTCAGGTTCAGCCGGAGCACCCTCACCGAATACGGGAACATCGCCAGCGCGGTGGTCCTCGACTCGCTGGCCCGCATGTTCGACGAGAACGAAGTGACCGACGGTGCGCGCGGCATGATCGCCGGTTTCGGTCCGGGCATCACGGCCGAGGTATCGATGGGCCAATGGGCCGCGGGCAGCCGGGAATTCGAGTTCGAGGAAGCCCTTTCCGAGGTGGTACCGGCCTGAACGCCGGGCGTTCCCGCAATTTCGCCGCCGTACCGCCGATATCCGACCGTCGTCGTACCGTCGATATCCGACCGCCGTCGTATCGCCGATATCCCTCCGCAGCCGTACCGCCACCACCTGACGGACGACTGCCCACCGGGCGCGGCCCGGTCCGCGATATCCACCGGCGTACGGCCGGCCCGCAAGGACAACTCCGCACGGAAAGGCCGCCGCATGTCCCGCATCCTCGCCATCTCCGGGTCCCTGCGCCGGGGCTCGTACAACACCCGTCTGCTCAAGGCCCTTCAGCCGCTGGCCCCCGAGGGCATGGAGCTGGAGATCTTCGACGGGCTGGCCGAGGTCCCGGTCTACAACGAGGACCTGGACGTCGACCCGGCGCCGCCGGCCGTGGCCCGGCTGCGCGAGGCGATCCGGCAGGCCGACGGCATCGTCATCGCCACCCCCGAGTACAACAACACCCTCCCCGGCGTGCTCAAGAACGCCATCGACTGGGCATCCCGCCCGCACGCCCGGGGCCCGCTGCGCGGCAAGGCCGTCTGTGTCCTCGTCGCCACCCTCGGCCGCCTCAACGGCTTCCGCTGCCTCAGCGACACCAACCGGATCCTGAGCGGCATGGGCAACCTGGTCATCTCCGAGCCGGAGGCCGTGGTCTCCTCCGCGCCCAGCACGCTGGTCGTCGAGCCCGACGGTTCCGTGCGGCTCACCGACCCGATGGCCGCCGCGCTCATCACTATCCAGCTCGAAGCCCTGGCCGACGCCGTCAAGACGGACGCGGCCGGCCAACTGCGCGACGCGGTGCTGCGCAACCAACCCATGCTGAACCGGGTGCAGTTCTTTCCCTTCGTCGTGCGGGCGCTCGGCGACGGAGCCACCGACGAGGCCATCATCGAGCGCCTCGCCGGAGCCAACATCGACGCCCGGACCGCGACCGCCTGGATCACCGAGGCACGCGCCGCGTAATCGCCGCGCCGGCGCACGTACCCCTCACCCGTCACACCCCCACCACCTTCGAAGGGCTCTTTTCCCATGCCGAACACGGCACACCTGACCGGTCTGTCCGACCCCGCTGTCCGCACGGTCCTGGACCGGCTGTTCACCGAGGCGTCGGGGGACGACGCCAAGACCCCCCGCGTGGCCGGCACCCTCACCGGCTGGCAGGGCACGCCCTCGGACGACGAGCTGCGGCAGCTCACCGACCTGGCCGGCGACGCCCTGCTGCCGGTGCCGCCGGAGGTCGGGACGTTCCTCTACCAGCTGGTCCGCGCCACCGGTGCCACCACCGTCGTCGAGTACGGCACGTCCTACGGCATCTCCACCATCCACCTGGCGGCGGCCGTCCGCGACAACGGCGGCGGCAAGGTCTACGGCTCCGAGCTCAGCGAGGCCAAGGCCGCCATCGCCACCGCGAACATCGCCGAGGCCGGTCTGTCGGAGTACGCGGAGGTCCGCGTCGGCGACGCCCGCGAGACCCTGCCCTCCGTCCCGGGCCCGGTGGGCCTGCTCCTCCTCGACGGCTGGACGCCGCTGTTCCTCGACGTGCTGCGCCTGCTGGAGCCGAAGCTGACCACCGGCTCGGTCGTCGTCGCCGACGACACGAACCTCTTCCCGGAGAAGCTCAAGGAGTTCTTCGGCCACGTGCGCACCGCCGGGAACGGCTACACCTCCCTGCCGCTGCCCCTCGGCGACGGGCTCGAGGTCTCCGTCCGTACGCACTGACGGACGGCAGTCGGCCGGAGAGCACCGCGGGCCCCCATCCGCGGAGCTCTCCGGCCCCGCGCCGAACCCACCCACACCACCGCCACGGGGCCCCGATGCGTACCGCCGTCACCGGCTCGATCGCCACCGACCACCTGATGACCTTCCCGGGCCGGATCACCGAGCAGCTGCTGCCGGAGGCGCTCGCCAGCGTCTCGCTGTCGTTCCTCGTCGACACGCTCGACGTCCGCTACGGCGGGGTCGCCGCCAACATCGCGTACGGGCTGGCCCTGCTCGGCCGCGCTCCCGCGCTCGTCGGCGCCGCGGGCGCCGCCGACTTCGAGGAGTACGGCGCCCGGCTGCGCACGGTGGGCGTCGACACCGCTTCCGTGCGGCTGTCCGCCACCCGGCACACCTCCCGCTTCCTGTGCACCACCGACCTGGACGGCAACCAGATCGCCGCCTTCTACGCGGGCGCGATGACCGAGGCCGCCGACATCGAACTGGCCGCCACCGCCCGCAGACTGGGCGGCCTGGACCTCGTCCTCGTCGGGGCCGACGACCCACGGGCCATGCTGCGCCACACCCGCGCCTGCCGCGCGCTGGGCATCCGCCACGCCGCCGGCCCCTCCCAGCAGCTCGCCCGCCTCGACGGCCACGAGGTCCGGGAACTGGTCGAGGGCGCGGCCTACTTGTTCACCAACGCCTACGAACACGCCCTGCTGCTGGAGAAGTCCGGCTGGACCCACGACCAGGTCCTCGGCCGCGTCGGCACCTGGATCACCACCCTCGGCGAGCAGGGCAGCCGCGTCGAGCGCCGCGGCGAGGCGGCGGTCGCGATCGGGGCCGTGCCGGCCGGGCGCGTCGCCGATCCGACCGGTGCGGGCGACGCCTACCGCGCCGGATTCCTCGCGGCCCTGGCCACCGACGCCGATCCCGTACGGGCCGCGCGGGCCGGATCCGCGCTGGCGTCCCTCGCCCTGACCGAGGTGGGGACGCAGACCTACGCCTTCGACGCGGCCCGCTGCGCGGACGCCCTCACCGCCGCCTACGGGCCACGGATCGCCGCGCCCGTGCTCGCCGCCCTGACCGGCCGCTGACCGGCGGGCACGCGGGCCGCACCCCCCGACAGACCAGGAGAGACACCCCCGATGAACACCCCGCACGACGGCAACGCCACGCACGACAACCACAACGTCCACGAAACAGACCTGTCCGTGGCGGCCCACAAGGCACGGGACCTCGCCGCGGCCCAGGCCGAGGCCGCCGACACCGAGCGCGAACTGCGGCCGGAGGTACTGCGCGCCCTGGTGACGGCCGGCTTCCCCCGGCACTTCGTGCCGCGCCGGTGGGGCGGCGGCGGGGGCGGCTTCCTGGAGATCACCGACGCGATCATGACGGTGGGAGAGGGCTGCGCCTCCGCCGGCTGGTGCGCCTCGATCCTCGCCTACGGAAGCCGGATCGCCGCCTTCCTGCCCGAAGAGGGGCAGCGCGATCTGTGGTCGGACGGCCCGGACACCGTCATCGCGTCGTCCATGCTGCCCGTGGGCCGCGCCGAGGCCGTCACCGGCGGCTGGCGGCTGTCCGGGAGCTGGCCCTACACCAGCGCGGCCGGCCACGCCGAGTGGGCCCTGGTGGCGGGCCCGGCCGCGCCCCCGGAGCCGGACGGCACCACCCGGAACCTCTTCTTCACGCTGCCGCGCGAGGCGTTCACCGTCGAGACCACATGGGACACGCTCGGCATGCGGGGCACCGGCAGCCACACCCTCGTCGTCGACGACGTCTTCGTGCCCGACCACCGCACCTTCCCCATGAGCGACGTCAGCACCAGGTCCGTGGACGGCCACCCCGTCGTACCGCTGCGCTCCATCGCGGGAATGACGTTCGCGCCGCCCGTCCTCGGAGCCGCGCAGGGCGCGATGGAGATCGCCGGGCGGCAACTCCTCGGCGGGGACGACACGGTGACGCCCGACCGGCTCGGCCTGGTGCGCGCCGCCGGTGACGTGGAGCTGGCCCGGCTGCTGGTCGAGCGGGTCGCCCGGGACGCCGACGGCACGGCGGTCGTGCCGCGCCCCGACTGGACGTCCTGGTCCCCGTGGGACTGCGCCCGGGCGGCGGAACTCGCGAAGGAGGCCGTGGACCGCGTCATGGCCGCCGCCGGTACCCGCGGCTTCTCGCAGAGCCACCCGTTCCAGCGCGCCTGGCGGGACGTCCACACCGCCGCCAGCCACGTGCGCCTGCGGCCCGAACCGGCGGCGGCCGCCTGGCTCTCCGCCATGCGGGTTGCCTATCGGCTCTGAGGCTGCGAGGAGCGCACCTCCGCTGCGCGGCGGTGTCCTCAATCGCCGGACGGGCTGACTTCAGCCCGTCCGGCGATTGAGGACGCGCCCGCAGGGCGCTTGCCGCCGCAGGCGGGAAAACGGGCCCGCAGCCGAGGATCCGCCGGGCAGGCGAAGGCGCACGACTACGCACCGCCCCCACCGGCCCGTACGAGACCGCTCTCGTAGGCCAGCACCACCACCTGGACCCGGTCCCGCAGCCCCAGCTTGGTGAGGATGCGGCCCACGTGCGTCTTCACCGTCGCCTCGGAGAGCACCAGCCGCGCCGCGATCTCGCCGTTGGACAGCCCCTGGGCCACCAGCAGCATCACCTCGCGCTCACGGCCCGTCAGGCGGTCCAGCTCCGCGCTCGACGGCTCGCCCGCCGCGCTCGGCAGCATCGGCGTGAAGCGGTCCAGCAGCCGTCGCGTGGTGCTGGGCGCGACGACCGCGTCCCCGCTGTGCACCGCGCGGATCGCGCCCAGCAGCTCGGCCGGCGGCACGTCCTTGAGCATGAAGCCGCTGGCGCCGACCTTGAGCGCGGAGAAGGCGTACTCGTCGAGGTCGAAGGTGGTCAGGATGAGCACCTTCGGTGCTCCTTCCTGCCCGCAGATCCGGCGGGTCGCCTCCACCCCGTCCATCCGCGGCATGCGCACGTCCATCAGCACCACGTCGACATCGGTCCCGCGCAGCACCTCCAGGGCCTCGGCGCCGTCCCCGGCCTCGGCGACGACGTCCATGTCCGGCTGGGCTGCCAGCACCATGCGGAATCCGGTGCGCAGAAGCACCTGGTCGTCGACGAGCATCACGCGGATCGACATGCGGAAGTCCCTTTCCTCGGCGCGCGTACGAGCCGCACGCGCGTCCCTCCATACTCCGTGAACGAATGCGGCCGCCGATCAGCGGCCGGCCCTGATCGGCAGCAGCACGCTGATCCGGAAGCCGCCGCCCGCCCGCGGGCCCGCGTCCAGCGTGCCCCCGACCATGCCGACGCGCTCGCGCATGCCGATCATCCCGTGCCCCATGCCGTCCGCGCCGCCCTCCTCGTACAGCTCGTGCTGCGCGCCACGGCCGTCGTCCTCGACGAGCAGGCCCAGCCCGTCGTCGAAGTAGGTGAGCCGCACGCTCGCGGCCGCGTCGGGGCCGCCGTGCTTGCGGGTGTTGGTGAGCGCTTCCTGCACGATGCGGTACGCGGTGAGCTCCACGCCGCTGGGCAGCGGCCGGGGGGACCCCTCGATCCGGAAGTCCACCGGCAGGCCCGCACTGCGCACCTGCTCGACGAGGTCGCCGATCTGCTCCACGTCCGGCTGCGGGACGTACTCGCCGCCCTCGCCGCCGTCGTCGGTGCGCAGCACGCCCAGCAGCCTGCGCATCTCCGCCAGGGCCTGGCGTCCGGTGCCGGAGATCGTCTCCAGTGCCTGCTTGGCCTGCTCCGGCGAGGCGTCCAGGACGTAGGCGGCGCCGTCCGCCTGGACGACCATCACCGAGACGTTGTGCGCCACGACGTCGTGCAGCTCGCGCGCGATCCGTGCCCGCTCGGCGACCACCGCCATCCGCGACTGCTGCTCGCGCTCCTTCTCCAGGCGCGCGGCGCGCTCCTCCAACTGGGCCCAGTAGGCGCGGCGGGTGCGGATCGAGTCGCCCAGCACCCAGGCGAGGACGAAGGGGACGGTGAGGAACACCGTCTGGATGACCTTGCTCGTCAGACTTCCCTGGTAGGTGCCCCAGCGCATCGTGGCGAGCGCGGGGGCGACGAGGGCGCCGACGAGGGCGTACCGGGACGCCCAGCGGGTGTTGCCGGACGCCACCGTGTAGATGATCACGAGCATGGCGAAGTCCGCCGGATGCTGGGGGACGTCCAGGGCGAGCTGGGCCACCCCGGCGGCCGTCGCCAGCAGGAGCATCTTCTCCGGCGCGCGGCGGCGCAGCGCGATCACGAGGCACAGCGCGCCATAGATGACGATCTCCGCGAACACCGAGCCCCGGCCCGGCCCGTCCGACGAGGAGGAGATCACGATCAGGCCGAGCAGCAGGACGGCCCAGAAGCCGTCCACACCCGTCGGGTGCCTGCGGAGGAAATCGTAGAGGCGCTGCACGTCACCCAGCGTAGGCACGCGGAGTACGTGCCGGGGTCAACCGGACGATCGATCCCTGTACGTCCCGCCTACTCCGCAAGGTGGAGGCGAGGTGACCGCCGAGGGCGCATAGCGTGTGCGTATGGCACAGGGAACGAGAACCTGGCGGACGGCGGCGGAGACCGCCCTGTACGGGCCCGACGGCTTCTATCGGCGCCCCGAGGGCCCCGCCGGGCACTTCCGTACCTCCGTCCACGCCTCGCCGCTCTACGCGGGAGCCGTCGCCCGGCTGCTGGGCCGGGTCGACGCGGCGCTCGGGCATCCGGCGGAGCTGGCGCTGACCGACGTCGGGGCCGGGCGCGGCGAGCTGCTCACCGGGGTGCTGGCACAGGTGCCGCCGGAACTCGCGGCACGGCTGCGCCCGTACGCGGTCGAACTGGCGGCGCGGCCGCCGGGGCTCGACGAGCGGATCACCTGGCTGAGCGACCTCCCGGAGGGGGTGGAGGGCCTGCTGTTCGCCAACGAGTGGCTGGACAACGTGCCGCTCGACGTCGCCGAGGCGGACGCCGAGGGCACGCCGCGCCAGGTGCTCGTGCAGCCGGACGGCGAGGAGCTGCTCGGCGACCCCGTCGAGGGCGAGGACGCCGCCTGGCTCGCCCGCTGGTGGCCCCTGGAGGGCGCGCCCCCCGGCTCCCGGGCGGAGATCGGCCACCCGCGCGACACCGCGTGGGCGCGGGCGGTGGGCAGCCTGCGGGCCGGGCTGGCGGTGGCGGTGGACTACGCGCACGGCCGGGACCACCGGCCGCCCTTCGGCACCCTGGCGGGGTTCCGCGAGGGCCGCGAGGTGCGGCCGGTGCCGGACGGCTCCTGCGACATCACCGCGCACGTCGCGCTGGACGCCTGCGCGGGCGAGGGCGGCTCGCTGCTGACCCAGCGCCAGGCCCTGACGGCGCTCGGGGTCGACGGCCGCAGGCCGCCGCTGGCGCTCGCCTCCACGGACCCGGCGGCGTACGTCCGGGCGCTGGGTGCGGCGGGCGAGGCGGCGGAGCTGGTGGCCCCGGCGGGGCTGGGCGCCTTCGGCTGGCTGCTGCACCCGGTGGGCGGGGCCTGTGCGGGGCTGCCTGCGGAGCTGGCAGCGGGGTGAGCGGTGACGCAGGCGGCAAGGTGCGCGGCAGGGTGTGCGGACCACCTCGGGCGCCCCGGACCGCCTCACGCGCGCGTGACTGACAAACTACTCCCCATGGCCCCAACCTCTGAGACCACAGTCGGCATCGGCGGCGCGGCGGAAAGCACCGACATGGTGCTCAACATCGGCCCGCAGCACCCGTCCACGCACGGCGTGCTGCGGCTGCGGCTCGTCCTCGACGGGGAGCGGATCCAGCACGCCGAACCGGTCATCGGCTACATGCACCGGGGCGCGGAGAAGCTGTTCGAGGCGCGCGACTACCGGCAGATCATCATGCTGGCCAACCGCCACGACTGGCTGTCCGCGTTCTCCAACGAGCTCGGGGTCGTCCTCGCCGTCGAGCGGATGCTCGGCATGGAGGTGCCCGAGCGGGCCGTGTGGACGCGCACGCTGCTCGCCGAGCTGAACCGGGTCCTCAACCATCTGATGTTCCTCGGCTCCTACCCCTTGGAGCTGGGTGGCATCACGCCCGTCTTCCACGCCTTCCGCGAGCGCGAGGAGCTCCAGGCGGTGATGGAGGAGGTCTCGGGCGGCCGGATGCACTACATGTTCAACCGTGTCGGCGGCCTGAAGGAGGACCTGCCCGCGGGCTGGCTCGGCCGGGCCCGGCACGCGGTCGCCGAGGTCCGCTCGCGGATGGACGTCTACGACCGGCTGGTGCTGGGCAACGAGATCTTCCGGGCCCGTACCCGCGGTGTCGGCGCCCTGTCGCGCGAGGCCGTGCACGCGTACGGGGTCAGCGGGCCCATCGCCCGCGCCTCCGGCGTCGACTTCGATCTGCGGCGCGACGAGCCGTACCTCGCGTACGGGGAGCTCCAGGACACGCTGAAGGTCGTCACGCGCCAGGACGGCGACTGCCTGGCCCGCTTCGAGTGCCTGCTGGAGCAGACCCACAACTCGCTGGAGCTGGCGGACGCGTGCCTGGACCGGATGGAGGCGCTGCCGCCGGGCCCGATCAACCAGCGGCTGCCCAAGGTGCTCAAGGCGCCCGAGGGCTCGACGTACGCGTGGACGGAGAACCCGCTCGGGCTCAACGGCTACTACCTGGTCTCCAAGGGCGAGAAGACGCCGTACCGGCTCAAGCTGCGCTCGGCCTCGTTCAACAACATCCAGGCGCTGGTGGAGCTGCTGCCGGGCACGCTGGTCGCCGACATGGTCGCGATCCTGGGCTCGCTGTTCTTCGTGGTGGGCGACATTGACAAGTAGCGCCAAGTAGCGCCGAGCAGCGACAAGTAGCAGCAGGAAGGGCGGGGGGGGGGGGGGGGGGGGGGGGGGGGGGGGGGGGGGGGGGGGGGGGGGGTGTTTTTTTTTTTTTTTTTTGTTTTGTGTCGTTTGCTGCTA